>DASSFL010000307.1:0-6759 GCA_035694525.1 Candidatus Udaeobacter sp. | reverse complement strand
CGGCGGCTTGCTTGTGTTTACGGAGCCACGCTACGTTTTTGGGTATTACATGGCCTCCTTTTACAAGTGGGCGCGGTCTTCCGAGTTTTGGATCGAACACGCTAACGTTGGCAGGAAGTGCCGCCAGGAATCCACAAAAATGTGATACTCCATTGTATTTGAATGCTGCCTCACGCACGGCTTTCGGCGTGAGCGGGCGTCGGGCAGCTGCTGTTCGTGAATCGCGCTCCTGAGCAGAGAGTGACGAAGATGATTCGGGATAGGGAAAAGGAGCAGGCGACGGCAAGGGTGATGAGTCCCAATCAGGAGGCGGCGCCGGGACCTGACCAGGTGTTTCATACGGATAGGGACCCGGGGTTTTGACGGTCTGGATCTCCGAGTGAACTCTTTCAGCAGGGAAAGCGACCAGCATCGCCAGTCGTCCAGCAATTCCAATAATTGCGATCAGTGTTGGAGCACGGCGTGTTTTCATGCCGGCACAATGGCGACTTTGCAGTGCTCGCGTATCTTTTTTACTATAGCGCTCAAGGCGGGCATGTGGTCTTGTCAGTTCCCGAATTAAGTGGACCGCTAACGCATTAGGAAGCGTCGCGCCAAGGCGAGCACGCCAAGAGCCACACCGAGCAACATTACCGTAATGCCACCGTCCGGGATCCCTACGCCACGTGGGCCAAAAAGCGTCCAGCCGGTGAGGTAGCGCCCGGCAGCTAGAAAGGGAATCGTTATTATTCCACTCAGATTACCGACGTACCACACTTCGGAACCGTAGCCGTCGTAGGTCGCAAACAGGTATGTGTATAAACCACCGGTGCGAAGATTTATCGTTCTGCCACCGCCGTTAAGGGCCCGGGCGGCGGTCGGCAAGGATTTAAAATGATGGTTTGAACGAAAGTAGACTTCGCCATTAGCGACGTCGATCGCGCCAACAGCCATGCCGATCAAGTGATTCACGTAGATTGCCTTGTTTTGATTATCTGTTTGTATGCCCGGCCAGAGGAAGCCCAGCTCGTGGGAGTCCCCGACACCAAGACCAAACGCCTTCGCGTCGTGACTCGGCGCAAGCATCGCTCCGCAAAAAGCCATGCAGAGCAGGAAGAAGTTATGCTTAGAAACTGCGTTTGATTGCATGGCGCGGCAAAAAAAGTGTAATCATGCAAAGTGCTGCAAATGCCGTGCCAACAGAAAGGACTTTCCTGTATTATGACATAACCATTTCAGTCACAGTGTGTTACGATCGAAGGCATTTCGATAGATTATGCTCCATCGAGGACGGCGTTGTAAACTGGTTCAGACGATTATGTGCCAGCTCAACGAAACTCAGCGTAACATACTTAAATTAAACAGTTTACGCTAGAATTTTGACGCGTAAGAATTTCCGACGATTCAATCGTTCGATTCCCGTTGTCCGCTATTGGTCTGGTGCAAGTAGCTCGCGGTTCCGCCAGGCGAAGCCAAGAGCGGAGTAAATCGTCAGTGCCACGGTAATCCACACTAGTACCGGCCCGGCTTCGGTCCAGGCGCGCACCCACCATGTCGATTTCTCACTGACGTATCGCAGTTCAGCCATCGAAAGGAGCGCCAGAAAGAAAACGATCGTAATAATCTGCCACGAAGTTTTCTGTTTCCCCAGCCGTTCTGCCGGCAGGATCTGGCCCTTGGCACTGGCCATCAGGCGCAAGCCCGTAATTAGAAAATCTCGCGCGACGACAGTCGTGGCAGCCCACGCCGGCACAGCTCTAAGAGGAACCAACGAAATAAAAGCGGCAGCCATCATGATCTTGTCCACTAGCGGATCCATCAATTTGCCAAAGTTCGTGATCACCCCGTAACGCCGGGCGATCTCCCCGTCTATGAAATCCGTCAGGCCCGCGATGAGAAAGATTACCAGAGCCGTGGTACGCGCATATTGCCACGAGGAATTGAGCGTCACGACAAAAAGCACGGTCAACGCCAGCCGGCTGAGAGTAATGCGGTTCGCCCAGTTCATACTGTAGCCGCCTCGCCGCGCGAGGCGCGGCGCAAAGCCTTGCCCTTAAATCGGGGCCGTTTCCAAATCGGGACTTTTTTCTTCAACTCTTCCACTATCCATCGACTCGCTTGAAACGCTGCTTCGCGATGTTCACTGTACACTCGCGTAAAGAGAGACGGTTCCCCAACCGCGACAAACCCAATCCGATGATAAATGATCACGGATCGCAGCCCAAATTCGATCGCGGCCTGCTCGGCAATTTGCTTCAGCTGATGTTCGGCCATTCCGCGGTGTGCTTCGTAATCGATTCCATCGATTTCGCGCCCGTCCTCGGAGCCGCGCACAATCCCCTTAAAATCGACTGTCGCGCCTGCGGTGACATCGACTCGGGTCTCTGGCGCATTGAGTTGCGCTTCCGTCACCAAAACTTCGCAAACCGGATTTGCCATAAGGTTCAAATGCTCGCTACAGTGAGTCGCCCCCCTGTTTCAACTGTTGGAAAGAAGATACTAAAATGAATACGAATCAATGTGATATTGGACTGATCGGACTGGCCGTGATGGGTGAGAACCTCGCCCTGAATCTCGAATCGAAGGGTTTTTCTGTTGCGGTGTTTAACCGCACCACTGAAGTCACGGAAAAATTTGCCGCTGGACGCGCCAGCGGAAAAAACATTCAGCCGACGCGCACGCTGGAGGAGTTTGTCGCCGCGCTCAAGAAACCGCGCATAGCGATGATGATGATCAAGGCCGGCAAGCCGGTGGACATTGTTATTGGCGAAGTCGTGCCATTACTCGAGCGGGGCGACGTGCTGATCGATGGAGGAAATTCTCTTTTCACCGACACGCAACGGCGCGGCATGGAATTAGAGGAGAAAGGAATTCATTTTGTAGGGATGGGCGTTTCCGGAGGTGAAGAAGGCGCGCTCAAAGGGCCTTCGCTGATGCCGGGGGGTTCGCGCGAGTCATGGGAAATCATCGCACCGATTTTCCGAAAGATCGCTGCGCAGGTAGATGGCGAGCCGTGCTGCCGTTACATGGGCCCGAATGGCGCCGGTCATTACGTTAAGATGGTCCACAACGGCATCGAGTACGGCGACATTCAATTGATCTGCGAAGCGTATGCAATCATGAAAGACGTCCTGGAGATGCAGGCTCTGGAGCTCGCAGACGTCTTTGCAGAATGGAACAAAGGCGAGCTCGACAGTTATCTGATCGAGATCACGTCAGAAATTTTTCGAAAGATCGACCCTGATACTGGCAATCCGCTGGTCGATATGATTCTGGATAAGGCCGGACAAAAAGGGACAGGCATCTGGACACTTCAAGCTGCTATCAAACAATCGGTCGTTATTTCTACAATTAACGCCGCGGTTGAAGCGCGGGTTGTCTCTGCGCAGAAAGAAGGGCGCGTGGCCGCATCCAAGATTTTGCCGCAACCAAGACTTCGAAAATTCAAAGGCAACCGGCCCCGCTTTGTCGATGCAATCCGCGACGCGCTTTACGCATCGAAAATTGTTTCTTACGCACAAGGAATGGAGCTTCTGCGCTCTGGAAGCACCGATTACAAATGGAACCTCAACCTCAGCGACATCGCCACAATCTGGCGGGGCGGCTGCATCATTCGCGCGAAATTTTTGAACCGGATCGTCGAAGCATACAAGCGCAATGCCGCACTACACAATCTGCTGCTCGACAAGTATTTCACGAGAATCATCAAAAAGGCGCAGCGTAATTGGCGTGTCGCGGTAGCAGCAGCTATTAAGCAAGGGGTAGCTGTACCAGCGTTCTCCGCATCACTGGCTTACTTCGATAGTTATCGCTCCGCTCGGTTACCGGCGAATCTCTTGCAGGCACAACGCGATTTCTTCGGCGCCCATACTTACGAGCGAATCGATAAGCCCGGGGTATTCCACACCGAGTGGCTTGAATCCGATCAAAAACCATCCGAAAAACCGACTGAGCCCAAAACGCCCGAACCGCATCACGCTGGAGAGTAACGGCTGAGGCGGCGTGCTTGGCCAACCGGAAGTCGCAGCGATATTGCTAGCGAAAATCGTGCGACTCGCTCCCCACGAGTTGTTCGTGCAGGAGCGGTTTAATCTCGCGCGCTTTGATTAAAATCACGTTGTCCGAATTCTGCACTTCGCCTTCAATCAGCAGAAAGGCTTCCTCTGTGATCACTAACCGAAAGTGTTCGAACAATTCCGGCTCGACAATTGCATTCGAAACGCCGGTCTCATCTTCCAGGCTGATAAAAACGAATCCTTTCGCCGTGCCGGGGCGCTGCCGGCAAATCACGTTGCCGGCGATTTGGATAATCGAACCGTGTCGCGCGTGTGGAAGATCGATCGCACGCCAAATATTCGGCAAACTTTCGCGCAACAGTTTCATCGGATGTGGGCCGGTGGTCAGGTTCATCGTTTCGTAATCTGCTTTCACGCGCTCAGGTAAGGTCATTCGGGATAAAGGCGAGTCATCCCGAGCGGAGCGAGGGACCTCACAAAGGGTAGTAGAACATTCTTGGCCCGCCGTGTGATCTAAGCTTCGTAGGAGAGGTCCTTCGCTTCGCTCAGGATGACTCGCGTTGTGCGCCAGCAAATCATCGTGCAATGTTTCTTCCACTTCCCACATCGCCGCGCGCCGATGTTCGGCAAAACAATTGAGCGCCCCCAATTCCGCCAACCTGCGCAATTCGTCTTTTGAGAGCGGAACGCGTCGCTTGAAATCGTCCAATGAATCGAATTGTTGCGCTTGTCGTTGCCTAACGAGTACATCAGCGTATTCCTGACGTAATCCGTTCACAACGCAAAACCCGAGCCGCACGGTGTTGTCATCGACCACTGTGCAGCGCCAGTCAGACTGCGAGACGCAAACCGGCTTGATCTTCAACCCATGCCTCTGCGCATCCTTCACAATCGTCGCAGGCGTGTAAAAACCCATCGGCTGATTATTCAACAGGCTCGCATAAAATTCCGGCGCGCGATGCACTTTTAAATACGCGCTGCCATACGCCAGAATGGCAAAACTGATCGCATGCGATTCCGGAAATCCGTAAAGCGCAAACGATGAGATGGACTGAACGATTTTTTCGATCTTGTCCGGCGCCACCCCTTTGCGTTGCATTGCAGTGCGCAATTTCGCGCAAACCTTGTTCATCCGTTCTTCGGAACGATGAAAACTCAGTGCGCGTCGCAGCTCTTCCGCTTCGTCGCCGGAAAAATCGGCCATCACCATTGCGATCTTGAGCATTTGCTCCTGGAATAACGGGACACCGAGTGTGCGGTTTAAAACAGGCTCCAGACGCGGATCAAAATACGTGGGTGGTTCGCGTCCAGCCCGGCGCGCGAGATACGGATGAACCATATCACCCTGGATCGGCCCTGGTCGGATGATCGCCACTTCGATTACCACGTCGTAAAAACATTCCGGCTTCATCCGCGGCAAGGTGGCCATTTGCGCGCGGCTTTCGATTTGGAATACGCCGATCGTGTCGGCCTTTTGCATGATTTCGAACGTCTTCTTGTCCTTTGTCGGAATGTGCGCCAGATCGAGTGGCCGTCCGCGTTCACGGCATAATTCGAACGCGTCCTGCATCACCGACATCATGCCGAGGCCTAACAAATCCACCTTCACGATGCCGAGATCTTCGCAGTCGTCCTTATCCCATTGGGCAACGACACGCCCGGGCATTGAAGCGTTTTCCAGCGGCACAAACGAACTGAGCTTGTTCTGGCAGATAATCATGCCACCGGAATGCTGCCCGAGGTGCCGCGGCAATCCATAAATCGCGCGATAGAGTCTGATGAACGCCGGCATCCGCGGATGATTTTTCGGCAAACCAGCCTGCTCGATCTGCGATTCGAGCTCGAGCGTGTGCGGGAAATCGCCACTCGCAAACAGATGGGAAAAACGGTCAATGATGCTCGGCGCAAAATTGAGCGCTTTCCCAATCTCGCGAGCCGCGCTGCGTCCGCGATAACTGATAACATTTGCTGTCATCGCGGCGCCGTGTTTGCCATAGCGGCGATAAATTTCCTGGATCACTGCTTCGCGGCGATCGCCGCTCGGAAGATCCAGATCGATGTCAGGCCAGCCTTTGCGGCTCTCGTTTAGGAATCGTTCGAATACAAGATGATTTTCCACCGGATCGACCGGCGTGATTCCCAGGCAATAACAAACCGCGCTGTTCGCGGCGCTGCCTCGGCCCTGGACCATAATGTTGTGTTCGCGACAAAAATTGACGATGTCCCAAACAATCAAAAAATAGCCGGGAAAACCGAGTTTTGTGATGAGCGCTAGTTCCTCTTCAAGCTGACGTTTCACTTTCGTGCTAATCGCAGCGTAACGTTGTTGCGCACCGAACCAGACGATGGTGCGCAAGAATGAATTCATGGTGTGACCAGCGGGCACCGGATACTCTGGAAATTCGTACCCAAGATTTTCCAGCGAAAACATGAGTCGCTCGGCCAGGCGCGACGTGTTTTCAATTGCTTCCGGCAAATCCCCGAAAATTGCTCGCATTTGCTGATCGCTCTTCAGATGGCACTCGGCGTTTTGGGCCAGCAATTTTCCAGCAGCATCCAGATGTGTGTGCTCGCGGATGCAGGTGAAAACATCCAGCACTTCGCGCCCGTACGGCTTCGCGTACTTCACCCCGTTTGTTGCGAGGAGCGGTAATCGATTTGCGCGCGCAACATCGATCAGTTCGCGATTGATGCGGTCTTCACCCCGAATGAAATGCCGCTGAATTTCTACGAAAACATTTTCGCGACCAAACGTGTCGATTAG
>DASSFL010000306.1:0-4832 GCA_035694525.1 Candidatus Udaeobacter sp. | reverse complement strand
GTATTGACGAATTCATTCGGTGCGCAGGGCAATCATGGGATCAACCCGTGAGGCCCGTCGCGCGGGGACGAGGCAGGCAACCAATGACACCGCAGTCATGACGAGCGCAGTGCCGAAAAGAGTGGCGACATGGAGCGTCGGAACGTCGAAGAGAACGCTCTGCATCGCTCGCCCTGCGAGCCACGCGCCAATCAAACCGGCGATGGTTCCGGCGGCGAGCAGGCGCAGCCCTAACGAGAGGAACTGCGCTCCGATCTGCTCGCGTTGTGCACCGAGCGCCATGCGAATGCCGATCTCGCGCGTGCGTTGGACGACGGCATAACTAAGAACGCCGTACGTTCCGATGGCAGCGAGCAGCAAAGCGACGCCTGCAAAAATTCCGGCGAGCAGCGCGGGCGAGCGTCGCATAATCAAGCTGTTCGCGATGCGCGTGTCCATCGAACCAATGTTATCGACCGCGAGAGCGGGATGCGCTGCGCGCACCAGCTTGCGCAGCGTCTCGGCGAACGCTTCCGGGCGCTGGCTCGTGCGCGTGACGATGAAAATACTGGCGCTGTCGCGATAAGCGTAAGGCAGGTAAACCGCGCCTTGCCCCTGCACTTCGGTGAGCGCGGCTTGCTTCACTGCGCCGACGACGCCGACAACTGTAAACAGCTGCGCGTCGTCTCTTTCGTCGCCGAGCGCGATCCTTTGGCCGAGCGCGCCGCCATTAGGCCAGTAGCGCCGGGCCAAATCTTCGTCCACCACACAGACGCGTTCCGCGCGATGGGAATCGGTCGAGGTGAGGAAGCGTCCTTCACGCAGGTGAATGCCGAGGGCCGAGAAGTAATCGCCGTGAACGGCATAGGAATAATGGCCGTGGACTGATTGACCCGGCGGCGGCACATAGCCCTTAGGTGTGACTGCGGTTTTGCCGCTGTCGCCGCTCAGCGGAATGTTCGTGATCGTTCCGGTGGCGGCGATTCCCGGTTGCTGGCGGATGGACTCTAGCAAGCGATCGACAATGCCGACTCGGTCCCGCTGCAGATCCCATGAGACGGTGCACTCGCCGGTGAGAACGTGATCTGGGCGAAACCCTGGCGAAACCGCCATCACTTTTTCCAAGCTCAGACCGAGCAGCGCCGCGCCCGCCAGCAAGACAAATGCGAGCGCAATCTGGGCGACGATGAAGCCGTGGCGCAGCCGTTGCGCGGCGCGGTTGATCGTGCCTGTGCGCGATTCCGATTGCAGCGCATTCGCGAGATGACTGCGGAGGTTGAACCAGGCGATCGGCATCGCGATTACCACCCCAAGAACCACCGAGCCGACGAGGCCGATCGACGCGAGCCATCCATCGAACGCGATATGTGCGCCGAGCGGCAAACGATTCGCGCCGAGGACCTGCAGCAAATGCGTTCCCCACGCGCCCACCAAGACACCGAGTAATCCGCCGGTCGCAGTCAGAAGAACGGTTTCAGTCACGACTTGCCTAACGACATGCCCTCGGCTCGCTCCCATCGATTGGCGGATGGCCATTTCTTTCGCTCGATCGCTCGCGCGGATCAGGAAAAGATTGATCAGATTCACCGCCCCAATGAGCAGGAGGAAAAACACGCCGCCCTGCATCAGCAAAAGTGTCGGACGAATGGAACGGACGTGATCCGCATGCAATGGAACCACCAGCGAGCGGAAGCCAGCTTCGGCCATCATTTTCGCTTCCGGATTGTCCTTCTCGACCGCATCATTATGCGCATCGATCTGGGCTTGCGCTTCCGCGATCGTCGCGCCCGGCTTCAAGCGCGCGATCAGGTACGTGTCGTTGACGTTGGTGTGGCGTGCTTTCGGTCCACGCTCTTCCATATCGGATTTTATCGGAAGAAAAACGCGCGCCGTGGACGAGAGAAAACGAAAACCAGGAGGCAGAACGCCAACGATCTTTCTTGGAATACCATTTATGCGGGTATCACGACCCAGAATGTTTGGATCGGAATTGAAACGCTCGCGCCAGAATGCATCTGTCAGGATAATGACGTTCTTCTGCGCGGCCATTTCTTCCTCGGTGAAGTTGCGACCAATTGCGGGACTTACACTAAGAGTCGTGAAAAATTCCGGTGAGATGCGCACGATTTCCTCCTGCTGCATGGAGCCCGGATCACCGACGGTTTCGGCTCTCTCCATATACATGGAAAGGCTCTCGAAGGCCGGAATGTTGCCGCGGCGTTCGTAGTAATTAGTTATCGACGATCCATCATTCTCGACTCCGGCTTTCGGATAAGTATTGAAGATCATCACCAGCCGATCGGCTTGCGGGAAGGGAAGCGGACGGAGCAGAATGCAATCGATCACCGCGAAAATCGCGAGGTTCGCTCCCAGGCAGATCGCGACGGTGGCGAGTGCGGTGACCGTGAACGCCGGCGATTTGCGAAGCTGGCGTAGCGCAAGCTTTAAATCCGCGATCATCGTTCTCCTTTCACAATGCGCCCAATCACTCGTGACGCAGCGCCTCTACGGGATCGACATTCATAGCACGACGCGCGGGAAGATAGCTGGCGATCAATGCCGCGATGGCCAGCAGCGCCAGAACAATCGCATAGGTCGTGAAATCATTTGCGCTCACTCCGAAAAGCAGTGACGCCATCAACCGGGTTGTGATCAGCGAACTGACCAAGCCAACAACCAAACCGATACCGACAACGACGAGACTTTGCCGAAGAACCAAACTCAACATGTCGATCTTTTGCGCGCCGAGCGCCATCCGGATGCCTATTTCTTTCGTCCGCTGCGTGACGCTGTAGGCAATGACGCCGTAAATTCCGATTGCAGCCAGTACCATCGCTACACCGGCAAACGTGCCGAGCAGCATCATATTGAAGCGCGGTTGCGCCAAAGTAACGCCAATGTGTTTCGCCAGCGGTTCGAGAGTTGGAACGAACAAATCCTTGTCGAACTCGTGAACAATGTTGCGCAGTGATGTCTGAAGTCCTACTGGATCGCTTGCTGCGGTGCGGATAACGACATCCATCCGGCGGTTCGGGTCCTGCGCCGCCGGAATGTAAAACTCAGGCAGCGGCTGGATGGCAAGCGATTCGTGGCGCGAGCCACCAACTACACCAACAATTTCTTTCGGCGGGGAGGGCTGATTGTTTTCGCCGTGAATCAAAACGATTTGCTGCCCAATCGCATTGCCGTCCGGAAAGAAACGCTGCGCCAGCACGTCGTTCACGATCACAACGGCTGGAGAATTTTTCGTGTCACCGGAATTGAACACGCGCCCACGTAACAACGGCGTTCCCATCGCGCGAAAATAGTCCGGCGTAACTTTAAGATTCGAAGCTGCCAGTTCCTGTCCGGGAGGTCGCGGCGGTTGCCCGACAATTGAAAATGTCGATCCCCAATCATTGCCGGAAAATGGCATCGGAAATGCCGCGCCGACTGCGTCCACTCCAGGCAACGCGGCAAGTTTAGGCACAACCTGTTCGAAAAACTGTCGGTGTTTCTCCGAGTCTGGATATTTCGCCTTTGGCAAAATGAGTTCAGCGACAAGCGCATGCTGCGGATCGAAGCCCGGCTTCGTCGCGCGGAGATTGGCGAAGCTCTTGATCAACAAACCAGCGCCCGCGAGAAGGAGCAATGACAACGCGACCTGCACTATGACCAGCAAACGGCGAAGGTGATGTGACTCGGGTCCTATCGCACCACGATCTCCCTCCTGCAGTGACTCGCTGACATTTGGCCGCGTTACTTGTAGCGCCGGCACTAACGCGAAAAGAAGCGTGCTAAAGATTGCGACGAACAACGTGAAAGTAAAAACAGGAGCGTTAATCGCGACTTCGCCGAGACGCGGAACATCTTGCGGACCGAAAGTTCGAAGGAGATCAATTCCCCACCAGGCAATGAGCAAACCGCCGCAAGCGCCAAGGATAGACAATACGAAGCCCTCGCCTAGAAGCTGCCAAACCGTTCGCGCGCGACTAGCACCAAGCGCGGTCCGAATCGCGATCTCGCGACGTCGGACGGCTGCCCGGACGAGCAAAAGATTGGCCACATTTGCACAGGCGATGAGCAACACAAATGCAACCGCGGCGAGAATAGTGATCAACGCCGGACGCACATCGCCGGCGATGTCGTCGTGTAGCGAATACACGCGCTCAGATCGATTCGTGTTCGATTTTGGATATTGCTTTTCCAGTCGCGCCGCGATCGTCTTCATTTCGGCATCGCATTGTTTGACTGTCACGCCCGGTTTCATCCGGCCGACCATGCGAACGAAATGTGAGTCGCGATTGTTGACCAACTCCGGCACGAGCGGATGTAGCGGAATCAAATACTCAGCCCGCTCGCCTTCGACCGGAAATTGAAAACCGGGCGGCATGACTCCGAGCACAGTGTACAAGCGCCAAGACAAGCTGACCTGCTTTCCAACAATCTCTGGGTCGCTGTTGAAATAGGTTTTCCAGGCGTCATCCGTCAACACGACAACCCGCGCATCGACGGTATCGTCTTCACGCGTATAAACACGCCCGCGTGCCGGCGGAACGCCGAGCACGGGAAAAATGTCCGCGGTGATCGCGACGCCCTTCAGTTGCCGCGATTCCTCCGTCCTATTGAGCACGGCGCCGGTCCGGGTGAAAGCGGCCAGCGCGGACAAAGTCTGCGATTGATCGCGAAGATCGATGTAATTGGGAATCGACTCGGTTTCCTTTTCCAAGTTGTCATTCGCAACACGCGACCAGACTGCGACGAGCTGATTTGGTTTTGGGAAGGGAAGTGGGTGGAGCAAGACAGCATCGATCACGCTGAAAATGGCGCTATTTGCGCCGATACCGAGCGCAAGGGTCAAAATCGCAATCGCG
>DASSFL010000305.1:0-4134 GCA_035694525.1 Candidatus Udaeobacter sp. | reverse complement strand
GTTAGCACATTGCGAAACGATTTCAGATCACTGTCGGCAATCTGATTTAGCATTTCGTCCGCCTTCTGGCCCAGATCCGTGAGAAACTCCCGGACGATTTGCCCGTACTTGAGAGCTGTCTGCTCAGAAATTTTCTCGTGTTTTTTATCCTCAAGCCATTCTGTGAGCCAGGAGCGCGCGGTGCGGAAGTATATTGGCTTACCGGTTGCCTGCTCGTAAATCTCCGAGATCACACGGCGGCATTGCGATTCCACTAGGCGGCCAGCGCGCCCCGCTTTACCGGCTGCTTCCCATTCTGCAGCGATCTGCTTGGCCAGCTCGCTGTCGTTTGTTTTCGTTGAACGTTTCAACCGCCTCCCGCGCGCGTCCATGAAGGATGCGTACCAAAACGGCGAGCGGTTGCGCGCGTCTTTCAGAATACTGCTCATAGTCAGACACAAAATCAGACAATTCGGAATTGTCAAACATGTTCACCGATGTCCTTTTTGCGAGGGAAAGACGGATTGCCAGAGGTGGTTGTAAGGAAACGGGGGTTCGATTCCCCTCACCCGCTGATTTACCTATGAAAATTCAGGGTAAATAGCCGACTCAGTCATAACAGTGATCCAGTAAAGTCATCACACGCCCCCTGATTTCCGCCTTTGTCCGCCAATGTCTCGTGAAGGGCGATTTTGCGTGTAGCGCGCTGGTGGACTCGTTTAGGACAGCACGCATGATTTTCAGCCGCCCGCTGAAATGACAGTCATTGAAATAAACCCGCACCGTTGGCGCTGGAAAGTTTTGAAGGACCAGGCGTCGAGCCTGTGTTCCCGCAGAAAGATCAGGCAATCGGGTACGCGGAAACCCGAGCGTGCTTTCGGACGGGTGAGATTCGAATCCTGGATTCGACTGGCAAGCTGGAACGCACCATCCTGTTCAATAAGCAGATCAAATGCTGCGACGTGCCTCCTGACGCGCGGCCAAGCTCCAAGCTTAAGCGCCGCGCGGGAAGGAACCACGTCCTTCCAAGCTCGTTAGTCGGCAAAGTTGCTTTCAAAGACGCATTTTGTCGGTCTAAACCGCTCGGGTTTCATTCTGGTGCATCAAAATCGGGGTCATGCCGGAGATTTTAGCCGTGCGTGGAGACATCTCGATCAGGTCTGTGGGATCTTGATGAGTTCCTCGGCTTCGGGCTTAGCCTAGAATTAGGGGAGTAATAAATTAGCGCCGCCAGGTTGTACGAGACGGTTTACGAGTTGATTTCGCCGGGTGAGGTTTTTGGAGGTTGATGAAACCGGCAACTAATCTCTCGAAGAAGTTTGGACGCGGTCGGGCGACATACCTATAACCGCGCCGCCGTTGTTTTTCAGTCTTCGACTCGGCGACTGAATAATGCTCCAAAGGTTCAGGAACTTGAACCTCCTCCTCTATTTGAGGTACCACCGGCGCACCATACTCCTGAGCCCACTTAGCCGGACTTTTAACAACCGCAGCTTTTTCTTCGGCGGGAACGGCGAGCAAAATCGCACCCGCTGCGGTAGTCCCAAAAATTGCAGCAAGGAAAGAGGATTTCATGTGGGTAAACAGGCCGAAACTATCGTTCCTTCGTCGTAGATTTTGACAAACAGGTGCCCTGTTGTCCACTGAAAACGTCGGATTATTTGACAATCGTCTGTCGAAATATCTTACGATTTTTCCCCAGACAACACAAACGTGGATGTAGCGCCACGCTACCGCTCTTTGAACTCCCCCGGCGCGCTCGTGCGTTTCAATCACGTTGCCAGCTTCATCGTAAGCGCGAATGACGGCGTCGTGTGAATGGCTGAAAAAATCTCGCGTAGCCGATCGCATTACTTTGCGCGGTCGCACGTCCTAGCCGTGCGGCTTTGTTTCCCGTTTGGATTGCTTCTCGCTCAGTCATGTATTTGCCCTTCTTCGTCGTGCCGTAAAAACGAGAATCTTCCCTGTGGTAAACATGCTTCTCGGTATTAACCCACACGAGACCGTGGCCTCCGAGTGCGGGCGCGGTAGTCGCTGTCTCAACGCTGGCGGTCTTTGCAGGGACTGAGCTTGGAGTGGCCGGGTTGGTTGAAGCAAACGTTCGCGGCTTGAACAAATCTCCCGCGTGCTCGTGTGTTTCGATCACGTTGCCAGCTTCATCGTAAACCCGGATCACAGTATCATGTGAACGGCTGTAGAACTTGGCAAAGCTGACGGCATTGCTGATTGCGGTTGGCCCGGCATACCACAGTGGACTGTATGGCAGCACATCGGAAATTAGATCGATGCCGTGTTGATCGGCTCGTGGCCGAATCTCGTAAACGTGTGTAGAAACCCTCGGTGGCGCAGGGGGCCGGATTCTTTGCCATTTGGTTTTCAAGAGCGATTTCAGCGATGTGTGGCAATGCGAAAGAGCCTTCGTCGTTTGGGAGGCAACGCGCAGAAGCGTCAATCGAAGTTGGGACAGCGATTTTTTGGTGAGCATCACAACGGCCATCTGATACTAAATCTGATCCTTGGCGTACGCGATTGCATCTAGCTCGCCGTAACAGCCGACCAAATTGCAGCGTGTCCCTGAATAGATCAACGCCGCGAGGGCAAGAACAGCGTAGTGTTTAGGCGAAGATAAATCGTAAAAAAGCAACTTAAGTTACCTTGTGATCGGTGCGCGATAGTCGACGATTAAACAAAGAAAGGACGAAGCCCTCACCATCGGCGTCGAGAGGAGTTTCAGATCGTCGCGGTTGGTTTCGGTCTAAGCAAGTTTCGCAAAGCAAAAAGCCAAGCCGCGTGAAGTCTTGCGATCGCGCCGGCCGTAGGTTCGCCAAGTAAAAAGGGAGTAACTGATGAAAACAATTCTTTTGTTACATGACGAAAGCAGATCACCTAAGCCAAGATTGCAGAACGTGGCAGGTAGTAAACTGACACAACGCCCGAGCGAAGGGACGCCCGGCTGCAATTGCGATCGCTGGGGCCACCCGTCTCCGGACTGTGTCGAACACAATGTCCAAGTGCAAGTGCGGCAATTCTCGTTTGCGACTGGCAATCTCGAACGCACCATTGTGTTTAACGAGGCAGGTCGAAAGCTGTGATCCCGAGCGCTAACGCCACGTAGTCCTCGATCGTTTTAGACGATCGATGCGCTTTTCCTCAAAGAAGAGCCGGAAAACAATAGGCTCATTGGAGATCTTGCGCTCACCAATATGGGTCTCGGCGACAAAGCCGCCGCATTGGCTCTGGCGGAACGGGCCATGGCCGCGGTCCCGATTGAAAAAGACGCTGTGTTTGGTCCCATTCCGCTCGAGATCCTCGCCCGGGTGGCTGCGCAGATGGGAGAGCCGAACCGTGCCATCGCCGCTTTAGAGAAACTACTCTCGATACCTTACGGGAACCCATTACCGCTCACTCCTGCGCTGCTCCGGCTCGATCCCATGTTCGATCCGCTGCGCTCCGATCCGCGTTTCCAAAAACTCTGCGAGGAAAAGCAGCCGTGAAGCGGCCCTGGGAACTAGTCGCCGACAATCTCAGCAAAGCCGGTTGGAGTTGGGGCTGCATCTCATCGGTGGATTCCAACGACCGAACGATCTGGGTTGCTGATGCGCACCGCGACGATGGGAGGCGATTTGTCGTTCGCAGCGATGAGAAGCTGACCGCGTTTATGGAACTGGAATCGGCGGTGAAACTGGACTGAGACAAAGACACGAACTGGCTCTTGTTCGATCCGAACGAGTCCCAGAGATTTGCTCAGCAAAAAGGAGGCATGATGAAAAAACGGAGAGGAAAAGTCCTAAAACATCTCTGTCGTTCGTCGTATTGTTGCGGCAGCAGAAACTCAGACAGAGAAAACCCCATGAAAACTGAAGCGCATCTCGAACCGACAGCGGTTTTCATTCAGAGAGTAACCGCCGCCGTTTCGGAATTGAAAGTAGAGATCGGGAGTCTTTTCACGTACGTCTGCATCTCTCCGCATAACATCGCTGCCCATTTCCTGCAGTACATCAGTGGAGATCCAAATCAGAGAAGGCCAAAACAATAGACGGAATTAGTCTTATGAAAAATATTGGAACTTCGGTGAAAGTATTCTTGGCGAATAAGCTTTGTGGGGATGCAAACGGTCGGGAAACATCCCCCTCCGCCCAAGACGTTTACGAGGTC
>DASSFL010000304.1:0-1294 GCA_035694525.1 Candidatus Udaeobacter sp. | reverse complement strand
CGCCGCGCGATTCAAGGACATCATACCGTGACGCATTTGCTGCACTGGGCGTTGCACGAAGTGGTCTCGCGTGACGCTTCGCAAAAGGGCAGTTACGTCGGACCCGACAAACTGACGTTTGATTTTTCAAGTGCGCCATTGGCGAAGCAACAGGTCCGCGACGTCGAAAAGTTGGTGAACGAAAAGATCGCGGAGAACGCCCCGGTTTCATGGACGGAGATTCCGTATGCGGAAGCAAAGGAGCGAAAAGACATTATCCAGTTCTTTGGCGAAAAGTACGGCGACACGGTGCGTGTTCTACAAATCGCCGGAGTGCCTCACGCACTCAATGGCTACTCAATGGAGCTCTGCGGCGGCACACACGTGCGATCCACTGGCGAGATCGGTCCGTTCCGTATCGTGAAGGAAGAAGCGATTGCCGCCGGAATTCGCCGCGTCGAAGCGGTGGCAGGCGAAGCAGCACGCGGCTGGGCGAAGCAGGAAGCCGCACGTCAACAAGAGAAATTTGAGGCTTTGGCGCGCAAGAAATCTGATATCGCGCCACTGCCCGCTTTTGAGAACGACGCCACCACTTCTGAAATGCTTCAGCAAATCGATGAGAGAGCGGCGCATCTTGAAAAGATCGAGGTCGAAGTTCGCGATTGGGAAAAGCAAAGCGCCAAAACAGCCGAAGCGGAACTGAGAAGCCGGGCCGCTCAAATCGCGAGTCAACTGGCGGCCTCGCATGCAGGAGAAAATTTTTGCGTCGCCGAAGTGCAGGACGGGGACGGGAAACTGCTGCAGGCCGTTGCTGATACATTGAAGTCGAAATTCAACGGTCCGATTTTTCTCGCCGGTGCGACGAATGGATCAGTTGCCCTGGTGGCGTCCGTACCGAAAGAGAAGACGTCGAAGTTTCAGGCGAACAAATTGATTCAGCAGATCGCTCCAATCGTAGGCGGCAAAGGAGGCGGCCGACCAGAAAACGCGCAAGGTGCCGGCAAAGACCCCGGCAAGATCGCGGAAGCCCTCGCGAAAGCGAAAGAGCTTCTGGGCTAAATCGACCAGCAAAATTACGGCGCGCTCACGCTGGGAAATCGCGCGTTTTTGATTAAGTGCTTTAGATTTTTTCCATCAACGGACATTCGATAGATTGAGTCGTCCTTTTCGTCGTCGGCGCGGCTGAGAAAAAGAATATTATCGTTGTCGATCCAAACGCCGTCCCAGCCGAATTGTTTTTTTGGCGTTAGCCTGGTCGCCTTTTGCGCTTGGAGATCGAATGCCCAGAGCGCCGGCAACGGACCGTCCCAATCTT
>DASSFL010000303.1:0-5583 GCA_035694525.1 Candidatus Udaeobacter sp. | reverse complement strand
TTTTAACGTTGTAACTTTTTAACGAATCATCTTCTTAAAATTATGTCTCGCCGTTACATCTTTTCATCCGAATCCGTCACCGAAGGCCATCCCGATAAAGTTTGCGATACCATTAGCGATTACGTTCTCGACGCCTGTCTCGAGCAAGATCCATTGAGTCGCGTCGCTTGCGAAACTCTTGCAAAAGGCAACCTCGTCGTCCTCGCAGGCGAAATCACAAGCAACGCAAAATTTGATTTTGAGAAGCAGGTCCGCAACGCCATTCGCGACATCGGCTACGTAAACGGCGATTGCATTTTTCACGCCGACACCTGCCGGGTCATTTGCGAGATGAGCGAGCAATCGCGCGACATCAAGCAGGGCGTCGATAGCGCCGCCGCTGAGGGCAAAAGCACGGACGAACAAGGCGCAGGCGATCAGGGATTGATGTTTGGTTTTGCGTGCAATGAAACCCCGGAATTGATGCCGGCGCCCATTTCGTTCGCCCACAAATTAGGACGCGAGCTGACACGCTTGCGAAAATCTGGCCAAATTCCCTGGCTGCGTCCTGACGCCAAGACACAAGTCTCAATCGAATACGATGGTTATAAGCCGGTGCGAGCCACCACTGTAGTTGTTTCTTCGCAACACGCCGAGGACGTGAAGCAGAAAGAAGTCCGTGAGACTTTGACCGAGCTTCTCGTCAAGAAAGTGATGCCACCGGAATGGCTGGATGCGAAGACGACCTACCTAATTAATCCCACAGGCCGGTTCGTAATTGGCGGTCCGGAGGGTGATGCAGGCATAACCGGCCGCAAGATTATTTGCGATACGTATGGCGGCATGGGACGTCACGGCGGCGGCGCTTTTTCCGGAAAAGATCCAACCAAAGTGGACCGCAGCGCAGCTTACATGGGCCGCTGGGTGGCGAAGAATGTCGTGGCGGCCGGTCTGGCCGACCGATGTGAGGTTCAGTTCGCCTACGCCATCGGCCATCCCGAACCGGTGAGCGTAAGCGTCGATACTTTCTGCACCGGCAAGGTGGACGAAGAAAAACTGGAGCGCGCCATCTTAGAAGTTTTCAACTTCAAACCAGCCGAAATCATCAAGCAACTCAATTTGTTTCGTCCGATCTACCGCAAAACAACCAACTACGGTCATTTCGGACGCATTGATGATCTGGATTCACTCACTTGGGAAAAAACCGATAAGGCGGAAGCACTAAAGCAGGCCGTTAAATAGCACCGCGAACATTTATGAGTACGACAATTACCGAATCGAAGACAAAACAGGATTACAAAATCAAAGACATCAGTCTCGCGGATTTTGGGAGGAAAGAAATTTCCATCGCAGAGAAGGAAATGCCGGGTCTGATGGCGATCCGCGAAAAGTATGCGCCCCAGAAGCCGCTGTCCGGCGTGCGCATCACGGGCTCGCTGCACATGACGATCCAGACCGCGGTGTTGATTGAAACGCTGACGGACCTTGGCGCAAGCGTGCGCTGGGCGAGCTGCAATATTTTCTCGACGCAAGATCACGCCGCAGCAGCAATCGCCAAGCGCGGTATCTCCGTGTTCGCGTGGAAAGGCGAATCGCTGGAGGATTATTGGCGTTGCACGTATCGGGCGATTTCACACCCCGAAGGTCAAGGTCCACAGCTGTTGGTCGATGATGGCGGGGACGCTACCCTGCTCATTCACAAAGGCTACGAGCTCGAAGAAGGCAGTGATTGGGCCAAGACAAAATCGGAAAACAAGGAAGAACAGGTAATCAAGGATTTGCTACTCGAGATTCATCGTGAAAATCCCTATCGCTGGCACGAAATCGTAAAGGAATGGCGGGGCGTTTCCGAAGAGACCACCACAGGCGTGCATCGTCTTTACAAAATGGCTCAGGAAAACCGGCTCCTGGTTCCCGCGATCAACGTGAACGATTCCGTCACCAAGTCGAAGTTCGATAATCTCTATGGCTGCCGGCATTCGTTGGTCGATGGGTTGAACCGCGCGATGGACGTGATGCTCGCCGGGAAGGTGGCCGTCGTTTGCGGTTATGGCGATGTCGGCAAAGGGTGCGCGCAATCATTGCGCGGCCAGGGCGCGCGTGTCGTCATCACTGAGATTGATCCGATCAATGCGCTTCAGGCGGCGATGGAAGGCTATGAAGTGACGACGATCGAAGATACGCTCGGTCGCGGCGAGGTTTATATCACCGCGAGCGGAAATATTGACGTAATCACACTCGATCACATGCAGCGGATGAAAGATCAGGCGATTGTCGCCAACATCGGCCATTTCGATAATGAGATTCAGGTCGATGCACTCAACTCAGCCAAGGGTGTGAAGAAGACCAACATTAAGCCGCAGGTAGACAAGTACACGTTCCCGGATGGTCACGAAATTTTCCTTTTGGCAGAAGGCCGGCTGGTGAACCTCGGATGCGCGACCGGTCACCCAAGCTTTGTGATGTCGAATTCGTTTTCCAATCAAGTTCTGGCCCAGCTGGACCTTTGGAAGAATCGCGACACTTACAAAGTTGGCGTTTACGTCCTTCCGAAAAAACTCGACGAAGAGGTCGCACGTCTACACTTGGAAAAAATTGGCGTAAAGCTCACCAAGCTTTCCCAAAAACAAGCGGACTACCTCAGTGTGCCCGTCGACGGCCCATTCAAATCAGAGAACTATCGCTATTGACAGTAGCGGGGGAGAGCGTCGTTTGATGGGCTTCACCCCGTTAATTCCGCGCTCGTAACTTCGACGTAGCTGCAGTTCGATTGTCCCCCGCGTCGCCATTTTCCCAAGACATGAACGCGGCGCCTTTTATTTGCCGCGTCGGTGAGGATTTCCGTTTCACGTCTGGGTGCGGCCAGCGAGACTGCTGATCGGGTACCGTGAAAACCGAACATAATCTGCGGTGCGCACGGCTCACCGGCATACAGCGAGACCCACCCGACTTGATCGAAACGCGAACCGAGCGCAGCGGCTTTAGGTTGCGCTTCCGGCCTTTTTATCTGTGCGCAACCCGCCACTGCGGCTACAAGGCTCGCTGCAACGAGCGCATTTGATAAAAACCTTTTCATCCCCAAGCGCTTCAGGGTGGCGGCAGATCCTGCTACTGGTCAACCCCTCTATTTACATCGCGACTTTTCGAGCAAGATAAGCTGAGAAATAGCCTTCATAGCGCCTTTGCAATTCGGGGCGCTGCCAGTCTTTGCCAGTCACAATTTTGCGGCAATTGAGCGCGCCGCATTCGCATTCAACGGAGTAGTCATCGTCGTCCGTCATCGCCCAATCATGGGTGAGTTCTTCGCCGGCACGGATGTCGCGCATCGCAACGAACGTGATCTCGCCGCGCACTCCGAGATTCGCATCGCACGAGTGATTCGAATACAACATCGACAGCTCGCGTTCTTCGTCGGTTACCGGCGCGATGAACAAATCATCGTCGATCTGAATTTCCACCGGGCCGAGCCGTGGCGTGATTTTTTCGCGCAAAGTTTTTCGATCAACAATGCGGCCCCCCTTCACCGCCACGACTTCGTCTTTGGCAATGTCTGCGGTCGCAAACAAACCGCGTCCGTGGATTTTACTCTCACGAACTTCAGTCTTTGGCGAGAGATAGGAGACACGCATTATCGTACAGAATAACCAAGGTGGAACGCGTTGTCCTCAACGCGTTGACGAAATGCGCGGCTTCGCGGCCTGATATTGCGTCTACGGCGATTGCTCTTGGCATCGGTCCGAGCCGGACTGGCATTTTCGGAGAAGCCGATCCACTCACCACGCTCATGCACCTATGCGAATCGACTCACAGATTTAAACAAATTTGTAGCGATAAATGTATCGCCTGCGCGATTTGAATTTTGCGGCTGCCACAGCCCCCTCTACAATTGTCGGTCTCGGAAAATGAAAGCACGCCCAGCTGCCATCGCATTCATCTTCGTCACGGTTATGCTCGACATGCTCGCGCTCGGGCTGATCGCGCCCGTGTTGCCGAAATTGATTCTCGATTTCTTGCGTGGCGATATGAATTCGGCCGCAAATTGGAATGGCGTTTTCGGCACGGTTTTCGCGCTGATGCAATTTTTCTTTTCGCCGGTCCTCGGCGTTTTGTCGGACCGTTACGGACGACGACCAGTGATCTTGCTATCAAATCTTGGTCTAGGCCTCGATTACATCGTGATGGCTCTCTCCCCCACCATTGGCTGGCTTTTTGTCGGCCGCGTTATTTCCGGAATTACGGCTTCCAGTATTCCAACAGCGATGGCCTACATCGCCGACGTCGTTCCGAAAGAGAAACGCGCAGGCGCTTTCGGCATGATCGGTGTGGCGTTCGGTCTCGGTTTTATTCTTGGTCCAGGCGTGGGTGGTCCTCTGGGCGACATCGATGTCCGGCTTCCATTCTGGGTCGCCGCTGGGTTCAGTCTGGCGAACTGGCTTTACGGTTACCTGTTTGTGCCGGAATCGTTGCGCCCTGAACATCGAAAACAATTCACCTTCCGAAGGGCGAACCCGATAGGTTCGCTCGCACTGCTGCGTTCGCATCCGGAACTGTCCAAACTGGCAACGCTGCAGTTTCTTGCCTACGTCTCGCACGAAGTCTTCGTCATTTGGGCGCTCTACGCGATTTATCGTTTCGCGTGGAGCCAAACCACGATTGGCGTTTCGCTCGCAATCGTGGGCATTTTCACGGCGGCCATTTCCGGCGGACTAACCGGACGAATCGTGGGGTGGCTCGGTGAACGACGCACCCTTTATATAGGCCAGTTTTTTGGCGCGCTCGGCATGGTCATTGCCGGTCTCGCCAGAACCGGGCTCGTGTACATGGCTTCTATCCCGGTAATCTCGTTGTGGAATATTTCCTTTCCCGCAGCGCAGGGAATGATGACTCACCGCGTCAGCGAACGCGAACAAGGCGAACTGCAGGGAGCAATTCAGAGTCTGCGTTCCATTGCGTTTGTCATCGGGCCGCTCCTGTTCTCAGGAATATTCGCCTGGTTTATTAATCCGAAACATTCGTTTCATATTCCTGGCGCGCCGTACTATCTGGCCGCCGTATTGTTGTTCGCTGCGATGCTACTGGCGACTCGCGTGGAGCAGCCGCAGTTCGGGGAGCCCAGCGAGAAACCAATCGAGCCAATCGAGACCATACCGGCCGACGAAATTGGTTCAGCCTCCGTCGCGCCGATTATCGATCCGCCGGAAGAAAAATCTTGAGCAGTCGCCCTGCATGCCCGATTGAGGCAAATATGAAATCCGCCGTGCATGGCGCAATCGTCGTGGTTGCGATCTGCTCGTGGTTTGCGATTTCAAATCATTGTGTTTTCGCCGCGCTGGCAACGAACGACACGGTGTCACGCGAGTGCCCGTTTCATTCCAAACCAAAAGAAAAGCCACCGGCTGGAGCGCAGTGCTGCAAAATTTTGCGCGCAGTTGCTTCGGTTCCGGCAAAGAGCTGGGCTCGCGATGACACGAACTTGTCCGACTTCGATGGTTACGGTGGTGAGCGCGCGCTTGCCATTGCGTATTCGCAGACGGCGCTGGTGCCCCTGTCTCTCGACACAGGGCCGCCAGGCGTGCGCTCATTCGCTGAGCTAATTTTGCAGCG
>DASSFL010000302.1:0-9260 GCA_035694525.1 Candidatus Udaeobacter sp. | reverse complement strand
CGTCCCGGTCGAAACGTGCGACTTGGTCGCAACGGACAATAATCAGGTTGCGGCCTCTTGTTCCACGAACCGTTTGAAGTTCGTAAGATAGCTGCGGAGCGCTCCGGTGAGCAGTATCGGCTCGACGCTTGAACGGACCTTTACTGTCACTTTCGTTGCGCCACGGGAGAGCGGGACGAAGGATACGACACCGACGCGAAGATTATCGGAGACACTCTGCCACGCGATCCGTCGTTCGGGAACGCGCATCATGATAGTAACGACGGCCTTCACTTCCTGGCCATTGATGATCGATTTACACGAGAAGCGTGCGTCATTGATCTTTTCCATCTTCTTGATTGAAGTGATGAACCGCGGGAACTCTTCGAACTTTAAGCAACGATGATAAACTTCCGCAACGGGCGCGTTCACAACGATTGATTGACAATCAGAGTTCACGTCGATCCAAACCGGCGGCGCCGGTTTTAACGGCTTCTGATGGATGCGAGGCAACTCATGTCGCGCCGTTTTCATCTGCCGAGCTGCTCCGCTTGCTCTCGGGCGAGCACTTGACTCCAGCCGGCGGCGAGATTGAAGAGCTTTAAGTTGAAGACGAACCACGGATCATGGCGAGGAGTTGATCGCCGCGAAAAGATTCGCCAGAGATTCGCGCGCTGGGATTTGTTGGTTTTCATACAGGTGTCTCTTGTTAAATAGAAGTTACAAGCTACCAAAAATGCGCGCCATGAAGCAGTCGGTAGATTTGTTCCTGCACCCATCGTGGGAGCTCGTCGCACCTCTTTTGAGGGATTGGAAACGAACTCGACAAGGTCGGACGGCGGTCAGATATTCCCGCAACAGTAATGCATTCCGCGGCCAATAAGTTGGCTGATTTCGCGAGGCGCGATCGCGTGAATTCGGCCACTGAGACCCAAACACCGGCTACTAAGGTTGCGGCGACTCGGCACTCGTCTGGGCGACTCATTTTTCGGTATGGCCTGGCGCTGGGTTCTGTCGCTGCCGCAACGGCGCTCGGAGTCTTAGCCGACCGCTACGACCTTCACGAGTCGGTATTTACACTTTTCGTTCTGGCTGTTGCCCTAACAAGTTGGTACGCCGGAGTCTGGCCGGCAGTCGCCGCATTTGGATTTGGGATACTCGCTTTTAATTTTTACTTCACGGGACCGTCCTACAGCATCTCGTTCACGCGGGAGGATTTCGCATACTTCTCTGTATTCGCGCTTCTTTCCGGGCTACTGATTTGGTTCGGCATCGTGCGGCGACGGGCTGAGGCAGATCTTCGGCAATCGCGCGATGAATTGGAGATCAAAGTCGCCCAGCGGACGGCAGAACTCCGAAAAACTAACGAACAGTTGCAGCAGGAAGTAGCCGAGCGCATGCGAGCCGAAGAAATTCTGCGGGAGCGGGCCAGCCTGCTCGACCTCACGCACGACACGGTTTTTGTGCGCGACATGGATGACGTGATCACTTACTGGAATCGAGGTGCCGAAGAGCTATACGGCTGGACCAGTCAGGAGGCGATCGGCCAGGTCTCTCACGAACTCCTGCGCACGATCTTTCTAGAACCGCTCGATGAGATTAACACAAAGCTGCTCCGCACAGGTCGCTGGGAAGGCGAACTCATCCACGCGAAGCGCGACGGCTCGCGGGTGGTGGCGGCGAGCCGCTGGTCGTTGCAGCGAGACGAACGAAGTAATCCCAGCGCGATCCTGGAAACGAACAACGACATCACCGAACGTAAAAGAGCTGAGGAAGCGCTTCGCCGATCTCACGACGAGTTGGAAATGAAAGTGAAGGAGCGGACTGCCGAACTGAAGAAAACAAATGACAACTTGCAGTCTACTAACAAGGAGTTGGAGGCCTTCGCCTATTCCGTCTCGCACGATCTGCGTGCGCCGGTTCGACATATTGCCGGATTCACCGAGCTGTTACAGAAACACTCTGATGCCGTTCTCGACGACAAAAGCCGGCATCACATCAGCATGATTTTGGACTCAGCCAAACGGATGGGCAGCCTGGTGGACGATCTTCTGGCGTTCTCGCGGATCGGCAGGGCCGAAGCGCAAAAGACAACCGTTCATCTCGAACCGCTCATAAAAGGCGTGATCGGCGAAATTGCGCCGGATACGAAGGGCCGGAAGATTGTCTGGCACATCGGGAGCTTGCCGATTTGTTATGGAGATCCTGCCATGCTCCGGCTCGTGTTCGGTAATCTCGTTTCCAACGCAGTGAAATTCACTCGAGCCCGCGAGCAGGCCGAGATAGAAATCGATTCGTTGAACCACACACCGGACGAAGTGGTCGTATTTGTTAAAGACAACGGAGTTGGTTTTGACATGAAATATAAGGATAAGTTATTTGGCGTCTTCCAACGCCTCCATTCGCAAGAGGCGTTCGAAGGCACTGGTATCGGTCTGGCCACAGTCCAGCGAATTGTCCAAGGCCATGGCGGTCGAGTGTGGGCGGAAGCCTCAGTCAATAATGGCGCCACGTTTTATGTTGTGCTGCCCAAAGCTGGAAAGGTAAATGCATGAGTGACAACTTTATTGAAAAGCTCACGCTCATTGTAGCGACGGTGCCATGGGCACGTCCTTCTGAGTTCGATTTTCAGAGAAGACCGGCCACAAAATGGCTACAGGAGATCGAGAGGACGGTCTTTAAACGAAAAGGGGGTGACTACAACAAGGAGGCTTTATGAATTTGCCAACACAGAGAACTCCACTCATCGCGGCACTCGAACAACTCGGCCCACACGATCATTTCTGCTCGATATACGAGAACCGCGAAGAACATTATGGGGTTGCCATTCCGTTCATGCAGATCGGACTGGATCGCGGCGAAAAATGCATTTACATCGCCGACGACGGCATGGTCGGCGACGTTCGCGAAGCCATGCAGTCGGAAGGAATTGACGTCGAGCGTGCGACCGCATCCAAAGCCCTTGTTCTGGCAACCAAAGAGCAAGCGTATTTGAGGCACGGATCTTTTAATCCCGATTGGATGTTTACCTTCTGGAAGGAAGCCACGCAGTCCGCCATGAGTGAAGGGTTTTCTGCGCTCCGCGCCACCGGCGAGACAGAATGGGTGGTAAGAGGGGCCCGCGGACTTGAACGCTGGATGGAATACGAAAGCCGGTTGACTCACGCGGTCTCGGAAAATAATTGCTCCGCGCTCTGCCAGTACAATCGACGCCTTTTCCCACCGGAACTCATTCTCGACGTTATCCGCACGCATCCCGTGGTGGTCTATCGTGGCACGGTCTGCCGAAATCTGTACTATGTGCCGCCTGACGAATTTCTGGGGACTAACCAGACAGAGCGTGAGGTGGAGAGGCTGTTGACGAATATTCAGGAACGCGAGGATGTAGAGAACGCGCTCCGAGACCAACTCACCGAACGCAAAAGAGGCGAGGAAGCTCTTCGCCGATCTCGGGACGAGTTGGACATGAAAGTAAAGGAGCGGACCGCCGAGTTGAGGAAAATAAATGACGACTTGCACTCCGTTAATAAAGAATTGGAGGCATTCGCCTATTCCGTTTCTCACGACCTGCGCGCGCCCCTTCGACACATCGCGGGATTCACCGAGTTGTTGCTAAAAGACGCTGAGCCCGTTCTCGACGACAAAAGCCGGCTCCACATCACTAAGATTTTGCTATCAGCCAATCGGATGGACAGCCTGGTGGACGACCTTCTAGCTTTCTCGCGGATCGGCCGGGTAGAAACGCAAAAGACAACCATTAATCTCGAGCAGCTTGTGAAGAACGTGGTCGCTGAAATTGCCCCAGACACGCAGGATCGGAGAATTGTTTGGCGAATTGGAGCTTTGCCGATTTGCTATGGCGATCCCTCTCTACTCCAGGTGGTGTTCAGTAATCTCGTTTCGAACGCCGTGAAATTTACTCGAACGCGCCCGCAGGCCGAGATAGAAATCGATTCGTTAATCCAGAGACCGAATGAGGTGGTCGTGTTTGTTAGAGACAACGGAGTCGGCTTCGATATGAACTATAAGGGCAAGTTGTTTGGTGTTTTCCAGCGCCTTCATTCGCAGGACGCGTTCGAAGGCACCGGAATTGGGCTCGCCACAGTCCAACGAATTGTTCATCGTCACGGCGGTCGAGTGTGGGCGGAAGGCGCGATCGACAACGGCGCCACTTTCTATGTGGCATTGCCGAAACCCGAAAAAAGGTAACAGCATGAGTGATCTAAAGCGCATCTTGTTAGTCGAAGATGATCCGAAAGACGTCGAGCTAACGCTGACTGGGTTGGCCGAGTATAACCTGGCTAACGAAGTAGTGGTCGCGCGCGACGGTGAAGAGGCGCTCGATTATCTGTTCCGCCGGGGGAATTATCAGACGCGCTCCAACGGTAATCCTGCCGTGTTGTTGCTCGATCTTAAGCTACCAAAGGTCAATGGTTTCGAAGTGCTCCAACAGGTTCGCGGGAATGAAAACCTGAAGATGATCCCGGTCGTGGTTCTTACCTCTTCACATGAAGAGCGCGATCTCGTGCAAAGCTATAAGTTAGGTGTAAACGCGTACGTGGTTAAGCCGGTAGGTTTCCACCAATTCGTGAATGCTGTGAAAGAGCTCGGGGCGTTTTGGGGGGTGATCAATGAGCCTCCGCCCGGCAGCCTCAAAAAAAGGTAAGAGATGAATTTTCCGCTCCGAGTTCTGCACCTTGAAGATGACGCCAGGGACACAGAACTCGTCCAAGCCGCTCTCGAAGGGGAAGGAATTCAGACCGAGCTGACGAGAGTCGAAAGGGAGCAGGATTTTCTCGCCGCGCTCAAACGGACGAGCTTAGATCTCATTCTTGCAGATTACACACTGCCGTCCTTTGACGGGTTATCCGCGCTGAGAATCGCGCAGCGGGCCTCGCCGGACGTGCCATTCATATTTGTTTCCGGAACACTGGGTGAAGATGTCGCCATTGAAGCTCTTAAGACCGGCGCCACCGATTATGTCCTAAAGACGCGTTTGGCCCGGCTAGGACCAGCGGTCAATCGCGCGTTGCGCGAAGCTCGGGAAAGGTCAGACCGCAAACGGGCCGAAGCTTTGCTGGCCGGAGAGAAACGCATTCTCGAGATGATCGCCAAAGGGGATTCGTTGCCTGCGATTCTCGATGTGCTCTGCCAGTTGGTCGAAGAACAGCTGCCTGAAGTTATCTCTTCCGTTTTGCTCTTAGAAGGAGATCACTTGCGGCATGGCGGAGCGCCCAGCCTGCCCAAGAGTTATAACGGCGCAATTGATGGTCTCATCATCGGACCATCGGAAGGTTCCTGTGGGACGGCTGCCTATCGCGGCAAACCGGTTATTGTTTCCGACATCGCTACCGACCCGCTGTGGGCCAAATATCGCGATCTAGCTCTCTCACATTCGCTGCGCGCCTGTTGGTCCACCCCAATTCTTTCGTCCGAGAACAAAGTGCTGGGGACTTTCGCCATGTACTATCGTGAACCCAAAAGTCCCACTTCCCAAGATTTCGGTCTGATCGAGCTGGTGACGCACCTGGTGCGGATAGCTGTTGAACGCGATCGTGCGGAGCAAGCTCTGCGGACTTCCGAACAACTCGCACGTAGCCACGTGGACGTGATGATGCGTAGTCTTGATGTCCTGGCAACTGAAGCCGCTCCGGAGAAGTTCATCGCAGAGATGCTTCGAACAATCGGCCAGCACCTGCGCGCGCGTGGCGTCTTGCTGTGGCTGCGGAACCAGGAAGACGACTCGCTGCGCTTGCATCTCGTGATCAAAGATGACCAACAGGTCGCGCCCGACCCCGACCATCCGTTCGTCAAGGACCCGCAGGCATGGAAAAGAAGTCTTCAACTTCAGGAGATGCTATTTACGAAGGGGCCGGTGGTGTGCGACGACGTCGAACAGGACTTCCGCATTGGTGCAGAATTGCGGGAATACCTAATGAATATCGGGCGCAAGAAGTTCCTGGCTATCCCGATGTTTGTGTTGGGAGAAGTGCGCGGCTTCATTGGTATTCAGCATGATGAACGGGGAGCATATCGCCCTGAAGAGATCGAGCTGGCCCAGGCGCTGGCCCATCACGTGATGCTAGCAACTCACGGCGCCGAGCTCGGTGAGCAGCGGCGGCATGCCGTGGTGTTGGAAGAGCGCACGCGCATGGCGCGCGATATTCACGATACGCTCGCACAAGGGTTCACCGGAGTGATTATCCAGTTGGACACATCGGTCGAAGCCCTGCGGGATGAAGAACCCGAAGATGCGGCAAAGCATATTCGCCAGGCGCGTGAACTCGCGCGCGAAAGCCTGATCGAGGCGCGTCGTTCGGTGCACGCGCTCCGCCCACAGGCACTTGAAAAGGCCACGTTCGTTGACGCGCTTAGGGCCATTATAACAAATACGACGGCAGGCACTTCGCTTCACAGTGATTTTCAGCTCAAGGGCGAACCGCATGAATTGCAACCAGCTGTCGAGGAAAATCTGCTGCACATCGGGCAGGAAGCCTTGAGCAATGCGCTGAAGCACGCGTGCGCGACGAAGTTTCAGGCGCAGTTGTCCTTCGATTCCAATGCAGTTCGCCTGGAGCTTCGCGACAACGGCAAAGGATTTGTTGTCGGCTACGCAAATGGAGGAGGCATCGGATTAATTGGAATGAGTGAGCGCGCCGAACAGATCGGCGCGACACTTGCAGTAACAAGTAAACCCGGTACAGGGACAAAAATCATTGCTGTATCGCCGTATCAACAGTCAGTAACGAAATGAAAGCAACAGATGATAAGGAGAAACCAAGTACCACAAAAAAGAAACGCATTCGTATTTTGATTGTGGACGATCACAGCGTGGTTCGCGAAGGGCTGGTCTCGTTAGTTAAACGCAAGTCGGACATGGTCGTAGTCGGGGAAGGCTCCAATGGGCGCGAGGCGGTCGAACTTTGGAAAGAGCATCGTCCCGACGTGACGTTGCTCGACTTGCGCATGCCTGTGTTGGATGGCGTTGGCGCGATCAAGGAAATTCGGGAGCTGGATGAGAACGCGCAGATCGTCGTGCTTACTACTTATGACGGGGATGAAGACATCTATCGCGCGATCAAGGCGGGTGCGAAAGCTTACCTGTTGAAAGACACTGCGCGCGACGCATTGGTGAACACCGTTCGCAGAGTGCATGCCGGTGAAACCTACCTGCCACCGCAATTGGCCGCGAAACTAGCTGAGCGCGTGAGCGGCGAAGCTTTAAGCCCGCGCGAGGTCGAGGTGCTGCAGCGCATGGCAGTAGGCAAGAGTAACAAAGAGATCGGCGCCGAATTGTTCATCAGCGAAGGCACTGTTAAAACCCACCTTAAAAGTATTTTCAGCAAACTCGATGTAGTCAGTCGGACGGAGGCAGTAGCAACCGCCACTCGCCGCGGTTTGATTCAACTTTGATGAGCGGTTGTTGGGCTAACTAAAATCTCTGCGGGAAGCGATGAACTTTTTGATCAAGTACGAGCAGGCGACATGATAGGGTCCGCGATGCACGGTGATTCGGCTCCGTAAACTTCCTTTCTGTAGCGCGGTCCTAGTCGACGCGGACGACACGACCCGGATCTGACTCAAACTGGAATCGGTGCGTTTTGCTCGATCAGATTCTGACTCTTCAAGTCCGCCCAGAACTCAGCCGGAATCTTAGTCTGCATCGAGGTGTAGTCTTCCAGGATTTGACGTTCTCTGCTGACACCGACCACCAGGGCTGCAGCAACATCAGGCGCGGCAGAAAACTGGAGTGCAGCCGTTCGTAGATCGACCCCATGATTGGCCGCAATTTCACGCAGTCTCTTGCGTTTCTCAATATAGGCGGCGGGAATTTTGTAGGAATCCTTTCCGTAGTTGTACCTCGGACTGCCCGATATGAATCCGGCATTAAGCGAAGACCCGATCACCAAAGAGACGTCCTTTCGCCTTACCGCTGGGAAGATGTTATTGAGGGCGTTCTTGTGATCGACCAAGGAATACTGCGAGGCCAAAAGGCACACGTCCGGATCAGCCACCTCGAGAACTCGCAGAATCGGTTCCGGCCTGTTTACACCCAGTCCCCAACCCTTGATAATGCCCTGTTCGCGCATGCGAGTGAGTTCAGAGAATGCTCCTGTCGTCGCAATCTTGAACTGTTTCTCCCAGGGAGTCGGTAGCAGTTTATTGTCGGGCGAGAGGTCATGGACGAAAGCAATATCGAGGCTGTCGATGCCTAGTCTTTGCAGGCTGTCTTCTATCGAACGCCGGATCCCCGGACCTGTATAGTCGAACACCACATCGTTCGGCGAGGGCGAAAATGGGAATAGATCGCGATTGTGTGCGCTCTTTGACGCCTTCAGCAGTTTGCCGACTTTCGACGATATGATGTAGTCGTCTCTTTTCTTGTTATGAAGAAAGTAGCCGAATCTTCGCTCTGCCAGACCTAATCCGTACCATGGCGACACGTCATAGTAACGGACACCGGCAGACCATGCTGCCTCCAGGATGGCGCTCGCATCTTCATCTGTTACTATAGAAAACTCATTCCCTAATGGTACGCCTCCCATGCCAAACTTGAATGGTGGCTTGTAATGACCCTGAGGGGAAATATTGGCTGTATTTTCCGCGGCATTTGTCGCTGCTTTCTCGTTGGCGGTGCGTGCAGCCAATGGGCCACAAGGCATCAAAGCTGCAGCTGCGGTAAGCGCCGATCCTTTCATTGCCAAGTTCAAGAATTCTCTACGTGAAGTCATAGTCAACTTGCTTCTCTTTTGAAACAAACGGTATGCTTTCGCCGTCCGCGACTGCTACTACGCATTCGGAAGATTTGCAGGTGCAACCTCAGCCTTGGTCCGGCCTCTCTCTTTCGGGCGATAGCGAAATACAAAAAACCTTTATGCGATGCCGTGAAAGCGCTTTCTTCCTATCGGAGATTTGCAGTCCGTCAATGCTAACGGAAGGTGAGTACCTGCTTTGCTTTTGCCTGGCCGCCGGCGATTCGCTCGTAAGCTTCAATGGCGTTTTCAAGCGGGACCATGTGAATAAGGGGAGGTTTCAGCGCACCGGCCTCGAAGCCAAGGCGTAAGTCGTCGGCGATTGCTGCGACATCGCGAGGCGTGAACTTCATGCTATCGACGCCGATCAGTCGCGAGAGATTGTGATAGAAATCAATTAGATCGAAACTTACTCGCCTGTCGCCTGTGCTTGCGATTGCGACTTGCCGCCCACCGATTCGCAAACAACGCAGCGCTGGCTCAAACATGGTACCGCCAACCGTATCGAGAACCGCTTCAACCCCCTTG
>DASSFL010000301.1:0-2795 GCA_035694525.1 Candidatus Udaeobacter sp. | reverse complement strand
CCTGACTCCCATCTTGTACCGCTTTCAGCTCGCGGTTGTGGAGGAAATCGTGCAGCGGCACCAGGATGATCATCGAGAAATAAACCCAGCCGCTCCATTGGATCTGTTCTGTCGGCAAAGTAAGCGCAAAGATCAGCGCCACGATTCCGACGCCTACTGGGACGCTCCACCCGGACAACTCACCGCGCGTCACCAGACTTTCCCGTTTATTCAATCGCAACGGCTCACGCAATTGCCAGGCCCGAAGATTCAGCAGCAGGATTTCAGCGGAAATAGCAATCAAACCGAGCGCGTAAATCGCAAAAATCGTTCTCGCTTGTGATTCGGTTGTGTGAAGCGAGAACGGCTGGCCGATCTGGCCACTGCTCAGAAGGTACCACATCGCCCCGAAAACTGCCTTCAACGGATAGATAAAGATCAGGATCGTCACAATCATCCCCCAGCTGATCAAAATCGAGGCGCCGTCTTCGAGACCGTAACGCCGGCTCCACAACCAATGGCCACGCCAAAAGATGCCCAGCACCGCGATGCTGCAGACAAAGGTCGGTACATTCTTGAATGCGGCCAGGAGGGACTGGATGTTATCGGGGATCTGTTGGGCAGCGATCACCAGCATCGAAATGCCGAACGCGAAAGCTGCGTCGATGAAAGTTTCCAGCCGCGTCATCTCCATCCCACGCAACCGAAACCCGTCAAGCCGGGGCAGTGCATCCAGATTGGCCGGCAACATCGACGAGATCTCTTCGTGGCGCGAATTCATCTCTTTCATCATGACGATCCGCCATCAACTTGTGAATCTCGATTACACCGATAAAGCTTTTCTCGGTCGCTCCGTTCTCACTTCAATCTTTTGCCGCTTATCATAACAGAAACTTTTGATTTATTTACCGTCATGAGCACGGTGAGTGAAATCATCGAAGCGGTTAAGAAGTTGCCTGAGCGAGACAAATCTGAGTTCCTCGCTCGCTTGGCCGAAGTCGATTTCGATGATGCGTGGGATCGTCAGATCGAAGCCAACGCGAAGGCGGGACGGCCGACCATCTTGGGCCGAAGCGATGAAAGACATCAGGGCCGGACGAACAAAACCGCTCGATGAGATCCTCGTCCACGAATAGGTTCTGGCGCCGTATGAGCGCCAGGCGGAAATCGAAGCCATCGCCAATTGTGCACCAAGCTGGTGCACAATTTTATCACCGCTTCTTTGACGGTACTAAGTGCCGCGTTCGAACGGTGCAGATTAAATCGACTCTCGCAGCATGAAGAAGCCTCACCAGAAAGCGATTTCGCCGGCACCGTCTGCGGAATATGGCGGCTTGATAGGTGGCATCGCCGAGTTGCTCGAGATAGCCCGGCGCACGGCCGCGCGCACCGTCAATGCATTGATGACGGCCACTTACTGGGAGATCGGGCGACGCATCGTGGAATTCGAGCAGGGCGGCGAGAAACGGGCCGAGTACGGTGAGGGACTATTGGCGCGTCTGGCTGACGATTTGACGGCGCGATTTGGCCGCGGTTTCAGCCGCCAGAATTTGCAGAGATTCCGTCTATTCTATCTTTCCCAACCGGCCGAAAAGATTTGCTCGACACTGTCGAGCAAATTGACCGGCGGCATTAGTTCGACGCCGTCGAATGACTTGGCGACAATTGTGCAGACATTCTCTGCCAAATCTAAGGTGGCGGAGATTCGCCCGACACCGTCGGGCATTTCCCAAGCACCATCTGGGAAATCCTCACCCTTCGCCCTGTCCGACGTCGCTCGTGCCTTTCCACTTCCCTGGTCCCACTACGTCCTGCTCATCAGCCGAACCCGCTCCACCGAAGCTTTCGCTTTCTACCAGACCGAGGCGCTGCGCGGCGGCTGGAGCGTACGCCAGCTCGATCGCCAGATCGCTTCGCAGTTCTACGAACGCACCGCTGCCTCGCGAAACAAAAAAGCCATGCTCCGCAAAGGTGCTGCGGCGCGCGCTGGAGATTCAATTTCTGCCGACGATGAAGTGCGCGATCCGCTCGTTCTCGAATTCCTCGGGCTAAAAGACGAATACTCGGAGACCGACCTTGAAGAGGCGCTCTTGCGTCACCTTGAGAATTTCCTGCTCGAGCTTGGCGGCGACTTTGCGTTTATCGGTCGCCAACGCCGGTTGCGAATCGGCGGCGAATGGTATCGCGTCGACCTTCTTTTCTTCCACCGCAAACTGCGGTGCCTTGTGGTCATTGATCTGAAGGTTGGCAAGTTCACGCATGCCGACGCGGGCCAAATGCATCTTTATCTCAATTACGCACGCGAACACTGGACGAAGGCGGACGAGAATCCGCCGGTTGGTCTAATCCTGTGCGCCGAGAAAGATGACGCGATCGCTAAATACGCGCTGGAAGGATTGCCGAATAAGGTTCTGGCGCGCGAATACAAGCTCGCCCTTCCGAATGAGAAACGTCTGGCTGCAGAAATCGAAAAAACCCGCGAGCTTCTCGAAGGAAGAACCGGCAAATGACTTCAATCCGCCCCCTTTTATAAACCTCGCTTTTGCAATCTGCTGTACCCTGCCGCTTCTGGCGCTGACGATTTTGGGCTGGGGCGATTGGAGAACTTTCTTTTCCAATCCGGCGCGTGCAGGCGTAACCATTTTGGCCCTGGCCGGTGCAATCGCCTACGCTTTTTCCGGAAGCAGCGGTCTTGGAATCGGCCGGCGTGAAGATCCTTCCAGCCGCTGGATTTTCGTTCCGTTGATTCTCATCGCCGTTGCGTTTGCCTGGCTGCCGCCGCATCTGGATCGTCTCAACCGCTGGACGATCGACGG
>DASSFL010000300.1:0-3716 GCA_035694525.1 Candidatus Udaeobacter sp. | reverse complement strand
GCGAAACGCGCGGCCAGATGACGCGCCGGAAATTTCATCGACAGCGAATATTCAATCTCGCCATCGGTAAAAACGCGATGGAGAAAACGATCGCCAAATCGATCGATCGACCGCTGGATGCGGGCGCACTCGACAAGGTCGATTCCAGTACCAATCACGCTCATCTTGAATTGCCATCGCGTTGAGGACAACGCGATCCACCTTTAATGCTCATCCGGAATATTTTGCCATCGCGGCGAGCATTTCTTTCACGGCAGTATCAAGCCCTACCCAGACTGCTCGCGACACGATGGAGTGACCAATGTTGAGCTCGGTCAAACACGGAATTTGGTTGATAAGCTCGATATTTTTGTAGTTGATGCCGTGGCCGGCGTTGACCTGAAGATTTGATTCCGATGCGGCGCGCGCGGCCGCTCGCAATTGCTCAAGCTCTTCTTTTTGGATCTTTTCTGTAAAGGCGTTGGCCAGGCTGCCGGTATGCAGCTCAACCATTTCGACGCCCAGCTCCGCCGCGGCGTCGACTTGTTCCAAAGTGGGATCGATGAACAAGCTGATTCGAATGCCGGAGGTGTGCAGCCGTTTGATTGTTGGTTCCAATGTCTTGCGATTTGCGATGACATCCAGGCCGCCTTCGGTGGTGATTTCCTCCCGTTTCTCCGGAACAAGGCAGACTTCATCCGGCATGATGCGTAGCGCCACATCGAGAATTTCCGGCGTGTTGCCCATTTCCAGATTCAATTTTGTCATGATGTTTTCGCGCAGCCGTTCGATGTCCTGCTCCTGGATATGCCGGCGATCACTGCGCAGATGAGCGACGATTCCCTGGGCACCTGCACGTTCGCACATTCGCGCCGCAACGATCAGGTCTGGTTCAGCGTTCTTGGATTCCGGCATCGTGGCATAGCGGGCCTGCCGTAGCGTTGCTACGTGATCGACGTTGACTCCCAAACGCAGGCCGCTCATTGACTCAGAAAATTTCGCGAAATTGACCGCGCCAAATAGGACTCAGTCGCTCGGTCTGGGCAAGTGAGAAAAGCACGGAATTTTGATTAATGTGATCGGCTTCGGCTCAAAGTCGCCGTTACATTCGATGTGATCGCGGTTGTAGCCGCGGGCGTTGACCGCGGCCTGTCCCGCGCGTGGCAAACTCTGGTGCGGCCGAGGTTAGCGACCTCGGCTACAATGCTGTGGCACTACAGAAAACGCTATTTTCATTCACGTCAGGAGTCTCGATTTTAGCGGTCAGTCGGGCTCGGCGTATTAGGCGCCTGATTTGTCGATTGTTGGCCTCTGGTTTCTGCCTTTGCTTTGTTCAGCCCGCTTTTGGATTTTCGATGGACTGTTTTGGCGCTTTCTTTTGTTTTCTGGCCTACAGCTTGAGCGGTTTCCTTCGTCTTTCTGCCGACAGTCTTGGCTGTCTCTTTGGTTTTTTCTCCGACTGTTTCAGCGACTTCCTTGGTTTTTTTGCCCGCAGTTTCAAGTCCGTTCTTAACCGTCTCCCCGGTTTTTTTTGCTCCGTGCTTTACTTCTTCAAGTGTTCCTTCCTGCGCGAGAGCAACAAGCGCCGTGGCCACGGTCAAAGTAATAATAAAGCTCGTTATTTTCATGATTGGCTCCTTTTCATTTGCTGTCCCTGTACAAAGAAAACGGATGAGACACACGAGCCGCGCGCATTATCGCTTATTACGCCGACATATCAGAATGGCGTTTGCAGCACGTACGTTCGTAAATGGACGCGAGTTTCGAGAGTGGGATGCCGAAAATATAAAGCGTTGCGATAAATCCGTAAGCCAGAGTCAGACGCACACGTCCAATAGTTTCGTAGCGCCTCGGGCTCGCCAGGATCCGTTTGCGGCTGTATCTCACCCGACCGTCGCGCCGGAGCCGGCGAAAAAATTCTACGTCCTCCATTAGAGGCACTTCTGGAAAGCCACCAACTTCGAAGAAGGCGGTTCGTCGGCAGAATATCCCGTGGTCGCCGCAGCGCATCCGTAGCAGAATCCCCGCATAATGCGCGAAGCTGTCCGTCAATCGATAGACCGGGTCTTGTGGCAGGCGAATTCGAAAAAAACCGCCTGCGACATTCGGATCATCCATGATGCGCTCGATCTCTTCCAAACAGCCCCATGGAACTTTGGCATCGACGTGGACGAACCAGAAAATGTCGCCACGCGCGGCGCGCGCACCAGCGTTCATCTGTATCGCCCGATTACGCTTGCTTAAAACAAGGCGGTCAAAAAGACCGCGCGCGAGATCAGCTGTACTATCGCAGCTTCCACCGTCTGCGACAATAATCTCTGCGCGCGCTGCTCGGTCGCGCAGGTGCACAAGAAAAGGCTGGATCAACCCAGCCTCATTCAATGTCGGCACGATGATGGAAATAATCATGGCGTCGACATGAACCTTGATATTAAACGAGGCAAGTTGATCTACCAGCTGTGTGGATGAACTTGCTTGCAAGAGATGAACCGGTTTGCGCAACGACTCGCGGCGGAAGGCGTAAACCTGCGTCGAGGCCACCCTGAGATTCTTCAGGTGAACGTCGGGAAGGTTTGCAATTTGACGTGCGTGCATTGTCACGTGAACGCAGGGCCAAAGCGCAGGGAAATCATCACGCGGCAGACGATTGATCGGATCATGAATTGGCTGGCCAAGAGCGATATTCCCACCGTCGATCTGACGGGCGGTGCGCCGGAAATGATTCCAGACTTTCGGTATTTCGTGGAGCACGTCGACGGTTTACGCCCGCGGCGCAAAATTATCGATCGCTGCAATCTGACGATTTTGCTCGAGTCCGGGTACGAAGATCTCGCTCAATTCTTGGCCACAAAAAAAGTCGAGATTGTTGCGTCAATGCCGTGCTATTCAGCGGAGAATGTGAATGCACAACGCGGCGAAGGCGTTTTCGACGGCAGCATTGCTGCTCTCCAGTTGCTCAACTCGTTAGGCTACGGAATTGATCCCAAATTACCGCTGCATCTTGTTTACAATCCAGTCGGAGCATTTCTGCCGCCGGCGCAAGACGAGCTTGAGATCGATTACAAACGCGAACTTAAAAAGCATTTCGGAATTGTTTTCAACAAGCTCTATGCACTCGCGAATCTTCCAATCGGACGGTTTGCAAGCTATCTCCGACGTAACGACAGGCTCGCGCAATATATGGATTTGCTAATCCAGACGTTTAATCCCGCGACCATTGACGGTCTGATGTGTCGCAACACCATCAGCGTCGGTTGGCGTGGCGAAGTCTATGACTGCGATTTCAACCAGCAGCTCGCAATGCAATGGTCCAGCAACGGCGGGAGCAAGCGGCTTTTTCTTTGGGATATCGATCCGGATCAACTGGAAGGTCGCGAGATTATGACGGGCAATCATTGCTTTGGTTGCACCGCAGGCGCCGGATCCAGTTGCGGCGGCGCAATCAGTTTGTTCTCCTGAGGGCACTTTGCTTGTGCTGAATGGACGCGCACCTAACGAGAAAAAGCTGAGCGCTTGGTTAGGCGTTTGCCGCCTTGCGGATCACGTCGAGCACGAAGTCTGGCTGCGAGAGCATCGGCACGTGGCTGCTGTCGATTTCATAGGTGGTCGCGCCCATGCGCTTTGCCAGGGCCCGCTCTAGATCCGGATGCACGGTATAATCCTTTTTGGCGACGATGTACCAGCTCGGCTTCGACTTCCAGGCAGTTCCCCCGACTTTCGCCTCGAACAGATCGGGT
>DASSFL010000299.1:0-1938 GCA_035694525.1 Candidatus Udaeobacter sp. | reverse complement strand
AACGATGCGGCTACTGCTGGATACTGAACCACGGCAACCGCGCTTGTGGAATCGAAAGATCGCTCGCGAACTTTCCACGGTTTGTCTGAAGTGCTTGGAGAAAGATCCACAGCGTCGCTACTCTTCTGCTCTCGCGCTGGCTGAGGACTTGGAACACTGGCTAAAGCACGAACCAATCCAGGCGAAGCGCAGTGGTTTTTTTACTCATACCGGCAAATGGGTGCGGCGGAACCCAGCTATTGCTGCATTGATTGCAGCGTTGGCGGCATTGGCAACGGCCATAGGCTGGAATGTTTGGAACACAGAGCTAATCAGCCGTCCCGCAACAAAGGGAATTGCGGTGCTTCCGTTCGAAAATCTCAGCGGCGATCCAGATAACGCCTACTTCGCAGATGGGATTCAAGGAGAGATCCTGACACGGCTCGCTAATGTCGGAGACTTAAAAGTAATTTCGCGCACTTCGACGCAGCGCTATCAAAGCAAGCCTGCCAATGTCGGCGAAATCGCGAAGCAGCTGGGAGTAGCGAACATCCTTGAGGGTAGCGTTCAAAAGGTGTCTGATCAGGTGCGGGTCAATGTGAAGTTGATTAACGCGCAAACCAATTCCCATCTCTGGGCAGACACCTACGACCGGAAGTTGACTGACATCTTCGGGGTTGAAAGTGAGATCGCCAAACGAATAGCGGAGGCGTTGCAAGCGAACCTTTCACCAGACGAATCCCTCGCTCTGGCCTTAACCCGGCCGCATGACACGAAAGCTTACGATCTTTTTTTGAGAGGCGAGTATGAGCTTCACCAAGCCGAAAGCAGTCCGACCGCAGAGGCCTACCATCGTGCCGACGCGTTTTACCGACAGGCGCTGTCACGCGATCCAAACTTTGCCGAGGCCGCCGCAGAGCTCGCACGCAGTCGACTATCGGAACACTGGTTCATCTCTCCTTTGGCACCATCGGAATTAAAGGAGGTAAAGTCGCTTATCGACCGCGCTCTGGCGCTGGTTCCAAATTCGCCTGAGGCACATTTTGCGCTGGGCTTATTCTTTTATTGGGGTCATCGCCAATACGAGATGGCGCTGACAGAGTTTAACCGCACGCTGGAGTTGCAACCCAATAATGCTTTGGCTCGACAGTATTGCGCGTGGGTTTACCGCCGACGCGGTGAATGGGAGCGCTCGCTGGCGGATTCTCAACGAGCGCAGGAACTCAATCCGCGCGACGCCATAATCCCGCGCAATATCGGAGCGACTTATCTCGCCTTGCGTCTGTGGAAGAATGCGGAGCGTGCCGCATTGCAAGCTCTTGCCATCGATCCGGACAACGCGGTGGCAGCGATATATCTTCTCAACTCTCGGCTAAATGCAACGGGCGACGTCGACTTGGCCCGGCGAGCTTTTGATGGTCTTCCAGAGGGCATTAAGTCAGTCACGCGCGAGTCGCTCGCTACAGATGGCTATGTTGCGAGTATCAGTGGTATATGGGTTTATCTCGACGTGATCGAAAGACGTTTCACCGATGCTTTTCAAGAGTTCGAGAAGGAGCCGGGCAACGACGATCGTGCGCGTCTCCAGCTGCTTGCCGGACGCGCCGCCCTTCGCGTGCTCGCGGGAGAGCCGGAGGCAGCCAAATCAGCGGGAGAAGAAGCGCTGCCCTTACTCAAGGCCAGGCTTAGCCAGCAACCGGATGACACTTTCGCGATGACGGAGCTATCTTGGGTTTACCTCGCACTCGGACGCAATGCCGATGCTCTGCGCCTTTCTAAGCAGGCGGCGGATTCATTGCCCGTCGAAAAAGATGCTATGGAGGGTCCAAATTTCCAGCTCGGCCTCGCGCAAATCGAGGCGCGTGCGGGCGCACCCGAGGAAGCCATTAAGAGGCTTCGACGTTTGCTCTCCATCCCGGCGGGCGGGGCAGTGTCCATCGCTGCTTTGAAGGTTGACCC
>DASSFL010000298.1:0-1594 GCA_035694525.1 Candidatus Udaeobacter sp. | reverse complement strand
ATCCGTCGCGTTCCAATCCTCCAGCAGCTGACGACGCTCAGCCGCAGACAAAAGCTCCAGCCGGCCAATCGCAACGTCCGGCGCCGCAACCGCACCCTCCAGAAGACGAACTAGCCGCGACCCCAGCGCCTCAACGCTCGCCCGATCAAACAGGTCGCTCGCGTATTCAATAACCCCGCTGATCCCACCAGGCCTGCCGTCCGCCCCACGCTCCTCCGCAACGCTCACCGACAGGTCGAACTTCGAACGACCAACCAAAACCTCTTCAACCCGCGCACTCAGTCCCGAAAGCTCAACCTCAGCCGCCGTGTTGTTCTGCAACGCAAGCATCACCTGGAACAACGGATGGTGCGACAGCGACCGCGCCGGGTTGAGTTCCTCAACCAGCCGCTCAAACGGAACTTCCTGGTGGCTGTACGCCGCTAGATTGCGCCCGCGAACCCGGCCAATCAGCTCACGGAAGCTCGGATTGCCCGACGTGTCCGTCCGCAGCACCAGCGTGTTGACAAAAAAACCAACAAGATCATCCAGCGCACTGTCCGTGCGACCCGCAATCGGGCTCCCCAGCGCGATGTCAGTCCCCGCCCCAAGCCGTGTCAGTAGCGCAGCCAACCCAGCCTGCAGAACCATGAAAAGGCTCGCTCCACAGGAGCGCGCAAGCCGCAAAAGATCACCATGCAGCCGATCACAAAGCCGCAACTCAACGCTGCCACCCCGATAGCTCAATACCGCCGGACGCCCACGGTCAAACGGCAGCGATAGCTGCTCAGGCAGACCCGCCAACTCCCCACGCCAGAACGACAGCGAACGACCCAGCACGCTATCCGCGTCGCTCTCTTCCCCCAGAACAGATTGCTGCCACAGCGTGTAATCCGCATATTGAACCGCAAGCGGCGAAAGCCGCGGAGCCTCCCCCGCGCAACGCGCCGAATAGCTCAACGACAGGTCACGCCACAGCGGGCCAAGCGACCAACCGTCCGCCGCAATGTGGTGCAGCACAAGCAAAAGAACCTGCTCGCTCGCACCAAGCACAAATAAATGCGCGCGCAGCGGAGCATCACGCTCAAGATCAAACGGCGCTTGCGCCGCAGCCGTCAGCGCTTCCCCAAGCTCCCCTTCGCTAACCTCACAAACCGAAAGCCGCGGACGCGCCTCAACCCCCTCCAATATCAGTTGCCGCGCAACCCCTTCTCGCTCCGGAAACACCGTCCGCAAGCTCTCGTGCCGCTCAACAACGTCCCCAAGCGCAGCTTCCAGCGCTCCAACATCAAGAAAACCCCTCAGCCGTACCGCCAGCGGGATCGTGTAGCCCGCTCGCCCACCTTCCAGCCGCTCCAAAAACCACAGCCGACGCTGCGCAAACGACAACGGAACTTCCGCAGGACGCTTAACCGAACGCAGCGCTGGCCGCGCAACGCCCCCATCCCCAAGCCGCTCAACCAGCAACGCAACCGTCGGCGCTTCAAACAAGCTGCGGATCGATACCTCAACATCAAGGCTCGACCGCAGCCGGCTGATCAGACGCGTCGCAAGAAGCGAGTGACCCCCAAGCGCGAAGAAGTCATCCTCGATCCCAACGCGCTCAACCCCCAGA
>DASSFL010000297.1:0-1407 GCA_035694525.1 Candidatus Udaeobacter sp. | reverse complement strand
GAAGCCTTTGCTGAACGTTTCAAAGCGTATGCTGCGAAGGGTGATCCAGAGACTGGAAGCCCACCGTTTGTTCCAACGGTGGATCAAATCAATAAGGTTATTCAAGGCTTAACCACAGGTAAAGTTGAACCGGATTCACAGGTTGGAGCAATACTAAAATCAATGGGTGACCTACCGCTTCAGCAAGACCTCAAGACACCAGTCATGACGTCTGAAGCTGCGTGGCCGATGCCGGAAGCGATAAAGTCTGTTAGGGACAGGACACAGAAGATGTTGGCGATTCAAGGTGTGGATAAGGATATTGGGGACACTATGAATCAGACGATTTACGAATCGTTACGTGCTGTAGAAGTTAAAGGTGGAGGTAAGGCTACTAAGGAAGATACAGAGTATCAAGCTGCGTCTATTACTGCTAATAGGTATCTAGCTGATAAGCTGAAACTCGATGTCTTAGGAAAACTACCTGACGAGCCGACTAAAGGTGACGCAGAAATGGCACGTCACGAAGCGTTGATGCAGGAGATTACGGACAGGATCAATCCTGATAGTCCGAACTACGACCGCGAAGCACATCAACGTATTGCCTTAGCCACAGGTGATCCCGAGCACTGGGTAGAAGCTGGTATTACAGCGCCAGTGATGTTCAATGCAGAGGGTGAACTGGTGAATGCCACCACTACTATGGGTGGACCAGATGCTGTACCACTTGAGCTTGCCCGACGTAATAAACAGCCGATGACGCTTGACCGGAGTATTGTAGATAAATACTCTGGGTTGATTCCAAAACCCACACTGGCTCCTGAGATTGTGTCGAGACAAAAGCAGGTGTTCGCTTTGGACCGTGAGGCACGAGAACTAGAGGCTAGTCAACCGTCACCTGATCAACAAGCACGGTTAGATACGATACGTGCACAGATTGAGTCGTTGAATAAGGAAATAAAGACGTTGCAATGGGGTGGTGAATTAGGTGAGGAAAAGGTAAAGGGAGCATACGAAATTATTAGAGAACGTAAGGTACCCCTTTCCGGCACTGCAACTGCTAAAGCAGTAGAGCGAGCTTACAACTACGGTCAGTCTGAGTCGGATAAAGCTAGTGGTAGAACTCTAGATGTTAACAACCCCGCTAGTGTTGCTGAGTTCATAAACAACGTCATACGAGCTGTGAAGCTCGGCGAGTTGGACGCCTTCCGAGAGCGAACAGGTCGAGCAGGACAACGAACCTTGACAGAGAAGTATACTTCGGAAGCAGATGCAACCGAAGCAGCCGTAAGACTCAATGAACGTGCTGAAGCTGTGGCTGGAGACTGGTTTCTTAAATACCGAGCTACACAAGATAGAACCGGTGCTTGGCGTGTAGTTGAGGAGAAACAAGCCAGAACTGTGTCGCTCTCAGCAGACAGCGTACCA
>DASSFL010000296.1:0-7263 GCA_035694525.1 Candidatus Udaeobacter sp. | reverse complement strand
ACAATCCCGGGGATCCCGCACGAGCAGGATAATCTTCGCTCTTCGAAGCTCTCTTCTCGGAACGAGATATTTGCCGCGCACGCGGTCCCAGCGATTGCCCTTCGTCCAGTGCTCAAAACGATCGTGGGAGAATATTACCCGGGGAAATCCCGGACGATCGTACCGCCCGGGCTGCAATGTGAAATCAAGGCCGTGACGTTTGCATAAGTAAGCGCAAAGAAATGTCCGGATCCATGTGCGACCGCTTTTTGGCGCTGAAAGGATGACGACTTCCCCGCCTGAAAGCAGCCTCGCGCGACTACTGAAGTTTCGGCGCGTCCAACGCAGGGAGCGCCGGAAAAATCGAGAGAGCGGGGCTCCCTTCTCGGGAAGCCCCGAAAGTTCCCCGGACTGGATCGCTTCACCAGATGCCATGTCCGCCTGTTGTGTGTCGGCCAAGGATCGAGCTGTTATTTGAATCGCCATTCCCAGAATTACACTTAAGAACCGTCTTGCGGTCCCTGTTGCATAAGACGCCAAAAAGAGGTATTTGTTCAAGCACAAAAAAAGGGGGCGTACTGGCTTCGACTCATCGTTGGAAGCGCAGGCGGCATGTCGAGGATGGTTCGTTGGCCTCGTTAAAAACCGGACCAAAAAACAAACGCAGACAACGAAGGTCTCGCTCTCGCGGCTTAATTGACCGTGACGTTTGCCGTGGGACGCCTGCTACGACGGCAAACGTGGACAGCAGGCTGGCGGATCGGTGGAGCGACCGCATCGGTTCGTGAATCGATTTTTGTGGACGCTCGGGAGTCGGCAGTGTGCCGGCGCATGGCTTGGCTCCTCAGAATTTATCGTCGGATAAACATGTAGATGTTTGCGCGGATAGCGAAGAGGACAGGGGTTCAACTCCCCTCGCCTCCAATATCTTTATTTTCAGTAGCTTATACGCCAGATAATCCGTAGATAGGAACGATTGTAGGAACACATCTGCAGCAGTCCAACGACGTTCGTTTGCGACTTAGTATTGCAAACCGGATGAGTGCGGTAATGGTAAAACGACTCCAAGGTGCCCGGGAAAACATGTTCGCTTTCCACGCACACAGAGGGTCCTGATCCATCGCAAATTTTGGTGACGCTGGCGGGCATTTCGCGGTAGTGTTACTGACAAGCGCTGTTCGACTTTGAATCCAGCTACAATTAGCACGTCACAGTCCGCCATTGACGGCAGCAAGGAGAACAGGAAGCTCATCGATACTCTGCGGCGTTCGAAATTGTTTCGCAATTACGAGCAAGTGTTTAGCGAGGCAACCGGTCTGGCATTGGCGCTTCGTGCCGTTGACCATTGGCAGTTGGAGCATGCCGGCAAGAAGCATCAGAACCGATTCTGCGCCATGCTTGCGGAGCGGCCGGCCACACTGGCGGTTTGTTTACAAGCGCATCAGGATATTATTGATCATACCGGATTGATCCCGCATACCGTGACCTGTCCTTTCGGGTTAACGGAAACAGCAGTTCCAGTGAATCTCGGGGCCAGGATCATTGGATATCTGCGCATCGGCTCGGTGTTGCGTCACACACCGGCGAAATCGGAAACCTCGAAGGTCGGCCGCGAACTGGAGCGCTGCGGCGTGCGATTCGCGGGAGAGATTCGCAAAGCATGGGAGAAAACTCCTCTCATTCCACCAGACAAATACAATGCCACCGTCCGGCTGCTCACATTTTTCGCCGATCAGCTCTCGGCATTGGCGAATCAAATAATGTTGGAGCAAAGCAATTCAGAACCGCCCCTTGTTCTCAAGGCACGCGAGTACATTGAGAAACATAGAAGCGAAGAACTATCTCTTGCCGATGTGGCAAAGGCCGCGGGCGCGAGCGTTTTCCATTTCTGCAAAGTGTTCCACAAAGCCACCGGACTAAAGTTCACCGATTATGTCGCGCGCGTGCGCCTGGAAGACGCTCGCAACCGGCTGCTGAACCCGAATCTCCGCATAAGCGAAATCGCCTACGAGGTTGGATTTCAATCGCTCACGCAATTCAATCGCACATTCAAACGCGTGTTTAAGCAATCCCCCAGCGAGTTTCGCGCGCACCTCGCGTCAGCAAAGAGAAACAAAAGGCGTTAACTAACCAACAAGCGCTGGTCGACGAATACCCGGATTACTGGCCGGGCGCATTGTGACGGGTTGGCATTTGGTCGGGCGCTTTTGATCCTGCTCCGCACCAGCACAAGAAAGGGTGCACGAAAGCCAATATCCGAGCAGACGACTCTGTCGCTGCGCTTCAAATTTCTTGCATGAAACCTAACGAAACAAAGCGAACGGGGAGGTTTCTACAACGTCGTCTCAAGGCACACCCGGGCGATCCAACGCAACAAATCCAAAAGAAGAAAGGAATCCTGTGAAACACAGAGCGATTATTGTAACAGTGGCGCTGGCAATTTCGTGCGGCATCACCACGGCCTTAGCCCAGACGCCTGAATTCAACATCATCAAACCAAGCACAACCGGTGTGCCGGGTGAAGAGGTACGTGTCATGAAATTCGATACGGCAGGCAATTTATGGATCGCCGGGCGGTTTTATTTCTGGGAAGAAGTCGGCCTGGCAATGTTGTCGGCTGATCAACTCGATCACCAGCCATTGCCTGGTGGTGGGTTCGATACCGGTGCATGGGAGGTTTGGTCGAGCGTGCATCATCCAATTCCCTCCGTTTTCATCAACGACATCCAGTTCGGTGCGAATGGTGTGATCTGGATTGCAAGCGACGGCGGATTAACGCGATTCGACCCTGCGGCGCCAGAATCGGAGATGTGGTTCACTTATACGCCAGCCAACTCGCCGTTGATCCTGAGCGAGGTTCGCTCACTGGCCATCGATAGTCAGGGCAATCTCTGGCTAACGAATGTCAGTGTGCAGTTCTCGAACGGCGCATTGTTTCGGTTCAATCCTGTAACGAACGTTTGGACACAGTACCGCGTCGGGCAGGAACTACCGTGGACGCCGCCATGGTACAACGTGAATCACGTATACGTCGGGTCTAACGACCATGTGTGGCTGACGCATTCAGTTCTCGGCGGAATGGCAGAATTCAATGGCACTTCGTGGGTTCTGCACGACTCGCCGTATCAGATGGACGCCATGTTGGCCGACCTTCAAGGAAACATCTGGGTTAGAAGCTCGCAGTACGGCTTGTTCAAATGGAATGGATCGAGTTGGCAGAACTGGCCCACGGTCGGCGACACGATCACCATGACCGGATTGGGCAAAGACTTGAACGGGGTCATTTGCGTCTCCACGTGGTACGGCGGCGTTTACAAAATGATCAATGACAACCCGGTTTTCTTTGTCAATGCTGACAACATCCCGCGCGACGTCATCGCGCGGCCGAACGGCGATATCTGGATCAACAACTACGGTGGAAATGGCACGCTCGGAACAGTGCGGCATTACACCGCTTCGGGACAGTTGTTGAGGCGCATGAATTGGTTCAACAGCGGATTGCCAGATTACTTTGTAGATCGGATCACGCACGACAGCAGCGGCAACATGTGGTTCGCCACAGGCGAAGCGGGCCTTTCCCGGATGCTTGGCAGCAACGGCGCGCCTAATGCCGCTACGCATTGGCGTAACTGGGGCAATCACAACGACCTTTCCGAACCATATCCGTGGACCGGTAACGAGCCGATGTACTCCGTCTTCGAAGATGCTGGTGGCATCTTTTGGATGGGTGGCAACGGCATTGGACGATGGAATTCCGCCACCGGCACCTTCACTGACTTTTGGAATTGGCAGAATTCGAATCTGCCCAGCGATGGAATGAAAGCGATCGTGAAACGCAAGGGGACGATGTGGGGCGGCAGCGCCGGTTCTGGTGTGTATTGGCTGAGCGGTAACGATTGGATTCACGTGACGCTCAGCCCTAACGGTTACAACTATAGCTTTAACAACGTTTATGCGATGAGCGTGGACACAGAGAACAATCTCTGGGTCGGCTCGGAATACGGCCTGCGGAAATTCGCCGCCGGCAACAACACCACATTCACGATGTACGATACGAGCAACTCGCCTTTGCCGAACGCTTGGATCTTTGACATCGAAGCGGACCCGAGCGGCGGAATCTGGATCGGCACCGGCGCGGGTTTGGTGCACTACGACGGTGTCAATTGGATGATTTACAATCAGGCAAACACCGGAATGCCAGGAACAATCGTGTATGACATCGCTCGCCGCGCAAGCGACGGCTTGATAGCCATCGCCAGCAATCAACCGGAGGTCTATCCATATACTGGCGGCGTGAGCACGTTCGATGGAACGCATTGGACCCATTACACGCCTGCCAATTCGCCGCTGACGCACTGGCAGGTCATTGCCGTCGACTTTGACCCGAACGGGAATCTTTGGGCCAGTCCTTTAAGCACAGGCGTGGTTCAGATCATGATCGGCAACACACCGACCCCAACGCCGACACCAACAGCTAGTCCAACTGCGACACCGACAGTGAGTCCAACTCCGACACCAACGGCGACGGCCACTGCAACGCCAACAGCAACCGTAACACCGACTGCTACCGTTACGCCCACTCCAAGGCCTACGCCGCTACCTCGGTCCCGCCCGACACCCCGACCTCGCACAACTCCGTTACCAAGACCTTGATGGGCCAGTGAGCTGCGCTTGACTTGATGCTTACTCGGCGAGCACAAATCCAGTCTTCATTTTTGCTGCCGTTTTTTCCGGTTAGTGAACCAATTGGCTGACGCCTCGGCCCAATGTGATCAGGCCGATGAGCAATACGAAAGCAAGCACGAGTCGACGAAAGTATTTCTGATCGATGTACTCGAGAAGAAGTTTACCAACATACGACCCAGCGAAAGCGATGACTACCAGGCTCACAACGTATAGCAGTGAGTTCGGCAAGAGGTAGCCGTTGCGAAAGTAGATAATCATTCGGCTGAAATCGACACCTGAATCGATTCCGGCCGATGTAGCAACGAACACGCCCTTTTCTAAGTCGAACGCTGCCAACGCGAGACCGCGAACCGCTCCACCCGTACCGATGAGGCCCGCCAAAAATCCGGCGACTCCCCCGGCGGTAATCGCATTGACTTTCGTTGGAGAGATTTTAGCGCTCGGCTTCCAAAGCAAGAATAGGCTAAAGGCGACCAAAAATGACCCTAGGATCAGCTCGTCGAACCTAAATGTTAGCCTCGTGCTCAGATAAGCGCCGGCGATAACGGCGGCCACGCTGGGTACACCAAACAATAGTAATAATGGAAAACGAATGTGCTTTCCAAAAAACACCAGCTTCGCCGCGTTGCTGAACACGTGCAGAATGCTTGTTAGCGCAAGCACTTGGTGAAAACCGAAAAAGAAACTGGCTAAAGGAACGAAAAAAACCGAGGAACCAAAGCCGGCTACGGTGCCGACGATCTCAGATAAGAAAGCAGTCAGGAAGAACAGAAACGTAAGCATTCGTTGACTTCTTGCCGCCCTGAACGATCGATCGCCATGGTTGCCTAGGGTCGGTCAGCCGCAAGGCTCCTCTCCGTTGAGGCGAGAAACGGTCGTGATCGCCTTTTACGCCCCGTGCAGGCAACGCCCGATGATTAAAACGTACAGTGACATCATCGCTGCTACGCCGAATGCAATTACGTATTCCATTTCTTCACCTCACTTTTTGTTCTCAGCACAACCCGGGCAGGGATGCCCCCAGCGGTCGCACCGGCAGCCATGCTCCTTGGGACTAGCGTAAACAACATTCTTCGTTGTAATCGGAATGTGACGCGCGTCCCTGGCCGGCGGCCTTACACGTGGAGCGACACAGCAGGCATTGAGATATTCATCCATCGTCAAAACCAAGTCTGTTTTCATAACCGTTTCCTCTTTTCGATCAGAGGCTACGTCCACGATGGAAAAGGCACTCCACCTAGATTGGCTTTTGCTTTGCAAAAATTGTCCATTTTGCAACGCGTGTCGCAGAATTGCGCCGTTTTGTTATTCTCTCGCCTGAGTTCAGCGCCGTCGCCGCAACGCTTGTGCCAGCGCGTTGCCTTCGGTTACGATCTGTCGGCTCAACGCCAAGAGTTGCTGGTGAAAAAAGAGACTGCCCTCCGCTGTGTCCAAGCGATACGGAAGTCTGAGTTTGAAATCTACGTTTGCTTCATTGAACAGCCGGATGTCCTCAATGGCTGATGACACAAGATAGTAAAACCGCACGACACTTTCCGATAAGTCTGCTGGTAAAAGTCCGATCTTTTGACAGTTGCTTCGGAACACAATGTCGTAATCCATTGCAATTCGCACTTGGTATAAGTGGATGTGTTGCTCCCGCTCAATCGAAGCGATGTGCCTCTGTAATCCGTCCAAGTACTCACGGTAGGCAACAATAGCTGAGATGGCGCGAACCTCAGCAGCCAGCGCAGCCCTAATGCTTTTCTTTTCTTGCCTGCGTTGCCACCAGTGCGGCAGAAGCGCGGCCAAAAACGTGACAAATGCGCCAGCGAGGAAACCCAGGAAAGTCCAGAGTTGCTGGGAGTGCAACGCCTCTGATACGAGACTCTCGATGTTCATGTGCATTTGGGCCAGAAGGGAAGCCGAGCCTATTCGATGCGGCCAGCCGCTCACAAGCGCAGAATCCTGCCAAGTTCGCGGCGTGGACAAAAACGTGGCGGGCACCCTTCAGCGGTGCGGGCATCCGGGCCAACAGCACGGCCTGCGCATGCCTCCGCGGAGCTTATCGATGCCGACCTCGATGCGGCGCTTCCTAGTCTCTTCTTTCTTGGCCGACGTGACCCAACAGATCCATTCGTTTCGCGCCAGTGGGGTGATATCGGTCCAGAGGCTCTTCGCAGCGGCATTGGATTCTATGGCTTTCCGGATATCTGCTGGCAGTTTGTGCACCGTGCCGCCCGAGATCCTTTGAGTAGTCATACGTTGATCTGTGCCTGTTTCGCCTAACGAGACAGAGATAAGCCACGGCAGGGTGTCGTGGCATTAACCCGGTGTTGGCCGAGGCAGCGAAGTCGGCCGCGACCTCGGAGTTGGAACAGGTCTAGGTGTCCGTGTCGGTGTGATGGTCGGAGTAACGGGCGGCGTCGGCGTCGGCGTACACGGCGGTCCTTGCCCCGCGCACCAAGTTATGTGGAATGTGTCGACCCGCCAACCCTCATTGCCGCCACTCATGTCACTCGCCATCCGCCACCGCAGCCTGAGGTTGAAAGTGGCAAGCACCGGTAGATTGACGACGGTTGTGACGAATCCGTTAGAGTTGCCACTCCAAGCCTGACG
>DASSFL010000295.1:0-5604 GCA_035694525.1 Candidatus Udaeobacter sp. | reverse complement strand
CGGCCGCAGTCCAAGAAGGCGCAAAAGCGTATTTGAATCGGCAGGTGATCACCATCAGCGTGATCGCCGCGATCATCTTCGTGCTGCTTTTCATTTTCAAAGATCATCCCACGGCGATTGGTTTTGTAATCGGCGCGTTCTGCTCGCTCGCAGCCGGTTATATTGGAATGCGCATCGCAGTGATTGCGAATGTGCGCACGACGCAAGCCGCAACCTACTCGCGCACCGCTGCCTTGCGCATTGCGTTCAACGGCGGAGCGGTGACCGGGTTGCTCGTGGTCGGTCTTGCACTGCTTGCCGTCTCGATCTTCTATACGCTCGCCAGCAAAATCGTCGGACATGACATGGCGATTCGCAGTCTGGTCGGGCTCGCGCTTGGGGCGAGTTTGATTAGCGTGTTCGCGCGATTAGGCGGCGGCATTTACACCAAGGCCGCCGACGTCGGCGCAGATCTCGTCGGCAAAATCGAGAAAGGCCTGGAAGAGGATGATCCGCGCAATCCGGCGACGATTGCCGACAACGTTGGCGACAACGTGGGCGATTGCGCGGGCATGGCGGCTGACGTTTTTGAAACTTATGCGGTCAGTTTGATCGGTGCGATTCTTGTCGGCGCGCTTACGCTGGCGGGAAATCCAGCAGCGGTTGTTTACCCATTTGTGCTGGGCGGAATTTCTGTGCTCGGCGCGATCTGTGGTGTGGTGTTCGTGAACGTCGCCAACGGCAAACCGGCGAATATTCTCATGGGCGCAGTGGTTGCCAGCGCGATCGTCTCAGCGATTTTATTCTGGCCGACCACACATTATTTATTTCCAAACGGCGTAAACATCGCCGGAGAAACGCGCACACCTACTCAACTTTATTGGGCGTCAGTAGTCGGCTTAGTCATGACGGCAGTCGTCGTGGTCATTACCAATTACTACACGTCGATGCATCACGCGCCCGTGCAAAAGATTGCGCGCGCGTCGGAAACCGGCCATGCCACGAATATCATCGCCGGCTTAGCGGTCGGCCAGCATGCCACTGCGTTACCGGTCGGTTTCATCGGCATCGCCATTCTGGTCAGTTTTCATTTTGGCGGGCTTTACGGAATCGCAATTGCAGTGATGTCGATGTTGTCGATGGCGGGGATTGTCATCTCACTCGATTCGTTCGGACCGATCACAGACAACGCCGGCGGCATCGCGGTCATGAGCAAGTTGCCGAAAGAAGTCCGTGGTGTAACAGACGAGCTCGACGCAGTCGGTAACACGATGAAAGCGGTGACCAAAGGTTACGCCATCGCATCGGCGGGATTGGCCGCGCTCGTTTTATTCGGCTCGTACGTCGAGGAACTCAAAACGCACGTCACGCGAAACGGCGAGCCGTTCGTATTCCAATTTTCGCTCACGGACCCGAAAGTCATTATCGGGCTTTTTATCGGCGGACTTTTGCCATTCATTTTCACTGCGTTCAGCATGGATGCCGTCGGCAAAGCCGCGGGCGCAGTCGTGCGCGAAGTGCGACGGCAGTTGCAAGCGAAACCCGGAATCTTGACGGGCCAGGACACGCCCGATTACGGCACATGCGTGGACATTGTGACCAAAGCAGCGTTGCGCGAGATGATTGTGCCCGCGCTTTTGCCGGTGGTTTTTGTTGTGGCAGTCGCAATGATTAAACCGCTGGGGCCCGTCGTGCTCGGCGGTTTACTCGTGGGCACGATCGTCACTGGATTGTTTGTGGCCATCGCCATGACCAGCAGCGGCGGCGCATGGGACAATGCGAAAAAATTTATCGAGGAAGGCAATCTCGGCGGCAAAGGCTCGTTCGCTCACGCCGCAGCGGTAACAGGCGATACTGTGGGTGACCCTTACAAAGACACCGCCGGTCCTGCGATCAATCCGATGATCAAAGTCGTCAATATTCTGGCGATCTTAATCATCCCGATTTTCTTTTAGAGCGCGGGCGACATGAGTTCCCCACCATTGTAGGCTAAAAACGCTTGGTTTCGTCAAAAGCGCGTGGCAAAGTCGGGCGCTCTCTACGCCATGCCTAGCGTTTCAGCCTCGTCCACACGACTCAAGTTTTGGGGGACGCGCGGTTCCATTTCGGTACCGGGCCGCCGCACACTCGGCTACGGTGGCAACACGACGTGCGTCGAGGTGCGCGCGGATGGCGAGATTATTGTGCTCGATGCGGGTTCCGGGATTCGCTCCCTTGGCGTCGCCTTGGAGAAAGAATTCCAATCGCAACCGATCAAACTCTCGCTGTTGATCACGCACGCTCATTGGGATCATATCCAGGGATTGCCCTTCTTTGCCCCAGCATACGAAAAGAAAAATGAAATCCGAGTGCGCGGCTATGACGGCGTCGATATGAGCTTTGGCGAGATTATGGCTGAGCCGATGAAGGCGCCATTTTTTCCCATCGCGATGCGCGAGCTTTCCGCCAGGATCGATATTAAGAAACTAACCGAGATGGAGTTCTCCTTCGGAAAAGTGCAAGTCCGCGCGAGGTTTGTAAATCATCCCGGTGTTTGTGCTGGTTATCGTCTTTTCACCAGCGGCGGCTCAATCGCTTTCCTGCCGGACCATGAGCCCTATCAATTTCTGCACTCAGCAAGGAACAGTGACATGAGTCCAGAAGAGAAGAAAAAGATTGCTGAAGAGGAGCGAATCGGTCTCGTCGACTTTCTTCACGGCAGCGATATTCTGATTCTCGACGCGCAATACACCGATGCAGAGTACGAAACTCACGTCGGATGGGGACACGGTTCGGTTTCCAGGGCTGTTTCGCTTGCGCTTGACGCCGAAGTCCGGACGCTTCTGCTTTTTCATCATGATCCAAGTCATGATGACACAATGCTCAATGCCATGGTGGACGATGCGCGGCGACTAATCCGCGAGGGAGGAAAAGACCTTAAGGTGGATGGCGCGCGCGAAGGCGAAGAAGTATTACTCCCCACAGACCGCGCGAATAGCTGCAAATAAAAAGCAGTTGGAAATAATCAGCTGATTCGCGTTAATTCGGGTGATTCGCACGAGACTTTGCATTTTCGGATTTTGCGAGTTTCGCATTAGCTTTCGCTGCTTTTGCCTCGTGGTGTAATGGTAGCACTAGAGATTCTGGATCTCTCTGTCTAGGTTCGAATCCTAGCGAGGCAGAATTAATTTTGGTCAGCGTCTTATCGCGCCGAAGATTGGCGCTTGGGTGACGAATGGAGAAAGCACATTCGTGATGTAATTCCCTGTAACGAGTGGCCCGACCGCCATCACGACCGTGCCGACAATTACCCTCACGAAGGGTTCCCTTGACCCGGTAGTGGGTTACTTCAATCAAAGTAGCCCACTACCCTCGACGCCTAATAATACGCGTCACCCTGTATAAGTTATCACCTGGGAATCCCGGCGGCGAACCACGCCCCGGATCCAGCGCTCCGGATGAGAAGGACCGGGCTAGTGCAGGGATTCGGAGGCACAGGCGAAAGCATGTCGTCAATGCGAAAATCGCCATTCACTTCAAGCGGGACGCCTGCAAGATTTGAGCTGTGTTGGACATTCCCATCATTTGCGCAGAACAGCGTCGCAATAACGCTGGCGTTGGCGTTGCTTCCGACGCCATTGCCTGAGGCTAGAAGGAGACCCCGGCCGTCGAGTCGGATGCTACCGTCCTGCTTCACGTCGGCTGCAAAGTCCCGGATCGTCCAGATCTGGCCAGCGGCTGCGACGCCTCGCACCGTGGTATTCGCTGAACCAGTGGGAATAACGCCGACCCCGCCGCTGAACCTGACCAAGTTCTGGGCCAGGGCCGATTGAGCGATGGCTACCATGACGAAGACCACGCCTCCGACAGCGAGTGACGTTCCTAAAAAGGAACGGCGGCTAGCGCGTTTCCGCGGTTTGGGATTTGATGTCGACGTGCTGAATAATGACGCTGAGAGACTCTTTATAGGATTCATAGTCGGAGAATCGCACCGATGCCGAATAATGGCCGACTAAATTAAGTTACCATTTAGTTACCTTTTCAAACTCTGGATTGTTGAACGTTTTCGGGGACTAGCGCAGCCTTAGGTTGCCAGCACTCATCGATTACTTCTCTTTCAAAACAGAGAAGTTTTTCGAATCCTAGCGAGGCAGAAATAAAAAGTGATACCACCTGCGGGTTGCGCTCAGAATCGCGAATAGCGTCGAAGTAGACGCCAGACCTATCAAGACAGCCCGTGTGTCATCGGCGCATTTTTACCCGTATCCAGGCGATGCCACCAAACAGTGATGTACACCATTGTGCCGTAATTTACGTGCGTAACGTGGCGAATCTTGTTGATACGCTCGGCCTTTAACCAGGTGTTGATTTCTTTCTCTACTTCAATCTCGCTGCCCTTAAATATGGTCATCTTCATCGATGAACGATTCTCGCGGACACCTTGATACCGCAACCACAATCGGCGCGTTTGAAACGTGACACGCAACCGACCCGATGCCCGTTCGCTGCTTTGACGGCAACTACAGGGTTGATCAAATCCCCGGATTCCGCGTGCCGAGTTCTTCGACTGAGACGACGGTTCGGTCGTTTGGTTTCGGGCCTTCTTTCTGACGTTTACTGAGCCACGTCACATTTTTGCGCAGTACATGGCCTCCTTGCACAAGTGTGCGTGTCCTACCGAGGTTTGGATCGAACACACTAACGTTAGCAGGAAGTGCTGCCAGAAATTCACAGAAATCCGGCACTCCGTTGTATTTGAATGCTGCCTCGCGCACGGCTTTCGCAGTGAGCGGCCGGCGGGTATTTGCTGTTCGTGAATCGCGGTCCTGGGAAGCCGAGAGCGAGGGCGCCGATTCGCGATAGGGAAAAGGAGCAGGCGACGGCAAGGGCGATGAGTCCCAAACGGGCGGCGGTGCTGGGACGCGCACAGTTTCTTCGTACGGATAGGCACCGGGGACTTTGACTGTCGGGACTGCCGGTTCAAGCTTTCCGACAGGAAAAGCAAACATGATCATTAGTCCTCCGGCGATTCCGATAATTCCGATTAGTGTTGGAGCGTGGGTTCTTTTCATATTGGAGTCCTTTCATATTGGAGCAATGGCTATTTCCGCGAGATGGCGTGATTACCCGGCGACTTTCAAACTGCCCCGAATTACACACCCTGGAGAGGACTAGAGAGCGCGTAAATTAGAAACCATTCACTGGATCAGTCAACCCATAATCTGCATCGGTCACCGCGCAAATTTGTGACTGTCCGTTATTGCTACACGGAATTTATCCGGGACTCGACAACTGAGAAAGAGTGTGCGAAACAGAACGCTTTCCAAGCCCGGAGAAAAACTTTTCAGATGGTGCATGGTGCATGGAGAGACTCCATGACCGCCCTTTTCAAGATTTTGTGGCGCATGAAACACACCGTCTGATCCCCGGTTCGACAAAGACGTGAGAAGTGGAAAAAATTGTGAAAGCGCTCGGATCGGGTTGGCTTGACCGCTAGAGAGAACCCGGTTCCTGCTACTCGCGCTGTTTACGGAAAAAATCCCGCAAAATTGCTGCGCATTCGTTCTGCATGACACCAGAGGCGATATCACACCGGTGATTGAAGCCGGGCATTTGCAGGAGGTTGACCACGCTTCCCGCAGCCCC
>DASSFL010000294.1:0-40510 GCA_035694525.1 Candidatus Udaeobacter sp. | reverse complement strand
ATGCATCCTCGCAATCAAAATGGCGAAGCTGCTCGGCTATCAAGTGGCGACGAACGCAACGATCTACAAAGAAACCGATATGCAGGAGATCGAACAGATGTTCGATTATCTTTCCGATCTTGGCGTGGATGGTCACACCATTACCCCGGGATATGATTACGACGCCGCCAAGAAAGACATGATCAAACGGCTCAACCTGCGCCCGGAAAACTTCTTTCTTACCCGCGCAATGACCATCGAGAAGTTCCAAAAAGTCGAAAAGTGGATGAGTCGTTATACCTTTTTGGGGACGCCAATCTATTTCGAGTTTCTTGCCGGCAAGCGCGATCTGACCTGTTCGGCATGGGCGATTCCGACACGGAACATTCGTGGCTGGAAAGGCCCGTGCTATTTGATGACCGACGGACACTACGCGACTTACACGGAGTTACTAGAAAAGACCGAATGGGACCGCTATGGCGTCGTCAAGGGCGTTGCCCGGGATAGCCGATGCGAGAACTGCATGGTGCATTGCGGTTACGAGCCGACAGCGACGTTGGGGCTGCAAGCACAACGAGGAGACACGTGGAAGACGATCAAGTTCAATTTCGGCTCGAAACCAAAACCTTCTGGCCGCGGAAGCGAGGTTCTCGCCTTCAATGGCGTGAGCTCGGGTAACGGACACCTGACCGGGAAACGCGCAGAAGTCGCAGCCAAAGCCTCGTAAAGATCGGATCTGCATGCCGGAATTGTCGAAGAACCTCATTGCGTTGCCGAGCGCGCGACCAGACCTATCGGAATTTTATTCGGCGAACGACGAAGAAATTGCGCGCGCGCTCGCGCTCGCGCAAGAGAACCTGTTGCGCCAGCAAAAGCCGGATGGCCATTGGTGCGGCGAGCTGGTCGTCGATAGCACCCTCTGCTCGGATTATATCCTTTTCATGCATTGGTGCGGCGAGGTGGACGCGCAATTGCAGCGGCGCTGCGTGCGCCACATTCTCAAACGCCAACTTCTCGACGGAGGTTGGAACATTTATCACGCTGGCCCGAGCGAGATCAATGCGTCGGCGAAAGCATATTTTGCCTTGAAGCTAGCCGGTTGTTCGGTGGACGCGCCGTTCATGCAGGAGGCGCGCGCGAATATCATTCGCCGCGGCGGCATTCCGCAGATGAACACCTTCAGCAAGCTTTATCTTGCGTTACTGGGCCAGTTTCCCTGGAAATATCTGCCGGCGATCCCCCTGGAAATGGTGCTCCTGCCGCGCTGGGCGCCGTTTCACATTTATAAAATGTCCTCGTGGAGCCGGGCAATGCTCGTGCCGCTGGCGATTATTAATCATTTCAAGCCGACTCGCATTTTGCCCGGCGAAAAGCAATTGCACGAACTTTATCCTCTTGGCACCGAGCAAAGCGATTTGCGGTTGCCGCGCAGCGAACCTTTCTGGACCTGGCGGAATTTCTTTCTCCGACTCGACGACACTCTGAAATTCCTGCAGCCGCTGCGAATTCGCCCGCTGCGCCGGCGCGCCTTGGAAGAAGCGGAGCGGTGGATGCTCGAGCGGATTGGCGAGGGTAGCGACGGCCTTGCGACGGTGTTTCCCGCGATGCTGAATTGTTTAATCGCGTTGCGCGCCCTCGGTTACTCAAAAACAAATCCGATTTACGCCAAGGCGGAGAAAGACTTCGCCAAACTCTTCATTGACGATCCCGAGGATTTCCGCATCCAACCGTGTCTGTCTCCAGTTTGGGACACTGCAATCACAATCATTTCGCTGGCGGAATCCGGCCTTCCTTCGGAGCATCCTGCGCTGCAAAAGGCCGCCGATTGGCTTGTTAACAAAGAAGTGCGCATCCGCGGTGACTGGTCGGCAAACAATTCATATCCGCAGGCCAGCGGATGGGCATTCGAATACAACAACGTTTATTATCCCGACACTGACGATACGGCGATGGTGCTGATGGCGCTGCGGCTGGTCCGGCCGAAGGTTCCACAAGCGCTCAATGAAATCTTTCGCCGCGCACTCGATTGGCAGCTGAGTTTCCAATGTCGCGATGGCGGTTGGGCCGCGTTTGACAAGAACGTAACCACGCACTGGCTGGAAGACATGCCGTTTGCCGACCACAATGCAATTCTCGATCCAACCTGCAGTGACCTTACTGCGCGCACGCTCGAGCTACTTGGTTACATTGGATTTGATCCCAAGACCCGGTCTGTTCGCGACGCGATGCAGTATTTGATCGACACGCAGGACGAGGACGGCTCCTGGTATGGGCGCTGGGGTGTCAATTACATCTACGGCACCTGGCAGGTCCTGCGAGGCCTGCGCGCGATTGGCCAGGACATGACGCAGGACTGGATATTGCGGGGCCGCGATTGGCTTGAGAGCTGCCAAAACAACGACGGCGGCTGGGGTGAGACTTGCAGCACCTACGAAAATCCGTCGACCAAAGGCATCGGCGAAAGCACGGCGTCGCAAACGGCATGGGCGATTATGGGCATCTGCGCGTGTGGCGACCTGGATCGGCCAAGTATTCAGCGAGGTTTGCGCTACCTGCTCAGTTCGCAAACACCCGATGGATCGTGGGATGAGGAGCAAATCACGGGAACCGGCTTTCCCCGCGTGTTCTATTTGAAGTACGACATGTATCGGCAGAATTTTCCGCTCCTAGCGCTGGCGACGTACGTCAATTATCGCAGCGGCCTCGGGCATTGTCCGAGCTTTTATCGCTGCGATTAATTCTGTAGCCACGGGCCTGCGGCCCGTTTGCTCCCAGAGCGAACCGGCCACAGGCCGGTGGCTACAGCGGTTGTTTCTTTGGCGAAAAATAAAACCTGTCGCGTAGCGTAATTCGATCTAACTGTAAAGATTATGGCTTACGAATTACCAAAATTACCTTACCCGTACGATGCTTTGGAACCGCATATCGATGCGAAGACGATGGAAATCCATTATACCAAGCATCACCAGACATACGTCAACAACCTGAATAACGCGATCAAAGGCAAAGCTGATCTCGAAAAGAAGTCGGTCGAGGATTTGATCAGTGATCTCAAATCGGTGCCGGAAGACATTCGCACCGTTGTGCGGAACAACGGCGGCGGGCATGCAAATCACTCGTTCTTTTGGAAAATAATGGGACCGAATGCGGGCGGCGAACCGAAAGGCAAACTCGCGGACGACATCAAATCAACATTCGGGAGCTTCAACGATTTCCAAGAGAAATTGGCAGCCGCTGGTGCGGGACGTTTTGGCAGCGGCTGGGCGTGGCTGATCAAAAATAAGAACGGAAAGCTTGAGGTCATTTCGACGCCAAACCAAGACAGCCCTCTGATGGACGGCAACACACCAGTCCTCGGCGTCGATGTTTGGGAGCACGCCTATTATTTGAAGTATCAAAACCGACGGCCCGATTACATCAAAGCCTGGTGGAACGTGGTGAACTGGGACGCGGTGGCGAAGAACTACTGATTGGCCTTTGGCAAGTTCTGCTGTAGCGGCGGTCGATGACCGCCGCTAAACTTGTACACGTTCAGCGGTCAAGGAGTGTCGCAACGCACGGATGGCTTATTTAAACGAACACTATCTTAAATTTCAGGCAGGCTATCTTTTCCCTGAAGTTGCAAGGCGGGTGCGTGAGTTTTGCGAGGCTAATCCAGAAGCGGCCAAGCGATTAATTCGCTGCGGAATTGGGGACGTCACCGAGCCGCTCCCACGTGCGGCGATTGAGGCGATGAAGCGGGCTGTCGAAGAGCTTGGACATCGTGAGACTTTTCGCGGCTATGGCCCCGAGCATGGCTACGAATTTTTAAGGTCGGCAATCGCTCAGCACGATTATCGCGACCGCAACATCGACATTGCCGACGACGAAATTTTTGTTTCTGACGGCTCAAAGTGCGATTGCGGTTATATCCTCGATATTCTCGGCGATCAAAACAAAGTCGCCGTGCCCGACCCGGTATATCCGGTCTATGTCGATACGAACGTAATGGCGGGCCGCAGCGGGCCGGCACGAAAAGATGGGAGCTACGAAGGAATTCTGTATTTACCGTGCACGGCTGAGAACGGATTTGTCCCTGATCCACCGACTGAACACGCCGATCTTGTTTATCTTTGTTTTCCTAATAATCCAACGGGAGCCGTTGCGTCGCGTGAACAGCTCTCGCGCTGGGTCGATTATGCGCGCAAGCACGAAGCGCTACTGCTTTTCGATGCCGCGTACGAAGCCTATATTTCCGATCCAGATGTTCCGCATTCCATATTCGAAATTCCGGAAGCAAGGGAGTGCGCGATTGAGTTGCGCAGCTTTTCCAAGAACGGCGGGTTCACCGGCGTGCGTTGCGGATTTACAGTCGTGCCGAAATCGGTACTCGCGCGGACAGAGAACGGTCGCCGGCTTCCCCTCCATCCCCTTTGGCAGCGGCGTTGGAGCACGAAATCGAATAGCGTGAGTTATCCGGTTCAACGGGGCGCGGAAGCGCTTTACTCGCCTGAAGGCCGTAAAGAAATTCGCGCGCTCATTGATCATTACATGGGTAACGCCAAAATTCTGCGTTCAGCGGCGGCAAAACTTGGTGTCGCTGTTTTCGGCGGCGTCAACGCGCCCTACATCTGGGTGAAAACGCCCGATGGCCTAACGAGTTGGCAAATGTTCGATCGGATGCTGCGGGAGTTGAATGTGGTTATCACACCCGGCGCCGGTTTTGGCGCACAAGGCGACGGCTATGTTCGCATTTCGGCGTTCAACAGTCGGGAGAACGCGGAGGATGTAGCGCGCAGGTTGCAAAAGCTGTAGCCGCTTTCGCTCAAGTCCGGGACATATCTCGTGCAAGATAAGCGAATCAACTCTTGTCGATGGAAGTGAACCGCGTAGAGTTCGCTAAATTTTGCAAAGACGAAGGATGGGAGAGTGTCGGATCAAAAGCAAAATTTGCCACAACTGTATCGCTTTTGTTTCTTGATGCTGGGCGACTCGCGCAAGGCGCAGGAAGTCTTTAACACGACGTTGCGCGAGGCGGCTGTGCGCGCTGCACAAGGAGAACTGCCCAAGGAGCCTTTTTGGCTTTTTCGCGAGGCGCGCTGGCGTTGTTTGGAAGCAAGTAAGACGGACCTGCAACCGGAATCGCTCAAAATCGACGAGCACGACATCGCTCCAGAGGCGGCATCGCAGATCAAACAGCTCGGGCCTGCGCAACTGGCAATCTGGATTTCCGCCGCCCCCGATCCTCAGCGGACCGCGCTGGCGCTTTTTTATCTCGACGAATTCGATTACCTCGAGATTCTCGACATTGCCGAGCTCAAGTTGAGCGCGCTATCACGGTGCCTGGCGCAGGGGCGGCGACAGTTACAGGCGTGGCTGGACGCCAAGCACTCTGGAGGACCCAAGGTATGAGGACGCTGCGGCTATTGCGTCGACGCCGGGCTCTTTTGAATTGTGCGCCGATCAGCCAAAACCACCTGGCTGACCGTTCCATGCGCGCTGCGGTAGCGCGTGAAGACGGCTCCGATGAATTTGTTAATCAACAGAACTTCGATCGAGCCTTGGCGGAACTCGTTCGTCTCGTCCCGATCCCTCCGGAATCGGCTGAATGGTTCTCGGAGAACGAAGCGATTCGCGCTCCGAGGTGGACATGGAGAAAAATCGTGCTCAATCCTGCTGTGATCGCGATCAGCATCGCGCTCCTGGTGATCGCCGGCGTATTTGCGTTCCACCTGCTTGGCCAGCTAAATGATTTTCCGGGATCGGCGACAGCGCGAAAATTACTAACAGTAGCGGGCTCCACTCGATCAGTCATGCTTGATCCAGTGAGCGCCGAAGCGGGGACATTAAGCGATTTGTTCTTCATGAAACACGGGCTGGAACACTACGACGTTCCAGACGAGTTCGCCGATTTTCAGACAATCGGCTGCCGTGTTTTTGACGACGACGAGTCGCAGCGCATCGCCCAAATCTGGGTGGGCGAGAAGCGCATGCAGTTTTTTCTTTTCCCGGCAGAGAGAGACACCAAGACCGGGGCGGTGTTGGCGTTTCCGGGTTGGCGTTATGTCCAGCAAGAAGGCTGGGTCGGTGCAGTCACGGAACACAACGGCGTCTGCTTTATGGCTGCGCTCCGGGGCCGTGAGAAGGATTTAGAGCCGTATCTTTCTGGGCCAAAGCAGTAATCTCTCTCCTGCTGTCACTCTTACTCATGCTCTTGCTCGAACATCGTTGATTAAAGGAGCAAGACCAAGCAAGAGAAAGAGTAGGAAATCAGGGGGGCGATTTGCGCTCGCGTTGACAGCGCAAGTCACTCGATTGAACTTTCTCGCCGCCAATTTTGCCAGGGTAGCTCAGTGGTAGAGCAGGGGACTCATAAGCCCTTGGTCGGGAGTTCGACTCTCCCCCCTGGCATTCCCCGTTTGCAGATCGATTGAGCTTCTGGCACAAGCGTGCAGTAATGAACGATGAGAGTTTTCTGCAAAAACTTTTTGCGCGCGGAAATTCTTATTGGCTGACACGCTTCGTCATTCTGCGGCTGCTCGGCTTTGTTTATGCAGTTGCGTTTTTAATAGCGGCGCAACAACTGGTGCCGCTTATCGGCGAGCATGGATTGACGCCGGCTAATCATTTTCTCGAGAGCGTCCAAACACAGCTCGGTTCGCGCGCTTCCGGTTTACTACGAGTGCCGACGCTCTTTTGGTTCGGAATTTCTGACAATGCATTGTCGATCTTTTCCTGGATCGGTTTCGGTTTGTCCCTTGTTGTTCTTGGGGGTTACGCCAATGCGATTCTGCTGGCGGCGCTTTGGGCGATATACATGTCGATCGTGCACGTTGGGCAGATCTGGTACGGTTACGGCTGGGAGATTCAACTGCTCGAGACCGGCTTCCTGTCGATCTTTCTTTGCCCGTTGCTCGATGGGCGGCCCTTTCCCAAGTGCAGACCGCCAATTCTCGTTATCTGGCTTTTTCGATGGCTTGGCTTTCGCATCATGATTGGTGCGGGCCTGATCAAACTCCGCGGCGACCCATGCTGGCGGGATCTTACCTGCCTTTACTATCACTACGAAACACAGCCGATTCCGAGTCCCGTCAGTCGCTACCTTCACTTTGCGCCGCTCTGGTTCCAGAAATTCGGGACGGGATGGAACCATTTAGTCGAACTGGTCGTGCCGTGGTTTTCATTTGGTCCACGACACGTGCGGCATGTCGCAGGCGTCTTGCTCGTCACGTTTCAAATTTTTCTCATCATCAGCGGCAACCTTTCGTTCCTCAATTATCTGACAATCATTCCGTTTCTGGCGTGCTTTGACGATACCTTCCTGCGCCATTTCCTACCGAGTCCAGTTGTTAAACGTGCCGAGCGCGCCGCACAGGAATCGGAGCCTTCGCGTATCAACAACACCATCGCGATCGCGTTGTCGATCCTGATTGTCTATCTAAGCGTCGCGCCGGTGCTCAATCTCGTTTCCGGACGACAGCTGATGAATTATTCCTACGACCCGCTCGATCTTGTAAATACATATGGAGCGTTCGGTACCGTCGGGCGAGAACGCGACGAAATCATTTTTGAAGGCACTGAAGATTCAGTCATCACCGGCGACACGAAGTGGAAGGAATACGAATTCAAAGCCAAACCTGGTGATCCAAACCGGCGACCGCCGTTCGTTGCTCCATACCAGCCGCGGATCGACTGGCAAATCTGGTTTGCTGCTATGGCTTCACCCGCCGAGTATCCGTGGACGCTACATTTTGTTTGGAAACTTCTGCATAACGATCCCGGCACCTTGTCACTGCTCGCAAACAATCCGTTCCCGGCCGCGCCACCTCATTACATTCGGGCGCGACTTTATCGTTATCAATTCGCTCCAGTCGGCGAGAAAGTGTGGTGGAAACGCGAGCCAATTGGCGAATGGTTAGCCGCCCTTTCTACGGACAGTCCCGAGTTTCGTCGTCTGCTCGAAGCGATGGATTGGTTGGATTGAACCTTCAACAGTGACGAATTTCGTTTCAACTAATAGAATTCATGAGGAAGCCTGTCAGGGTTGTCAGCGCAAATTTTCTGGAGCGGATTAGTGAGCCAGCATCTCGCCTGCATTCTGATTACTTGGCGTATCGAAAGGGCGACATTCCACAGGCTGAGTTGATTGCGCGGCTGCCGCATGTCGCCATGGTCGGTGACAGTGTCTGCATGGGAATTTACATCTCGTCCGCCTGGAGCACGTTTTGGCGCGCTCGCACTTGCCACGGAAATAACTGGTTTCTCGATACCAACCCGGCACCGTTGGGCATTCAGAGCGTCTCGAAGAGACTCGAGGAGCTTACGCCATTTGTTGCGGTTGAATGCGCGGGCATCGGTGCGCTCGTCGATCCCCAAGGCAAACGGCAGAATCTCTTCCGAAGAATTCTTCGGACGCGCAATTTCTCCGGGCAAATTGGGGACTTGCTGGTGATGAAACGTTTTCCCGATTTGATTCTGATCTCCATCGGACACAACAACGTCGATTGGGCGTGGCGAAGTCCAACCAGCGACTTGGAGCAACCTGACAGCCGTTTACAACGGCAAAGCCGGGACTTCCGGAACAATTTCACGCGACAAATGCGGCGCCTCATTGATCGCGCTTGCGTGCAGCGTTACCGCGTCGCAGTCATGGTGTACGGTCTCATCAATTTCGAGTCCTATTTCATGGGCCGCGAAATCGCAGAACGTTTGCGAAGCCAGGACCCATCACGCTACCCGCACCTTGAAAGCACTTACAAATATTTCACGTCCTTTCGCCCGGCTTACCGCTCTAATGTGATTCGCCTCGCAAACATGGTGAATAAGGAGTTGTGCCAGGTGGTGAGCGAACTGAATAGCGGGCTCGGTGACAACACCAACGTGCAATTGCAATATTCGGATGCATTAGCAACAGCTGATCTGAGTCGCGTGGAATTGCTGCATCCGATCGATGCTTGGCATCCTTCGGCTCAAGGCCACAATGTTCTCGCAGAAGCTGCGTTTCGCGATCTCGGACCAAGTCTGGAATTTCTTAGAATAAACTGACCGTCGGGTAAGACGACGGCGCGCACGGAGTGACGCGCCCTACCCAGATAGGATGAATCGTCGGCGCTTCAGCCAGAGCGGGCAGTCCTCTGCACGCCGTTTCGCTGACGCGGAACAAGATTGATGACTACAAGTCGCCGCGCTCTTTCAGTCGCTCAATAGTCTCGTCCAACATGCGGTAACCAAAGTGGCCCTGTCGAACGCGCAAGAGTTCGGAGCCGCGCCATTTTTGCTGGATGGTCTCGAGTTGTTCGAGTGGGGTGATCGAATCGAACTCGCCTGCTGCAAACAAAACTCTGGCCGGATCACATAGGGGCACGTTGTGAATCGGTGAGCTCAGATGAAAATGCCGGGCGACGAGAGACGCCTCGATGTTGGCCCGACGCAGTTCGCGGCGAATAAACCGCGCTACGGGGCTTTCCCAGATCGCGTGGTCGATGTTTACGATTGGCGCCATCAAGGCGACGAAACGCAGGTCGCGCTCAACCATCGCAAGCAACGCACCGATCCATGCGCCGTAACTGGTGCCGAGTACGCCGAATTCGCCAGAGCCACGTTCGCGCAACGCACTCATCAATTGGCGTAGCTCCATTACGCCCTGGCGCAACCCCTCCGCGTTACGGATTAAGTTGCAGGTGATCGCAAGCTCACCGTTCCAATACCCGCGAGGGACACGCGAATAATGGTATGGCAGTCGAACGAAGCAGGCGTTCCAGCCAAGTTGGTTGAATTGCCGTGCGCAACGCCGATAGCCAACAGGGCTCGTGGACATCAGCGCATGCAAAATGAACACCGTCGGTGCGCTGCGACCACGCTCTAAAGGAAAGAAATCTGCGCATGCGATATTGTTGGCTGGGAATTTGGTCTCGATCGGGCTGCGCCATGTGATAGTCGGGTGACCGTTTCCCAGCGCTTCAGTAAGATTGTCATCGTGCCGCGAGGCATAATATTGATCGGCGGTGATTCTCTCGCACTGCTCCACGTAGCGCTCCATTTCCGCGCGGCTGCGCCCGTTTAGCCGGTGGCGCATATGAAGAAAATTGATCGATGTGCAAAGAAGCGAATCGACAGTCATGGCAGTCATACGCTTGAGTCTGTCATTCTGAACGGAGGGAAGCGGACTCGAAGAATCCCGCGGTGATAGCATAAGCTTTTGCAACGGGGTCCCTCGACTTCCCTCGGGATGACGTGCGGGTTTGCTCTTCCGTTCTCGCGGCGGCTGCGGCAAGTCGTCCGTTGTCAGGTGAAATATTTGTTGCAGGTCCGTGTAGAGATTTTTGAATGCACACGTCAATTCGGATTCGATCCGCTCGCGCGCCTGTGATTTTTCGAGATCAGGAGAATGCGAAATTGGATTGCCGAGCGCGATCCAAATGGGTGTGCGTCGAAGCGGCAGCCAGCGCTTAGTCGAATAGAGGCGATCGCTGCCAAGGATAACGCAGGGCAAAATCGGAACGCCGGCAATCTGCGCCAGCGTTGATGCGCCGGGCCGCAGCGGCGCGCCTTCGAGCAGCGATCGCGCGCCATCGCGAATCCCGCCCTCGGGAAAAAGACCGACCACGCGTCCGTCTTTCAGGCGCTCGATTGCAGTCCGGATGGTTTTGCGATCGGCACGATCTCGATCCGCCGGGAAAGCATCGACCGCGCGCAACAGAAATCTCACGACCATGAACCGAAAAAATTCTGCCATCGCCATCCAGTCGATTTTTCGTCTGACTACTGACGAAATGACGAATGGATCGAAGTGACTGATGTGATTTGCTGCCAGCAGAAATCCGCCGGTGAGATTCACATTTTCGCTCCCGAGCACGCGAACACGCGCGACGCAGCCAAACAGCAGTTTCATCAGCAGCGCTGCGGCGCGATTGGCGAATTGGCAAAGGTGCAGGCGCATCCGGTGACAACACCTAGATTTGGTTTCAATGTGCACTGATTTGAGTGTTTCGCTGCCCGGTATATTCAGAAGCCTATTTTCAGGCTGATTCCTTTTTATAACGTGGTATCATGTTGGCGGTTCCGACGCGAGGTTTTGGTTATGAAACCGAGGAGTCCTTCCACGGGAAAGGGGCAATTTCCGCACACGGATTACTTTTTCCATTCTGGTTTCGGCCAATGGCATGGCGGCTATTTTTCGCCTTACGACGGGGAGGAAAGATACGGATTCAGAAATTTTTACAATTTAGGACGCGAATTCCGTATCGAAGCTGCCCGGGAGCGTGCCAGGGAAATGGTGGTATTTGCGCTGATTGTCCTGACCTCCGCGTGGCCGGTACTCTACATGGTGGTCACCGTGGTGAAACTGCTGAGTAGGGGTCGTCCAATAGACCAGTAGCGAGTCTTCCTCGATTTGTCCCGACAGGCACGACGTCGGCGCGACTATCCTCTTGGCCAAAGAAATTCGTCGCGGTATTCGGGCGTTTTTTCCGGCGCTACACCGTGACGTGTGACGTTCTCGGTTACGACGCGCGGAACGAGGAAGTTCAGCAAATAATCTTCGCCACCAGCTTTAGTGCCGCTGCCGCTCATCTTGAATCCGCCAAAGGGATGACGGCCAACAATCGCGCCGGTGCACGGGCGGTTAATGTAAACGTTGCCGGCTTCCAACTGCGCTTTGACGCGCTCGATGTTGGCCGGGCTACGCGAGAAAAAGCCGCCGGTTAACGCATAATCGGTCCCGTTTGCGATTTCGATCGCTTCATCGAGGTCACGCACCTTGATCACACTTAGCACTGGTCCAAAAATCTCCTCGCGCGCGATCCGCATGCTTGGTTTCACTTCAGTGAAAATCGTGGGCGGAATGAAATAACCGTGCGGTGGCACTACTTTCGCTTGATAAGCCAGGGTCGCCTCGCTCTTGCCGATCTCGATGTACTCCAGAATGCGGCGGTAAGCGGCCTCGTCAATTACCGGCCCGACTACGATGCCCGGTTCCTCCGGCTTGCCGACGCGCACGCTGGCGGCGGCGCCGAGCAAACGTTCCACGACCCGGTCATGGTTTTCTTCTAAAACGATCAGCCGCGAGAGCGCAGAACATTTCTGGCCTTGAAAACCGAACGCGGAATAAATCGAATCGACAATCGCTTCATCCAGGTCGGCGTCGGAATCGACGATCATGGCGTTTTTGCCGCCCATCTCGCAGATGACGCGCTTGAGCTCGCGTTGGCCTTGGCGCGTTTTGCCGGCACTCTCCCAAATGTATAGCCCCACCTCGCGCGACCCTGTGAAGGCGATCAAGTCAACGTCTTTGTGATCAACCATGTGCGCGCCGATGACCGAGCCTTTGCCGTTGAGAAAATTCAATACGCCGGGAGGTACGCCGGCTTCCTCGTAAATTTCCATCAGCATGGCGCCGATGATGACCGATTGCTCGGACGGTTTCATGATCACGGTGTTGCCGGTGACCAGTGCAGCGCTGACCATGCCACATAAGATCGCCATCGGAAAATTCCACGGCGCGATTACGAGTGCGACGCCGCGCGGCCAGTAGTGCTGATAGCTCTCTTCGCCAGGCACATTCTGCGTGAGCCGAGGCCGGCCTATCCGGCGCATCTGGCGCGCGTAGAAGGTGCAAAAATCGATGGCTTCGGCAATGTCGCCGTCCGCCTGGGCCCACGGCTTGCCCACTTCAAAGACTTCGAGCGCGGAAAGCTCGAATCGGCGACGCTCGAGAATTTCGGCGACGCGTTCCAGCAATTGACAGCGCTCTTCAAACGAAGTGCGACGCCATTTCTCGAACGCTGTGCGCGCTGCCGCCACGGCGCGTTCGGCTTCGGGAATGTCGGCTTCGGCAGCATAGCCAACGATTTGGTCTGGTTGGCTCGGATTGACCGAGGAAAACATCTTATCGGTCCAAATCTTCTCGCCGTTGATCGTGAGCGGAACTTTGCGTCCAAATTGTTTGCGCTGTTCGCGCAGCGCACCCCGCATTTTTTCCTGGTTTTCGGGCAAGGCGAAGTTCGTTAGGGGCGCATTTTCATACGGAGCGCCCGGGTGGGTCTTTGGTGTGGTTGTTGTCATATTTATCGTGGCATTTGATGGCGGTAGAACGCCGTTTTTGCTCCGGCGCAAAATTTCGCATGGATCGCGCAACAAATCTTCTACGGGCACGTTCTCGGAAAATTTTGCGCGCAAAAATCCTTCGTTCGATGTGTTCTCGAGCAGGCGTCGCACCAGATAGGACATTCCGGGGAGCAATTCACCCACCGGGCAATATTCGCGGACGCGATAACCCATATCCACCAACGCGCGCTTAATTGGCCCGGCCATACCATAAAGCAACTGAAACTCGAAGCGGCTGCGATCAATCCCGAGTTCCTCTGCGAACGCCTGTGCGTGCGCAATACTCCGAACATTGTGGGAGCCAAATGCGGATGTAACAATGGACTCGTTCTCCAACAGCAACCGTGTGAGCGTTTCGAAGTTCGCATCGCTTGCCGGTTTCTGAAGATAAACCGGACATTCCCAGCCATTCTGGCGCGACTTCGATGTTTCGTAGTCCCAGTATGCGCCTTTCACCAGCCGGACTGCAAACCGCGTGCCGCGCGCACGGCCCCACTCGATCAAGTCGCGCAAATCGGTTTCAGAATCGCGCAAATACGCTTGAGTGACGATCCCTGCATGTGGCCAATCCCTAAACTCTTCCTCCGTGAAAATGGTTTTGAATAGTTCCAGAGTAGTATTTTTGTGCGCATAGCTTTCCATGTCGAAATTGATGAAAGCGCCCAGCTCTCGCGCACGGCGCAGAAGCGGCCGCAGCTTCGAAATGAGATGGGCGATTGCATCCGCCGGATCCTCCGGACTGAATTGCGAATAAAGCGCAGAAATTTTGACCGAAACATTTACAACCGGAAAAAGCTCGGAATTTTTGCCTAGCGGATCGGTCCAGTTTCTTGTTTCACGCGCGAGGCCGTCCAGCAAATCCATGTACCGCGCCGCGTATTCGTCGGCCTCCGTTTCGCTAACCACAGCTTCTCCCAAAAGGTCGACCGTGAAGCCAATCTTTTGAGTGCGGCGCTTTCGCAGTATCTGCAACACATCATTCGAATTTCGCCCGGCGACGAACTGACGCGCCATTTCGGAGACGTTCCATCGCAGGATGGGCCCGCTGAGCCATGGAACCGTACGCGCCAGACCAACGCCAGCCCTCAGAAATTCTGAAAGTTTTCGCGAATCATGGGCCTCGGCGAAGTATTCCTGGAGATGCTCGATAACTTCGCCTGAGGTGCGCAGCGAAGGTAGGACATCTACGAAACGAAACAGTTGGAGTTTGAGCTGCTCATCGCGCATCGAGATCGTCATCAGTCGCTGATAAAATCCGGCCTTGCTCAAGAGCGACTCGGGGTGTTTATCGACCAGTTCGAAAATGCGCCGTCCGCGCTGCTCGATTTCGCTTTGAAGCGACCTCATTTAACGAAATTAGTGCGGCGCAACGCGTTAAGCAAAATGCTTGTGGTCACGGCGCTGTGTCGCCGTGCCCGGCATGGAAGCGCGGACGCTTCGACGCAGCAAGGGGCGACACGTGCAGTAGTAGAAGGCCGCCGTTTTCCCGTCCTTAAAAAAATTTACGTCCAGACACGCCCAGTTTGTGGCTCATTTCCGAAATGAAGATGAAATTGCTTCAAGCAATTTTGAGGAGCAAGTGGAGGAGATTTGCCTGGCAGACTCCGGAGGCCCAGGGCTCGGATCTGTCAGGCAATCTCTTTTTGTGCTGATTGATCCAGCATAGAAACTCGCGTAGCAAAAGGGTGATGACCGTCGAGCGCCACGAATTTGCGAGCGATAACACCGCGCCGATTTGCCCCGAAGCGTGGTCTGCCCTGCGGGAAGCCAATAGGGACTATGCCGCAGCATACGGCGAGGACCACTGGACGACACGCGTGTGCGATCGGATTCGTGAAGTCTTTGCGACGGATTGCGACGTTTATTTTGTGTTCACTGGCACGGCGGCGAACGCGCTGGCACTCGCGCAAATGTGTCAGTCATTTCGCGGCATTATCTGCCATCAAAACGCCCACATTCAGACCGACGAATGCGGCGCGCCCGAATTTTTTACCGGCGGATCGAAATTGCTCTTGGTTGGGGGCGGAAATGGGAAGATTGATATTGGACAAACGAAAGCATTGCTAATGCGTCAGAACGATCTGCACTCCCACAAGCCAGGCGCGATCAGCATTGCACAGGCGACCGAGTTTGGAACGGTTTATACGCGCGACGAAATTGCGGCGCTCACTGAACTCGCTCGCGCCAATGAACTGTTTGTGCACATGGACGGTGCGCGTTTCGCTAACGCGATTGCATCGCTCAACTGTGCACCAAGAACGATCACATGGGAGGTTGGAGTTGACGTTCTTTGCTTTGGCGGGACAAAGAACGGCACAGTTGCCGGTGAGTTAGTGATATTTTTCAATAAACAGGTTTCGCGTGAGTTCGACTATCGAGTGAAACAAGCCGGACAGCTTGGCTCGAAGATGCGTTTCCTGGCTGCCCCATGGCTGGGGTTTTTGGAAGGTGACGTATGGTTGCAAAACGCGCGGGATGCCAATAGCGCTGCACGCCGGCTTGCGCAAAACCTGCAAAGCGAGGCAGACGTTGAAATTGTATTCCCAGTGCAGGCAAATGCAGTCTTTGCGCGGATGGACGATCAACTTGTGCATGGCCTTCACGCGCGCGGATGGCGTTTTTACAAATTTATCGAGCCTGATGTTTATCGTCTGATGTGTTCCTGGGCGACCACCGAGAGTGATATCGGCGATTTCATTCGTGACGTTACCCTAAATCATTGAACGGATAGCGATCAGTGACATCTGTATGAAGGTAAAAATGAAAGCGATTGTGCGAATTCTGATGCTGGCTCCCATCCTGCTTGGCGGGTGCCGGGCGACCCAGGACGTAGCGTCTACTTCCTACCACGTGACCCGCGGCGCGGCGGTAGGCTCATACAAAGTTGCTCGGGCCGTCGCGGTCGGTTCATATCGTGTTGCCAGCGCTCCGGTGTATTATGCGACCCGGAAGAGAGGCGGTGAATCATCAACCATGGTGGGAACGGAGACTCCGTCCGATGTTACGAATCCCGGCCAACCAATTCCGCCAGAGACGGCGTCAGGCTCGCAACAGCAACCGCGAGTTGAGGCCGAGCGCGGCCAGAGCGGAAGATCGAGCGGAACTTCGGTCACGTCTCGCAACGAGGCAGCACAGTCATCAACCAGCGTCTCATCCTCGCGCGCTTCTGCTCCATCGACGGCGTTTCCGACAGGAAAATTAGTCCCCGGCAAACCGGGATATGTCGTCAGCCCATTCGACAAGGAAGGAAGATACGTGGATGTAAGTGGCTTCGCGTCTGGCACCAAAGTGAAAGATCCTTGGACCGATAAGATCTTTCTTGTGCCATAAGTTGTTGGGCGCCTGGCGTCGTCGCGCCACACCATCGTCGATTGCCGCGAACTGCAGCGAGTGCTAGGTAATAACATGAGACCGGCATCGCGAATTGCGTCGTGTTTTGTTGCTTTGTCTCTCGTCGCTTCGGCATCGCAGAGCCCAGCGCAGGTTTATCAAGGAAAAGAATTAGTTAAAGCCCAGCTTCTGGCTGATGCGAATGCCATCGTTCCCGGAAAACCGTTCACCATCGGTTTGCTGCTTCGAATGGCTCCGGGCTGGCACACCTACTGGTCGTTCTCTGGCGACGCCGGCCTTCCTACGGAATTGAAATGGAAACTGCCACCGGGATGGAAAATCGGCGAGATGCAATGGCCAATTCCCCTGAAAACAATCGATCCGGGCGATATTGAGACCTACGGCTATGAAGATGAAGTCCTGCTGATGCAGGAAATCACGCCGCCTCAGAAGCTCGACGATTCAACAGTAAAGCTTTCAGCTGAGGCAAACTGGCTTGTCTGCGAGAAAATCTGCATCCCTGGCAGCGCGACACCGCAGCTGGAGTTACCAGTATCGACAACGAATCAGCCGGCGAACTCGGAAGTCTTCGCGCGTTACCGTCGTTTATTGCCTCAAAACTGGCCAGAGTCGAACGCGGCGACGGCAAACTGGAGCCGGGTTGGACGTGATCTTCGTCTAAAGATTGCGAGCGAAACTCTGACCAATTATGCGGCGCTGGACTTTTTTCCATTGCCAGAAGAAGGCGTTGTTGTTGGCCATCCAACGATCGAATCACGCAATAGGAATGAAGTTGTCTTTCGAATTCCGATTGAGTCGTCGGAAAAAAGCCTGTCGTCCATCGCGGGCCTGGTCGTTTATTCGCAGCACCCGAACGGAGAGGATCGCGCGGCGTGGCGAGTTTCAGCGGCTCCGACCGTTGCGGCGACTAGTGCCCCGCCCGCCCGCGGAATCTTCACTTTTCTGCTCTTCGGATTCCTCGGCGGCCTCATTTTGAATTTGATGCCGTGCGTTTTGCCGGTGATTTCGCTGAAAATCTTTGGATTTATTCAACAGGCGGGCCAAAGCCGGCGGAAGATTTTGCGGAGCGGTATTGCGTTTACGGTGGGAATTTTCGCCTGGTTTGTCGGACTTGCGCTGCTTCTGATTGTGCTCAAAGGCACCGGACGCGACGTGACCTGGGGTGGATTTCAGTTCACTAACCCCTACTTCGTCCTTGCGCTGAGCGTGATTGTCCTCGTGTTCGCGCTGAACCTCTTTGGCGTCTTCGAAATTTCGCTGCCGCAGGGCATGACACGCGGATTGCTTTCAACCACCGAGCGCAAAGACGATCTGGGCTCATTTTTCCAGGGCATATTCGCGACTGTTCTGGCGACACCGTGCACTGCGCCGTTTCTTGGAACCGCGCTCGGCTTTGCGTTTTCGCAATCGCCTGCAGTTATCCTGGCGATGTTCGTTGCGATTGCCGCTGGAATGAGTGCGCCGTACCTGCTTTTAAGCGCTCAGCCTGCCTGGCTCCGATTTCTGCCAAAGCCGGGCGCGTGGATGGTGTATGTGAAACAATTCATGGGCTTTCTGCTGCTGGCCACGCTGCTATTTCTTCTTTACGTCCTGGGTGCTCAGCGCGGCTTGGAAGGAGCGATTTGGGCAAGCTGCTTTCTTCTCGTGATTAGTGTCGCCTGCTGGATGAAAGGCGCATTTGTTCTCCCCACTGCATCAGTGATGAAGCGAGCTGTTGTGCTTGGACTCATGCTCGTGCTCGTAATCGGAAGCGGCATTTATTTCATCGGCGGCAAATTTCGATCTACCAACGCCGGATTGGCTGACTCGCGACTCCGCGGAGACTGGCAGGCGTTTACACCGGAGCGGTTGCAAGCTGAATTGGGCCAGGGCCATTCCGTGTTTGTCGATTTTACGGCTGCGTGGTGCATTACTTGCAAATTTAACGAGGCCAATGTCCTTGAGAGTACCGAGGTGCGAGAGGCGTTTCAGCGTCACGCGATCGTGAAATTGAAAGCCGATTGGACTAACGGCGATCCAACGATCACGAAATTGTTGCAACAGTTCGGCCGCCCCGGCGTTCCGCTGTACGTGCTCTACCCCGGAAAAAACGAGGGACCGATTGTTTTCCCGGAAGTGCTCACCAAAGCCATGGTCCTGGAAAAACTCCAGACCGCCGCGCGCAGGGTTGCCGCACAATAGGATTTTTGGGGATGTCCGCTCAAGTCATCGCGCCTGTTCCACAGGCTACTGTTGTGTTTCCGTTGTCCTTTGCCAATATGTTGATTGCAAGAAAATTGAACTACTTAACAACTTCGTTTTCTAATCCGTTTATGAACAAAAAGATAACTTTAACCGTTTTCACATCACTGATCGCTACTGCAATCTTTGCCTTGGAGCCGCCGCCGGTTGGCAGCGCTGCTTCAGATTTTTCGCTGCCCGATGCGAAAGGTGAGACGCATTCACTTTCCCAATACAAGGGCAAGTACGTCGTGCTCGAATGGTTTAATCCGGAATGCCCGTTTGTTAAGAAGCATTACGGCACCGACAACATGCAAAAATTGCAGAAAGAATACACAGACAAGGGCGTGGTTTGGCTGACCATCGATTCCAATGCGCCTGGTACTGAAGGCAATTTGACGCCGGAACAGGCCCAGAAAGTCGCAAGCTCCTGGAAGACGCATGAGACTGCATTGCTACTCGATCCGGACGGCAAAGTGGGTCGCGCTTATGGCGCCAAGAACACGCCAAACATGGTGATCATCAATCCGGACGGAAAAATCGTTTACCATGGGGCAATCGACAGCAAGGCGACGCCCAACCCGGCGGATATCCCCAGCTCGACGAACTATGTCAAAGCAGCGTTGGATCAATCATTGGCGGGCAAATCTGTCTCCACGCCACAAACCAAACCATACGGCTGCTCGGTTAAATACAAATCGTCATAGGCCCCGGTGGTTTCCTATCAGGCCTGCTTGCAATTACAAACCAGGGTTTAACGTAACCGAAAAGCTAAACCAGAGCGCGCATCTGATGCAGCGGGTGTTATCGGTGGCAACGGGTCGATAGCAACCGCTGCGCGATCGTCTGTCGGATCACTCGGTACCAGAGTTGTAGCCGGTGAACCGCGCGACTGAAACGTCTTCGAAATGGTTCACGGGTCCGGGCGCAGCGATTTCTTCGGCCTTTTCTTGTTGCGCGTGATCCAGCAGGAGCGTTGTAACCTGTTGGTTCCACCAAGATAAATAGGACCCAATCCACCATCGGGTGGGCATTTCGGACGGTCGGGGCGGCAGCGGAGTTGGCCCGGGTGGCGCGTCCTGCCAACGTGCGATGGGTATGCTCCCGACCAGCCAAACATGGTGGCCACTGATCAGAGCATTGGTTATTGCACTTAATACAGGAGTCATCGCCTTTGGTTCGTTCATTTCTGCTATTACCAGATCGATACGATGTACCTCATGCGAATCGATCGGAGGTACGCTGAGCCATTGAGCCTGACCGCGGTAATATCGGTTAAACGTGATACTCTCCCATGCGTCTTGGATCACGATAAGGTCGCCCGCACGAGCGTTGCCGGTGAGAAAAGCGGCAACCAGATCTAAATTGCTTCGGCGCGTGTGCGCTTCCGCCCAAGCCGGCCCGGCGTTTAGTATCATCATCATCATCAGAAAACCCATGCGTACCAACCCCCAGGGACGGAGCGCGGGCCAGTTCGCACCTAAGATGCCGTCGAGTGAAATCGCGCAGAGGATCATGATTTCGACGTAATACCATGGCTGCACGAAAAACTGCAATTTCAGCAGGAAGCCAAAATACGCGATGATTGCCACAACCACGTTAGTGACACAAAACAGTGCCAGGTCGGAACGCCTCTGGTTGGTACTCTTCGAGGCATCTTCCGGTTTCGGGGTTTGGCCTACATGCGTTCGTTGCATTGTGACGGCGACTATGATGCCCACAAACAAAAGCCCGATCCAAATCCAGATCTGCGGGCCGCTGGGATCGTCAGGATTAGCACTGCTGCGCGCGGCGACAGCGTCGACGAGTCCGTTCCAAAGCGTTGTAGCCACAAAGAAGGGGGAGCGCCAGAACGGCAGGTATTCAGGAACCCGATGGATGATCGGCAGATAAATCAACAAAGATGCGCTGACCACCAAACCGATTCCCGCAAACGTCCAGAGTATTTTCCACTGTTGCCGTCGAATTGCTATTAGAGCTCCAGCCGCCAGCATTGTCCCGAGAAAGATCACATCGTAATAGACACATTGGGCGAACAGCAGGCAGATGAAACCGGCTGAAAGAATCCGCGACTTCGTCGGAGACTCCAAGAGCTGCCAAATCTTGCCGAAACTGAGCACCAGTAGGCAACTCGCCAGACCGTAGGCACGGTTCGCTCCCACGACAAAAATGAACGCGGGCAAACCCCCCAGTAATGCGATACTCAAGGTGGGCGCGCGTCCCCCAATCCAACGCTGGCACAACCACAGCGAGCTCAGAAAGAACAGACCAATGCCCAGTCCCAAAATGCGGATGCCGGTGTCGCCATCGGTCAGCTCCAACATGCCGCCCCCGCGCACCAGCAGCGGCCAGAGCAGCGGACATGAGTCAAATTGCAGGTTGTGCCAGATGTCTCGGAGCGAGGGCATGCGGGCCAGATTGAGCGTGTTGATTTCATCACGCCACAATGGCCCGGCATTCATCGCCGTCAGCACCAGCAGGATGGCTGAGAAAGCGGTACCAATCAGCGCAGCCACCGTTTCTGGCGCAGGCTTCGGTATTGGCTTCACTGACATTACCTGAGATTGACCGTTGGAACTGTCCCCCGTCAATTAACGACTAGGACTATGGGCCGCCGAAGTGGCCGCAGCTTCGTGGTCTTGGCCCCAATTGCTCGATCAGTTTGTCCGCGAACGGCGTGCCGGAACATTGGCGTTATGGACAAAACGGTTTGCGTTGCCAAAAACTTCTTCTGAGAATCGCACATGAAACTCGCAAAAGCCATTTCGATGCGCTGGGTTGGGGAGCCGCGAAAAATCGAATGGGTTATCGGTGCGGTGATTACGGCCGCGGCAGTGTATTTGCACTGGGTGAACTTTCGCTCAGCCGGTGCCCTATGGCGCGACGAAGCGGGTGTCGCGCGTATCGCGACTCTCCCGACGGCGCGTGAAATGTGGTCTAACGTTGGCCACGAATCTTGTCCGATTCTGTTTCCCGCCCTGATTCGCGCCTGGTCCTTTACGGTTGGTGGCAGTGACGCCGCGTTGCGGCTGTTCGGCATCATCGTTGGTCTGCTGATGCTCGGCGCTGTATGGTTAAATGGCTGGTTCTTCAATCGCTCCGTCCCGCTGATTGCCCTGGGCCTTCTCGCAGTGAACCCGAGCGTTGTGCGCTGGGGCGACGCGCTCCGCACGTATGGATTGGCCAGCGTGCTGATGCTCGTGACCTTGGCGATCGTCTGGCGTTTCGCTCGGTCCCCGAATCTCAAGCATTGGGTTGCTGCTGGATTGGTGGCAGTGATCGGCGTCCAGTGCCTGTTTCAAAATTCGTTCTTGCTGCTAGCGGTTTGTGCCGCTGCCGCTGCGGTAAGGGTGCGGTGCCACGATTTCAAAAGCGGGCTTGCCGCGCTAACGATTGGACTGCCGGCGGCGATCTCGTTGCTGCCATATCATGCTATAATTCGCGAGGCGCGGGAGTGGTCGGTGCTCTCGCAGATCGGTTTCATTCCGGCGTTGATCTGGTCGAATCTTTCGGTTGCGATGGCGCCGATTTTTCCCTGGCTACGGTGGCTGTGGATTACGCTGGCGGTCACTGCGATCGTGCGCTGCGTGAAGAGCGCGCGTGTCTCACCGCATGCGCCGGACCAGGATACCAAAAGCGCTGTGTTCTTCGCAGGGACCGCTTTGATCGGAGGGCTGATCAGCTTCTCGATATTTTTGTGGATCGCGAAAATGCCGACACAGGTCTGGTATTTTTTGCCGCTAACGACCTTTGGCGCTGTCTGCATCGATGCCGCTGTCGCGGACTGGCCTGCGCGATGGCAAGTTTGGCGGTGCGCATTTGCGATTGCCGCGCTCCTTTGTTTGCCAGGTGCGCGCGAACTTGTCTCGTATCGACAAACGAACATGGACCTGATCGCCGGCGTCCTACGCGAACGGGCCGGTCCGCACGATCTGATCATCGTGCATCCGTGGACATTCGGCGTATCGTTTGATCGCCAGTATTTCGGTTCGGCGCCATGGACTACAGTTCCCCCGCTCGCCGACCATAGATTCCATCGTTACGATTTGTTCAAAGCGAAGATGATCTTGGAAAATCCCGCGAAACCAGTATGCGACCAAATCGCAGCGACGCTCCGCGTCGGGAATCACGTGTGGCTGGTCGGAGACATTCCGCTGAGCCAAACGCCGCCGCCGCCGATCCAGCCCGCACCGAACAATCCATGGGGATGGCTGGACGATCCTTACTCTGACGTCTGGGGTGCGCAGGTTGGCTACTTCGTCGCGACGCACACCATGCAGGGTGAAGTCGTCCCAATCCCATCGACAAATCCCGCCAGCTCTCTCGAAAACGTCCAACTGGTGGTGGTGGCTGGCTGGCAGGAATCGCCCGACGATGCTGATAACTGACTCTAGAGATTAGGATTCGACATAAAAAATGATGAGACCGCGGGCGGATATTTCTTTGATCTCAGGAGAATGAAGAAGCATTCAAAGGTGAAAAACGCATCCCGATTTAGTTCCTATGCTTTGCGGCGGTTCTTCACGCTTTTGTTTTCTCAGCAGTATTCCGATTGTTTCAGGTTTTGGTCGCTACAATCTGATGTTCAACCCGGACATGGCATACTATGAAATGAAACATGCGACGTGGTAGTCAGACTGTTCTAATAGCAGCCTCTCTCGTCGTAATCGTAGCTGCAGTCAGAGCATCGCTTCTGGCCATTCCACTTGAACGGGATGAGGGTGAGTACTCCTATATCGCATGGCGGCTTGGGTACAATGAATTGCCCTATCGCGATTGGGTTGACCAAAAACCGCCAGGAATTTTTTACGTCTATCGGTTTGCGTTGGCCCTGCCGCTCGAACCGATTCGCGGGATTCATTTTGTCGGGTTGCTATTTGCAGCGGCTTCTGCCTGTGCGCTCTTTTTTCTTGGGCTGCGATTCATGGATCGATATTGGGCCTGGCTATGCGCAGCGCTCTTTGCGCTTTCAAGCGCTGATCCATTGGTGCAAGGAACGGCGGCGAATACAGAGCTCTTTATGTTGTGTCCACTTATCTTGTCGCAAATCGCATTCCTAGCTTCAACAACCAGGAGTCGGCGCAGTGTTCCGCTTATGGTGCTGGCAGGTGCGCTAACTGGGGCCGCCCTTATGTTCAAGCAAGTGGCGATTGTAAATTGGGTGTTTATGGCCGCGCTATATCCGGTTTTTGTCAGCAGGGAAAAGCGATGGCTGCGCGCAATCTCTTTCGCCGCCTGGTCGGCCACGGGTGTACTCGCTGTGACAGGATTGGTGGTGCTCTATTTCTGGGGGCGGGGTGGATTGGAAGAGCTCGTCGACAATGTTTTCATCCACAATCTGCAGTACGTCGGTGCCGTGGGGGCCTCGACGCGGCTGGAATATTGCTGGGACACTATCAGGATACTCGCGCGGACGCAGATGTTAGTGTGGGCCTTTGCGCTTGTCGGCCTAGCTGGGGTCTTCATTTCCGGCAAAAGGAAATGGTGTTTCTTTTTGGCAGGGTGGCTTGTCACCAGCGCCATCGGCGTAAGCGCAAGCGGCTATTTCTTTCCCCACTATTTTCAGCAGCTCCTTCCGCCGCTAGCATTAGCTGCTGCTGCGGGGGCCGAATGGATCGCGGCGATTGAATTGTGGAAGATCGTTCCCGTAAGCATTCGATGTGCTGCACTGTGTCTGGTGCTCGCTGTTTTGCCAGTGATAACGCTTTGGCCGTTCTGGTTTACGTATTCACCCGTGGACGCGGTGAGAAGGATTTACCCGGGCAACTTCTTCGCCGAGATGCCAGAGTTTGCGCAACGCCTCAAAAATGTGACCCCCTCCGAAGCCTCTGTGTTTATTTTTGGCGCCGAGCCGGAACTCTTATTCTACGCCCGCCGACCTTCAGCTACGCGGTATATTTTTCTTTTTCCGTTGTACGGGCCCTATAAGAGTGCACGTGAAAGGCAATTGGCGGCCGCGAAGGAAATCGAACGCGCGGAGCCGTTGGCTGCGGTGTACTTGCCAAATGCTCTCTTCTTCGTCTCGGGCACCGACCAGTTTTTCACCCAATGGAGCCTGTCGTATCTGCAGGACAATTTCTACGCCGACACTTGGCTGACCACAGACCAGTTGGGTGTTACGCGCATTCTTAAAGCGACTGACAGCGGGCCAGATTCGTTATTAACGGGAAAGAAGCCCATCGGTGCGCTCTTTGTGAGAAGGCCCACTAGCGCACCGTAATCTCAGCGCGATAATTACTTGCTCGTTGTTCATGCATATCTGCTGTCCATCTCAATCCTGCCGTGGTGAGAGCCGCGACAACAAGCGCAAGATGGGCATCGGTGTTATTCGGACTAGAAACATTCCGAGTTTCATCGGGAAGCCTGGAATAACAAGAGGACGGTCCGCCTCAAGTGCCGCAAGCGTCTCGCGCACGACTTGTTCTACCGGAACGAACACGAACTCCGGACCGGTATCCGGTTGAGCGCCCGGGCGTTTGGCGACGCCCTGAAATTGCGTGTGTACGGGACCCGGACAAAGAGCGCAGACACTTACGCCTGTCCCCCGAAGCTCCGCCCGAAGCGCTTCAGAAAGGCTTGTGACGTAGGCTTTGGTTGCCGCGTAAACGGCAAAGCCGGGAATCGGAAGAAATCCAGCCGACGAGCTAACGTTCAGAATTCCGCCACGCTTTCTGGCGATCATCCGTGGAAGTAAGTGGCGAGTGATCATGGTCAGGGCGACAACGTTCACGAGCGTCATTTGCTCGTTGCGAATTGGATTGCTCGTCGCAAAGGCGCCGCTGTCGCCCAATCCGGCATTATTGATCAAGAGATCGACATCAATCCCTTCATGATCCAGCCATGCCAGCAGTTCATTCAGTTGTGCAAGATCGGCGAGATCAATTTTGCGAGACGAAACCGCGAGCTTCGGATATTGTCGATTTAGTTCGTCGCGCAGTTCGCTGAGCTTTTGCTCGCGGCGAGCAATCAGAATGAGTGATTGTGCTCGACCGCCGAGTTGGCGCGCGAATTCGCGACCGATCCCAGCAGAAGCGCCGGTGATCAGCGCGTTACAGCCTTCGAGTTTCATTTGAAGTTGTAGCCCAGGGCGTCGACCTCGGCTTGTTAAGCGTGGGTAGCTTCCTTTCTGCCGCGGTCAGCGCCCGCAGCTACAACACCGCTGCTATTCGTCAAATGCAGATCCTTGAGTTCATGCTTCGTCAATGCCCGCCAATGCCCGCAGGGCAAATCACCGAGCCGAAGGTTTCCGACTCGAACACGCAGAAGATGTTTGACGCGGTATCCGACGGCCTGAAACATGCGCCGAATCTGCCGATTTATTCCCTGCCGCAAGATAACGCGAAGACGCGTAGGCGAGAGAGAACGAAGGCGCGCAATCTTCGCGCGTTGGCCATCAAGAACAATTCCGCCAAGCAGCTTTGGAGTAAGGGACGGATCCCACGGTCGATCCAGTGTGACCTCATATTCCTTGTCGACCTTGAAACGGGGATGCGTGAGTTGCTGGGCCAATTCGCCATCGTTCGTCAGAAGCAGCAAACCTTCTGTTTGCGCATCGAGACGTCCGACATTGAAGAGTCGAGAAAATTTTGCCGGCAGGAGATCAAAGACCGTGTCGCGCGCATGGAGATCTTTTCGAGTCGAAACGAATCCGCCGGGTTTATGCAACATGATCGTGAGGGCTGGAGCGCGGCAAACAAGTTTATGATCGACTTTGACGTGGTCGTGCGCCCCTGCCTGCGCACTGAAGTTTGTGCAGACCTTGCCATTGATTGTTACGCGGCCCGCAGCGATCAACTCATCGCAATGCCGACGTGAACCAAGACCGGCAGCAGCGAGGAAGCGGTTGAGACGCACTTAAGCGAGTGAGATGCGATTGTGGAGAAGCGAGACGAACAGGCGAAAGCGCCAAAAGTCACTTCTCACCAGTCACTTCTCACGCTTGTGGTTAAACATCTGGCTTCGTTTTGGGCAGGCCGATGACTTTCTGGCCTTCCTTCCATTGACCGCGCTTTTTCAAAAGCTCGACCCGTTCGAAGCGTTTTAGCACATTGCGCTTGGCGGCGATTGTGCTGGCTCCCTTTAAACTGCGATGTTGCGACATGGGTTCAGTTAATGAGTTAAAATGTTACAAAGTTAAACGGGAAAAGAGCTCGCACACTAATTCAGCTCTGGAATTTTTCAAGGTGGACACATCGTTCCTTTTTAACCTTGTAACCTTTTAACAAATCAACAACTCGTCATAATTGATTACTGAGCACGACGTAGGTCCCGCACTTTGTGATTTGGTGGTAGATGTGAAAGTGGCCGGTTAAGATTTGCTTCCAATGATCGGCCCGGCTTTCCTCGATAATCAGATACGCCGCGTCGGGTTGACCCCATTTTTCCAATACCGCGGCCTCTTTCAAAAACATGTCAAAAGAAGGATTGCCCATTGGGGTCTCTTTCTCTGGCTTCTGATTAACTAGGAAAAATTTACGGTTCAGATAAAAGATGAGGCTACTACTGTCGTCGAGCGGTCCCTCAAAGATTGCGTTCCCGCCTGCATCCAGCCGTGGATTTAGAAAACGCGCCACATCAGCAAGTGAAAAATAAGGGGCGGTGTGCGCGACCGCTTCCATCATGCTGAGACCGCCCGGGATCATCGACGCGGCGAGGGCGATGGCCGCAAGTCTCTCGCGTTGCTTGGAAATAAAGTACAGGGCTACCAGCGACAAACAGATGAGCGAGATGCCAAAGATCGCTACCAAGGGTCGAAATGCCAGCCATGTTGAAACTGGGATATCCTGCAACGCTTTCCAGGCTGTCCAGCGCGCGTCCATTGCCCCCCAGTTTCCGTTCAGAGCGCGGGCCGCGCCTGCAAGAAAAAATACCTCCGCCGCGGTCATCATGCCGACGAGTCCAACAGCGATTGCACCGGCGGCACGCAACCCCTGAGGGATCCGCTCCCAAGCGACGGCTGCCCACAGCGCGAATGCACTCCACATGCTCATTGAATAATAATCCTGGCGTTGCCCCAGAAACAGCAGCGGAATAAAAACCACCCCCATCCAGCAAAGCGGCAGTGCATCCTCGAAAGTGATCTCGCGCGGTCGAATCACACGGCGCCAGGCAAAAATAACGCCGGGCAAGAGCGCAATCGACCATGGAAACCACCAGGCGAGATGCATGACCAGAAACTGGTACGCAGGCACGCCTAGGAAATCATGTGTTTCATCGGTAAGTCCGCGCAGATGGCCCAGCCATTCCGAGCTGATCTGATACCGAAAATATCCGGGGAAATGCCATTGTGCCCAAATGTGCCATGGTGCGACGATCACAGCGAAAATCGCGAGATATTCCCATCGCAACAGCCCACGAAATCGTATGCGCGCTTCGCGGTAGAAGATTGAGAGGATAAGAAAAACCGCGGCGGGATAAGCGATGCCGAGCAAACCTTTGGTCAGGCAGGCGAAAGCCGAGCAAATCCAAACCCCGGCGAACCAGATGCGGCGGTTACGCCGGCGCTGATAACCGCCGATCGCGCAAAAAATGGTACCAGCGATGAGCGCGCTGACCAGCGGTTCGGGCATGACGATGCGCGCGAGCAGAAATGTGCCGCACAGACTCAGATAAATCAGACCGGCAATAAAACCGCGCCAGTAATCCTTGAGCTTTTCCCCGATTAGAAAGATGAGGCCAGTACACGCTACAACCGCAAGAGCGACCGGGAGCCTGGCAGTTGCCGCGTTGACGCCAAAGAGCTTAAATGAAATGATGATCAGCCAATAGAGCAAGGGGGGTTTTTGCAGCCGCGGCGCGCCATTGTTCGTGGGTAGAAGCCAATGATGCGTCTCGACCATCTCGCGGGCGGCTCCCGCGTATTGTCCTTCTGTCTGGCTGTACAAATCGCCGGAACCAATCGTCGCAACGTGCAGCAGCGCAGCCAACGAAATCAGAATAACAAACAAGGCATGGCGCGTAGGCGGTGGCGGCAGCGCCGGCGGCTCGAGCAGAGTTTCTTCTAGAGTTAAGCTGCGGGCGCCAGCAGTCATTGAATGTATTTCTGGGCAGGAATTGGAGCTTGCGATTCACGCTGCAATTCGGCGAAATCATCGCTGCGATATTTTTCCCAGTGCTCCGGCAAACGAAGCAGTTTTCCTTCTGGCATCTGGATCAGTGCAAGCATCTGCCGGCATTGGGCGATGAGCGTATTATCTTTGGGTCGTGTAATCTGGAATGCGCACCAGAACCGCACGCGCTCCACCCTGTCCAGCCGGCCTTCAATCACCAGTTGATCTCCAAGCTTAGCCGGCCGGCGATAATCAATCTCGGTTCGCACGACTACCGGATACCTTCGATTCTCGGCCATTTCCGTGAGGGCGAGGCCGAGCTCTTGAGCAAGAAGCGTACGCGCGATCTCGATGAAACGCAGATAAGCGATGTTCGAGACAACACCTCCGCAATCGGTATCGAAAAACATCACCTGCACTTGTGTGCGAATGCGCGGAGAAACGGCCATGGTAGGACTTCAAACTTGAGGGTTAGATCCGCTCGCTTTTGCTTCGTAACACGTAAAACGATAATTCGGCGGTTTCGTGGCTCATGCGCGCGAGTGTGAGATTTGAGAGGTCAGATTTCAAATTTGAAATTCGCATGATTGGTTGCGGAGGATCGACAGCACAGCATCGACAACTTCCGCGACGCTAACCGCCTTCATGCAGCGGAAATCAATCGGACATTCGCGAAGAAAACATGGGCTGCATTCGACATGATGCCGCAGAATGATGTGACCGTTGCCAAGTGGGCCAGTGAGTCGAGGCTCCGTTGAGCCGAAAATGGCAACGACACGTATTCCCAACAATGCACCGAGATGCATCGTGCCGGTATCGTTCGTAAGCAGTAAACGGCATTCGTGCAGTTCCTCGATTAGTTGGTCTAGCGTGGTCTGACCAATCCGATTCACACAGTGATTACCAAGCGCGGCCGCGATCTGCTCGCCGGCCGAAGCGTCGCGCGCCGTTCCAAACAACATCCATTCGACGGGCGATTGCGCGCCAATTCTTTCGGCCGCCTCGGCAAAACGCTCGGGTAACCAGCGTTTCGCCGGGCCATATTCGGCACCGGGACAAATACCGATTTTGATCGGCTGGCGGTCGATGGCCATTTGGAGGCTGTCTGCTAACTGTCGAACGCCTGCTAGCGATCTGTCGGAGTTAGACGTATCTGCGCCGCATTCGCGCGCGATACGGAGAAAACGAAGGGAATGATGTTCCGGCGGGCCTGGTTTTCGTAGGACCGGCACGATTTGGCTAAGCAGCCAGCGTCGCCAATGGCCGCGATAACCAACTCTTCGGGGAATTGCGGTCAGCCATGACTCCAACGCGGCGCGCAGCGAATTTGGGAAAAGGATGGCCACATCAAAAGACGGTTCGCGCCGAAGTAACTGCACAGCTGAAAGGAGTCGGCTCCCTGACAGAGGAATAATCGCATCCACTTCGGGAACCAGCTTCCATATCGGCGCAATGTTTTCCGGGGCGGCAATAGTGACCCGAGCGTCGGGACGCCCAGCCTTGATTGCCCGCACCGCGGGCACGCTCATCACGGAGTCACCGAGCCAGTTGCTTGAACGAATGAGAATTCGGAATGGCTTTAGATCTTGGGGTGAAACTCCCGGTGGTACATAGACGCCACGTTTGTATTGCGCCAGAAGGAAGTTGGGCTGGGGCGTTTTCCAGCGATTGTGAACCCAAAACCAATCTTCCGGCGCGACGCGAATTTGCCGTTCGATGATCTGATTTATTTCTGCAGTCAGCTCAACAACAGAGCCCTCTGCCTTAGGCGGGTCAAAGCGCTCGGTAAACACCAGACGCCAGCGCGCTGGACCCATTGTGTAAACCCCCGCAGCGATTAGCGCCGCTCGGGTCCTCTTGGCAAGCAAGGCTGGCAGCGGTGAAGTGGATGCCAGCCTTCTAAAGAAGGGCGTCCACAGCCCGTGATCGCCGGCGTGCTGGTCGGACAAAACACCAACGCCACCGCCGGACCGCAGCAGATCGATCACGGGTTGAAATCCGTGCTGGCGATCGAACAATTCCAGGCCAGTTTGGCCACGTGTCCGGCGCACATGCGCGTCAATGAAGCGATTGCCAAGTTTTTGATAGACACTCGCATTCCGTACGTAGCCGACAAACTTCGGCATCAGTTGCGCGAACAATTCCCATATTCCGAGGTGGCTCAAAACGAGCACCACCGGAACGCCGGCGCGAAATTCCCGGTCCATCGCTTCGATATTGTCAACCTTGACCCGGCGCAGGATCTTCTCCGGCGGCATCGCGGTGAGTTTAACGCTACAGAGAAGATTAGCGCCGAGTCTTTGGAAATGGCGGCGGACGAGCCGACGCATTTCTCGCGGGGTCTTTTCATTGGCAAACGCAATGGCAACATTGCGTTTCGCCAGGCGTCGATATTTTCCGGAAACGAGCCAGGCACAAAAACCGAGAAACTGTCCAACGGCAAAGAGCAGCCGCATAGGTATAGCGGCGACAATTGCTAACCCTGTGCGATAGAGGAGATAAACAACGAAATCGAGCATTGCAGGACAGGCAGTATCGCACCGCGGCGCCGCAGCGTAGATTTGCCTGCGGTCTGCTTCAACCAATATAATGTGCGTGGTGCCGCCATCCTCTTCCCATTCCTCTGACGCCGATTTCGCGCGTATAATCTCGCGAAGGTTCGCACATGGCCGATTTCTTATCGTTGGCGCGAACTGTCAGGAACTTGAGCGCCAGTTTGCTGAAGTGAAAAGAGACGCCGTCGTCATGTGGACTCCCGGTGACCTGATGGTGAGGCTGGGGCAGGTTGAGCCCGCAGCACAGTTTGAGGCCGGCGTTTGGTTTTATCCGTCAGGACACAACGATGACGATCGCATGGTAGAAATGCTGTCGCATCGTGCAGCGAGCATTGTGCTTGTTCCTAGTCCCGGCGCGGACGCTGCCACGCGCCGACCGAGCCTCGTTCAGTGTTTCGAGCGCTTCGGACTACTCCCTGATTACGACTGCGACCTGACGGAGTTGGATCCTACAGCCGTTTGTCTTCGGCAACTACGAAGCGCAGGTGCCGGCGAACTTACGCCGAAAGTGGAGACGGCTTTTGCCAGGCTCAACCGAGTGTTGGGCGACTTGAAGCAATCACTTCAAATCCGCGACTCGGAGTTAGAAGGCGCGCACCGCCACATCGCCGCACTGGAGGAAAAATTGCTCAAACTCAAAGAATACCGGCGAGAGTTGAAATTGCTGAAAGAGCAGAAGCAAACTCTACGGAAATCGCCCGAGCGCCGGGTCGGCCAGATATTGCTCGCGCCATATCGTCTTCCTGAAAAACTGACGAAGACGATTTGGAAAAAACTCCATCGACCCGTGCGGGAACGTCGCCGTTCTGGTGCCGCAAGCGAATACCAGGAATGGTTCGAGCGGCATCGCGCAAATGCGCGTGATCTTGAGCGAATGCGAAGTGAATCGCGCGGGTTTGTTTCAAGGCCGCTCATTAGCGTCATTACGCCAGTGTTCGACACTCCGGTGGAACGGCTGGAGGAAGCAATTGAATCGGTAATCGCGCAAGCATATGAAAACTGGGAGCTCCTGTTAATCGACGATGGATCGAGCGACCCCGAGCTGCTCCGTGCGCTGCGTGTACTCGCGGCACGTGATCGGCGTATCATACTGAAAAACCTCGGAAAACATGAAGGCATTTCGGCAGCGTCGAATCAGGGACTAGCACTCGCGCAGGGCGAGTGGGTCACTTTTCTCGATCATGACGACGTGATCGAGCCCGATGCGCTTTTCCAGATTGTGAAACTTTTGCAGACCCATCCAGATGCTGATCTGATATATTCCGATGAAGACAAGCTCGGCGAAGACGGTTTCGAGGCTCCTTTGTTTAAGCCAAATTGGTCGCCCGATTTTTTCCTTTCTTACAATTACGTTGGCCACTTAACCGCGGTGCGCCGCGATATGGTGCAAAAGGCTGGCAGCTTCCGTTCACAATTTGATAGCGCACAGGATTATGACCTGTTCTTTCGCGTGATCGAGCAAGCCAGGCGAATTCATCATATCCCTCGAATCCTGTATCATTGGAGGCGGTCCCAAAGCTCCAGCGCGATCAGCGTTCGTCAAAAACCGGAACAACTCGAAGCGTCGCGGCTTGCGATTGAAGATCACCTGAAGCGCCGCGCCGAGCCGGCTCGTGTCGCTGTGGACTGGCGCACCCACGCCTTCTGGGTCAGACGCAGACTGTCGGAACCGAAGAGAATTTCAGTGATCATTTGGAGTCGCCGCGGCCTCGAATCCCTCAAGCGACGCATCGAGAGCCTGACGAGCAGAACAAGTTACCCGAATTATGAGATTGTGATCGTTCGAGACGATAAATTCCCTGGCGCATCGGATTTTTCATCGCCTTTTCCCCATCATTTGTTGCGTTTCCCTGGGGAGCCTAATGACTCCGCGGTAAAGAATTTCGCGGTAAACCAAACCAACGACCCATGGATTCTTTTCCTGGATGAAAGCATCGAACCGATCGAACCGGACTGGTTGACAATCATGGCCGAGCATGTCCAGCGAGGTGAAGTCGGCGCCGTAGGGGCGCGATTACTAAATCCGAACGGCACTATTGAACAGGCGGGAACAGTCGTGGGTGTCAATAACACTGCGCAACCCGCGTTTCACGCTTTTCCCGGAGAACATCCGGGCACGAATCGCCAGTTGCAGGTGACACGAAACTGCAGCGCTGTCTCGAGCGCGTGTATGCTCACGCGGCGTGAAGTTCTTCAGCAAACGGGCGGATTCGATGCAAGTCTGGGAGGCACGTTGGCCGATGTCGATCTTTGCCTGAAAATGCGGCGAGCGGGTTATTTGATTGTTTACACGCCATTCGCAAAACTTTGCTGGCATGAAGTGCCATCAGATGAGATCGACGTGAAGGGGGAGGCGATTATGCGCAAGCGTTGGGGGGACGTTTTACAGAGTGATCCTTATTACAATCCAAATCTTTCTCGCGAACGGGCAGATTTCTCGCTAGGCAAACTAAACATTGGCTGAATTGAAATGAGTAAACGCGAAAGAAATCTGTGGGAAGGTATCGACGTTGGCGTGCAAAAGAACCTAAACACGCGAGATTACCGCACAGCATCCTTCACCCAAGAGCTTTCACAACGCGGCGTAGACGCCGGCGACCTCGCCGCTGCGGATCGCAGCCAGCGCGAGATTAGGGACGCGTGGATTCCAGGCGTGGAAATTTTCGCCCGAAAAGTTCACCCGCAGCGGCACCGTGGACTTTTTGGCGAATTTGTACGGCGCGACGAAGGCATTCTCGCGCGGATCGGCCTCTGGCCCAAGCAATGGTCAGCTGCTCGGATGTTTTCGGGAACTGCCAAGGGCTTTCACGTGCATCCGCCGAGCATTCCAGAAAATACCGATGCAGTGGATTGGCTGCGCCGACTGTATATCGACGAGCCGGATAATTATTCACTGCGGAGCTATGACAAGGAACAATGGGACGTGATGTTTTTTATTCAGGGCCGCGTCGAAATAATTCTGTACGACATCCGCGCCGGAATACCGCGGCGAGTGATGCGGTTCTTTGTGGATGGCGACAATCATCGCAGTGATAACAATGTCGGCGTCATCATTCCACCAGGGGTGGCGCACGCCATTCGCGTTGAAGGCACAGAAGACGTGATCACGGCTTATGGGACCAGCATGGTTTTCCGTCACGAATTCGAAGGGCGCATCGCGAGTGAAGTCGAAACCGCCGCGCTCCCAGAATCGTGGCGAAAATTCCTATCGCTGTAGCCGCGATCGATAACTGTTGTATTAAGCTTACACCGATCATAGGGGGCCATTCAGTAAATGAAGCGAAGTTTCGATCCGGCCGTGCTGGAGATGATGGATCGGGAGCAGCCCGTGTCTGCCGAGCTGGAGCACGATCTGGAAAGTATTCGGCAATTGAATCGCTGGTTCGGAAGCTATCGCCTTGTATTAGGTTTTATTCGCAACTGGATTAAACCGGCCGACAAATTGCGCGTCGTCGATCTGGCAACGGGCTCAGGCGATATCCCCCGATTGGTTGTCGATTATGCGCGAAAGATTCGAGCCAGGGTGGAGATTGATGCCTTGGATCACCAGCCTGCCACATTGGAAATCGCCCAAAGATTGAGCGCCGATTATCCGGAGATTTCCTACCGCAAAGCCAACATTCTCCAATGGAACTCCGTTGAAGTATACGACATCGCGCTTTGTACGCTGGCGCTTCACCACTTCAGCAACGAGGATGCGGTGCGGCTCCTGCACCGGTGTTGCCAGGTATCCAGAAGATTTGTCCTAGTGTCGGATTTGCGACGAAGTTTTTCTCTTGTCGCTGGCGTTCACCTTTTGACTACGCTGATTTTCCGCGAGGCGATGACGCGTTATGATGCACGGCTCTCCGCCGTTCGAGCGTTCTCCTTTTCTGAGATGCGTGATCTCGCCCTGCGGGCTGGATGGGAAAATTTTGGTCACAAGAAATTCCCCTTTGCCAGACAAGCTATTTTTCTTGAAACAGCGTAACCGCATTTGTGATTCGGAGCGAAGTCGCTTGCCGCGCGGTAGATTCATGCGGAGGCTGGGAGGAATCTCTGGATATTTGCGTTCAAGAGCAGTTCTGTTTCTAAGATGCGGGTCATTACGACGATTGCCGAGGCGCAGGCGCAGCCGTATGCTGAACGCCGTGTGCTTGTTCCCACCATGGGCGCTTTACACAAGGCGCATGGGGAAATGCTCCGTGTCGCACGCAAACATGCCGGCCACGATGGCGAAGTAACGTTGAGCATATTCGTTAATCCGCTGCAGTTTGAACCTGGGAGCGATTACGAGCGCTATCCACGTCCGGAGAAAACGGACGAAGAATTTTGTCGAAATGCCGGAGTCGATGTTTTGTTCCGCCCGAGTGTTGCGGAGATGTACGCTGACGATCGTTCAGTGTTTGTCGAGGAATTCTTTCTTTCAAATACGCTGGAGGGCAAATCACGCCCCGGGCATTTCCGCGGCGTTTGCACGGTCGTTGCAAAGTTATTCAACATTCTGTCGCCGGACGCCGCTTTGTTTGGCGAGAAGGATTTTCAGCAACTCGTCATTGTCCGCCGTATGGTGCGCGACCTCAATTTCAAGACCGACATCATTACAGTGCCTACGGTGCGCGAAAAAGACGGTCTGGCATGCAGTTCGCGCAATCAGTATTTGAATATCGAAGAACGGAAGCAGGCCCCAGTTTTGCATAGGGCTTTGTTGGCAGCGGCAAATGCCGACAACAAATCTGCGAGAGAAATTGTCGAACTCGTTAGCAAAGTAATCGATGAAGCGCCGCTGGCGCGAATTGATTACGTGGAGGTTGCTGATTCGGAAAATTTGCAACCCCTTGAAAGGGTGAGACCAAATTCATTGATAGCGCTTGCCGTGTCCTTCGGCAAAACTCGCTTGATCGACAATATCCGATTGGGATGAAGGAGTACGATTTCGTGGTAATTGGCAGCGGTATCGCCGGCCTGAGTTTTGCATTGAAAGCGGCAAAGCACGGATCGGTAGCTGTTATAACGAAACGCAAAGGCTCCGACACAAATACCGCCTGGGCGCAAGGTGGGATCGCCTGCGTAACAAGCGATGAAGATTCGTTCGAGTTGCACGTGCGCGATACACTCGAAGCTGGCGCTGGCCTGTGTGACGAGGCGGTTGTGCGTACAATTGTTACCGAAGGTCCGGAACGCATCCGCGAGCTCGTAGAACTAGGTCTGCACTTCGACGAGCGTGAGATTTCCGGACATCGTGAGCTTGATCTCGGTAAAGAAGGCGGCCATTCCAAGCGCCGTGTTCTCCATGTACAAGATGTAACTGGGAAGGAGATCGAAAATACTTTGTTACGCGAGCTGGGCCGGCAATCACACGTCCAGCTAATGGAAAATCATATGGCGGTTGACTTGATCACCGCTGCCAAGCTCGGTTTCGCGGCAGAAGATCGCTGTCTTGGCCTCTATGTTCTGGACGAAAAAACTGGAGAGGTTGAAACCGTTCGATCGGATCGGATCGTGCTTGCGAGCGGTGGTTGCGGGAAGGTTTATTTGTACACCACCAATCCGGACATTGCGACCGGAGACGGCGTAGCGATGGCATGGCGCGGGGGCGTTGAGATCTCCAATATGGAGTTCATCCAGTTCCATCCCACGTGCCTTTTTCATCCGCTGGCGAAATCGTTTCTCATTTCAGAAACGGTGCGTGGTGAGGGGGGCATCTTGCGTAACAATCGCGGCGAAGATTTCATGAAGCGCTACGACGCGCGCGGTTCACTGGCGCCGCGCGATATCGTGGCACGCGCAATTGACGCGGAGATCAAGCGCTCGGGCGCCAAGTGTGTGTTTTTGGATGTCACCCACAGATCGCCGGAATTTATTCAAGAGCGTTTCCCGCACATTTATCAGACGTGCCTGCGGTTTGGGATCGACATGTCGAAGCAGGCAATTCCGGTAGTACCCGCTGCACATTATCAATGCGGTGGAATCAAAACGGACGTGAATGGCGCGACGAGTTTGCATGGGCTTTATGCGATTGGCGAAGTCGCGTGCACTGGGTTGCACGGCGCGAATCGGCTCGCGAGCAACTCGCTGCTAGAAGGTTTGGTGGTGGCGCATCGCGCGGCGACCGCAGCCGTGCGAACAAGACGCGCCTCAAAACACAACGTTCCGTTGCCGGAATGGAAATCGGGAAACGTACAGGACGTAGACGAATTGGTTGTGATCTATCACAATTGGGATGAGATCAGACGCTTGATGTGGGATTACGTGGGCATCGTGCGCACGGACAAGCGGCTGCAACGCGCCAGTGCGCGCCTGCGAAATCTCCAGCGCGAAATTCGCGAGTTCTACTGGAACTTTAAAGTATCGGTTGACCTGCTGGAATTGCGCAACCTCGCGGCAGTAGCCGCCTTGATAGTCGATTCGGCGCTGTGCCGCAAAGAAAGCCGCGGGCTTCACTATACACTGGACTATCCAGAGCGGGACGATCATCAATTCAAGAGCGCCACCGTGTTGAGCCGCTATTAAACCAGTGATATCAGTGCCGCTGGCGGATGGAAATTTCGCCTTGCGTAAGGGCGCGGAATCGGATAGGAAGTGGCGGCTTTTGAAGATGAGGAGACTTCTTGCGGCTTGTGCCACTCTCGCGATTGCTTGCGCCCCGAAAGTCTTCGGGGACGAGCAATCCACTTCCCCTTATGCTACGGCGGCCGACTTCGCGAAGTACGCAATGAAACTTCGGGAGCAGGCACTGCTCAAAGTAGAGCCACAGGTTTTTATTCCGACCAGCTCGCGTCCTGCGGTCCAGCGTTATCCCTGGAAGGCCAGTATCGTGACCACGGTGTTTTGGGTTGGAGAAGAAGCCGGAGGCAATAATCCAGTTCCAAACTACAAAAGTTCCTGGGATTTTAATTGGTCGGAGAATTATGGCGGAACCGATACTCCCGATTCCAGCGCACGGCGCAATTACATCCCAATTGCTTTTATTCCCAAGCAAAACCCCTTTTACTGTGCTTTACCGTACAACGATGTAACGCATGGTCAGTTCAAACCGGAAGCCCCTCTGGTGATTCCGTGGTTTAAACATGAGTATAGGGGGCCGGGGCAGTCGGTATGCCGAGATCGCTGGATTGCCATTCGTAAAGGAAATCGGACCTGTTATGCGCAATGGGAGGATTGCGGTCCGTTTCGCACGGACCATTTTCAGTACGTTTTTGGCAACGAGCGTCCCAAACCGAATCTCAATCACGGCGCCGGCCTGGATGTTTCACCGGCAGTGCGCGATTACCTGGGACTGGCGCCAACCGACGTGACCGATTGGCAATTCGTCGAAGTTCGTGACGTGCCTCCCGGTCCGTGGCGGAGCTACGGCGAAAATAACCACTTTGTCATCGCACGCCGTCAGAACGAGCAGCGAATGGCGGATCGCGGGTTGGGCGCCGCGAAGAAGTAAGCACATCGGGGACAGCCTAACCGGCTGGCGAAGACGCTGGTGAGGGAGTTGGAGAAGGGGATCCAACGGCGCTTGGTGAAAGGTTTCCGCTGGGTTGAGGACTTGGATGGGAGGGTCGAGGCGCCGCCATTCGAATTAGCTCCGATACCGTGACGAATTTGAACCCTTTTGCCTCGAGCTCATCAAAAGTTGAAGGCATCGCCTCGATCGTTCCCGGGTGAATGTCGTGAGATAACACGATCGATCCGGGCCGCGTCTCCTTAAGAATGCGAGCTCGGACCACAGCCGGGCCGGGACGTTTCCAGTCATACGGATCGACGTCCCAAAGAATGATGTCGTAGCCGAATTCATCGTGAATCCAGCGTTTCTCGCGGGCCGTGATCGATCCATAAGGCGGTCGCATCAACGTGGGGCGCTTGCCTGTGGCGCTCTTGATTGCATCGTCGGTTTGCTGGAGTTGGCGGCGAACGCTTTCGTCGGACATTTTACCAAGATTAGGATGCGACCAACTGTGGTTGCCTATCTCGTGACCTTCGCGCGCAGCTCGCGAAACGATCTCCGGATGTTCCGCGACGTTTTCGCCGATCACAAAGAAGGTTGCCTTGATGTGATGCGCGGCGAGCAAGTCGAGCAATTTTGGGGTCAATGTCGCACTCGGCCCGTCATCAAAGGTCAACGCGACGTAAGGGCCGTCGACATGGACCGAGTTGAACGTACTGCTCGGTTCTTCCGGCGTTGCTCGAATCTCTCGTGCTGCAGCTCGCTTTGTTGGCGTAGGGTCTGCTCCAAGCCCAGGTGCAAAGCTTAACGTGGCGAAACAAAAGAACAGCAAACGGTAACCAGACATAACTGGGAACTTGGCGAAGGTGAATGCGTATTTAGCAGAGGCTGCCGGTTACGCAAGGCGCGACTGCCTCGGTTGCGCCAAAGCGAAAAATCCGCCGATTTTATTCGCGACAGAAATCAAGGCCGATTCAGCCTTTTCGCAATTTCTGCAGTTGCGCGATGAATGCGGTCGGACCGTCGGGAAAGTAACCGTCGTAGCGCCAAACCTTCTGTCCGTCGGCGCTAAGGACAACAATCGTGGGAAACCCTACAATCTCGTACTGCATCGCAAGTTCGCGGTTTTGTTTTTTCAGCTCAGGGGTTTGCGGTTTGCCACGTGGGAAATCGAGTTCTACGACAACTAGGTTGTCCCGCGCGAAGTCCTTAAATTCCGGCTGTAACAGAACCTCCTTGTCGAACTTTTTGCACCAGCCGCACCAATCTGAGCCAGTAAAATCAAGCAGCAGGAATTTGTTACCCGCTTTGGCCTCTTGCTGCGCTTTCTTGTAATCGGTGAGCCAGCCAGAGTCTGCGCTCGCGAACGGCGCGGAGATAAGGACGGAGGCCGCAACCGCGAAAAGAAAAAAACGGTAGGTTTTCACGTCACCATCTTCGATGGAAAAACTACCTAGCGCAAGAGCGGTACATCACCGCCTGCGCGGCACTTATTTTCTCAGTCCGCAAATAGCCCGGCGAACGAACGCCGGGCTATCGACGGGTTTTGGGATCTATCGCAGATGCTTCGAGACGAGCTTGGTCATCTCGAACATACTCACCTGGCTCTTACCGTTGAATACGGGCCGGAGTGAGTCGTCCGCGTTGATCATGGTTCGTTTCTTTTTATCCTGGCAACCGTGCTTCTTGATATAGTTCCAGAGCTTTTTGGTAAGCTCCGAGCGTGGTAGCGGCTGCGACCCGACAATGGCAGCAAGCTTATCGTCAGGCTGGACCGGTCTCATGAAGGCGGGATTCGGTTTGCGCTTGGAAGTTTTCTTTTTGGTTTTCGGCATGGAGGCTGATTAACGTTTCGC
>DASSFL010000293.1:0-10911 GCA_035694525.1 Candidatus Udaeobacter sp. | reverse complement strand
ACTACGTTGATGCCACGCTCGTGCCCGAGTTTCAGCATCGAGCACATGATGGCGTTCGCTTCAGGATCATCCTGCCATTTGGAGCGGCCAAGGCGTGTGCCGGCTGCCGTGAAGTAAACGGCCACCTCCTTGACGTAGAGCACAAAGAGTGTGGCCTTGCGCAATTGCGCTTCGTCCATGGCGAAGCTGAGCACTGGCGTGATCCCGCGCGCTGCCACCAGGATTTTTTGGCCTTCCTCCAAACGCGGTCGCATGTTCGCCACCAGATCGGGCGTGACCATCCGGGCAACTTCGCGGGTGACGGTGAGCGTAGTAAAGCCGGCACGCTTTTGGGTCCACGCACGCAATGCCAAACCGACGCCGAGCACACATACGACGAAGAAAAGCGCGTCCGGCTTGGTGCGCGCGAGGGTCAGCTCAACACAGAACAAAATAGTGAAAGTGAGGCCGAACAAAACGCGGTCGTACCAGGTGAAACCAATAGTGCGGTTGAACGTGCACGAACCAAGATTGACCGTTATCGCGCCGACGACACCGATCGCGTACAAGCCGGCGAGCGATTGGAAATTTGTTGCGGTGATCAGTACGATAACTGGCAGGCCGACCGCGATGAGTAGCGGATAGAACGGGACGCCATGTCGATTGAGGCGTTTGAAGTGGGGTGGCATTTCGCCGTCGCGCGCCGTCATGTAAAGAAGCCCGATCATCGCGACGATGGCGGTGTTGGCCGCGCTCAGCAGCAATAGCAAGAACACAATGCCGACGATCCAGCCAAAGGCCTGGCCAAACCAAAGTCCGAAAGAGGCCCTGGCAAATTGTTCGCCCATGAAGCGAAGCATGTCCTCGTGGCGGTTCAAAAGGACGGCCGCAATCTCACTCTTGGTTGATAGACCCAGCGTCTTTTCCAAAACCGCCGGCAGCGAAAGCATCGCCCAACCAAGAAGAGCAGTGGCGACGACGACTTCGATGGCTACAGGAGTAATCGCTTTTAGTGACTCGCGCGCAACGCTCGGCCGGTCCGGAGCCGAACCGGCATCGAGCTTCATGACACCGGTGAGGTTTGCGATCGCCTCCACTCCCGATAGTGCCAGAATTACGCCGACAAACTGAACCCATAGCATGCTGAGGCTTTCATGCCGTGGCTCGAGAAAGTGGCTCGTCAGATACGGCACGCTGACGGCGATCAACGCGGCGACAATGATCACAGTGGGCAATGCAAGGGCGACGGCCAAACTGCCGGAGTGTTTTGGCCCAAACCAGTTAGTGAAACCGAGGACCAGCAGCACGCCAATGGTGGTAAAGGCGATGTGGTCTTTGAGAAACTTCAGCCAGAAAACGTCTTCGGCGCCGGCAATAACATAACTCAAACCGGACCAGCCACTGAGCGCGGCCGTCACCGTGAGGTCAGCGATCAGAAGCAGCGCACCAACTACGGCGAGCAATCGTCCTTGCGATCGCGCCGCCGAATAAACGCCGCCGCCATCCGGAAAATATCGGCAGATGACCGCGTAATTGATGCCGACCAAACCAGTGAGCGCGCAAACAGCAAGGATTATCGGCAGCGAGGAAAATCCGGCCGCCACAAATGCCAGGCCGATCACGTACGCCTTGCTTGTGCCCCAATCGCCGTAGAGCAATGCGGCCGCGCGCTTCCAGTCCAGATTGCGCGGGCGATGCACGCCCGCACTTGCGTCCAGAACGATATCCTCTATCAGCTGCGCCATCGCTGTCGGCTGTGACTGTCCATTGCACGCCTGCTTACTGGCAAGCGGTTTCTTCCCGTCAAGAACGATCGGAGTGCTTAGCCTGCGAAACGATACCCGATTCCCGGTTCCGTTTTAATTAGAGACGGCTTGGTCGGATCGGGCTCAATTTTCTGCCTCAGATGCGTAACGTAAACGCGCAGATACTGCCGATGTTCTTCCGATTTCGGGCCCCAGATTTCGCGAAGAATGTAGCGATGGGTGAGGACGCGACCAGGATGCCTAACGAATAATCGGAGCAGCGCATACTCGGTTGCCGTGAGCTTGATTTCACGACCGGCGCGTTTCACCACCCGCGCCGTAAGATCAACAATTAGATTGCCACTTTTGAAAATGGAAACTTCTTCTTCAGGCCGCGTCTTACGTTGCGCAGCGCGCAGACGTGCGAGTAATTCCGCCGTGCTGAAAGGTTTGGTGACGTAGTCTTCCGCGCCTGAATCGAGCGCGGCCACTTTGCTCTGTTCGTCATCGCGCACAGAAAGAACGAGCACGGGCGCTTCACTCCATTCACGCAAACGTTTCAACACCTCGAGTCCCTCCATATCGGGAAGACCAAGATCGAGCAGAATGATCGAGGGACGGCGATTCGCGATCTCAGTTAAGCCCTGCTGGCCATTCTCGGCCTCCTGCACCTGGTAGTTCTCGCCTTCGAGGACAACCCTCAGCAGCCGCCGAATCTGTGGTTCGTCATCGACAATCAATGCGACCGGTTTCATGCGGTCGCTTCATTGGGCAATTGCATCGGTTCGCCGATGGGAAGGCGAATCGAAAAGCGCGAGCCGCCTTCTTCTCGATTTTGCGCAACGATCTCTCCGGAGTGCGCCTCGACCAGCTGGCGCGCGATGGAAAGACCAAGCCCGAGACCGCCGGGTGCGGTGCCGGGACCGCGATAAAATTTCTCGAATACTTTGTTTTCTTCACCGGGCTGAAGCCCCGGCCCGCGATCAGCAACAGAAATCACAAGCATCGAGTCGTCGCGCGCCGCGTTCACTTCGATCGGCCGATCGTTCCTGGTGTGACCGGCCGCATTCGAGAGCAACGCGCCCAGCGCTTGTTGAATCAAGTGCGCGTCCACTGAAATAGTTGGAAGATTTTTGGCGATATTGACTCGGACCGCGCTTTCCTTTAATCCCGACATCGCCACCGCCTCGCGCACAAGTTCGCCCGGTTCGCACCATTCCCGCCTGGGCTGAAGAAGGCCCGATTCCAAACGCGTTGCGTCAAGCAAATGATCGACCGTGCGGGTAAGACGGCGGACGGCTTGTTGCAACTCGGCGCGGTCGGGCTGCGGCTGCTGCAAAGCCGCTGTCATGGCGGCAAGCGGCGTTTTCAATTCATGCGAGACAGAATCGAAAAGCGTCTTTTGCAATTTCTGCGACTGATGGGCAACTTGCGCGGCGCGGCTTTCTTCCAAGGCACGCTCTTTGTTCACAAAAAGGGCGAGCTGCGCAGCAAAGGCGTCGAGCAACTCGCGTTGTTCCATCGTTGGCGGGTTTACGAGATGCACGGTCAGCACACCTTCGGCGCGGTCGCCGGTGACAAGCGGGATGTGCAATGCGTCGGCATCCGGCAATGTCTCGGTCGATCTTCCAGCGCTTTGTTTTTTTTGAAACGCCCAGACGGCGACGCTTTCATCTTTGCTCGATGGTACGAATGTGCTCGCCGGATGACAAAAAAGGCCGCTCTCCTCGTGCAGCCAAACCGCTGCATCAGCTTCGAAAGTTTCTTTGATAAGCGCCAAAACTTTCGGCAGGGCTTCATCGAGATCCCGGCTGGCAGCGAGGGCTCGCGTGAAACGGTAAAGCGCGGTGGCCCGTTCTTCACGCCGGCGCTCCGATTGTTCGCGCTCGCGTAATTTTGTGGCGAGGTGACCGATGACGAGCGCGATCACGAAATAGGCGCCGAACATCAAGAAGTCGTGGAGATGAGTGATGAAAAAAGTGAAACGCGGAGGGATGAAGAGAAAATCCCAAAGCAACGCGCTCAGCGCGGCGAGAAAAAGCGTCGGCGACCGTGGTAATCGTGTGGCGGCGAGAACGACGGCGAGCAAATAGAAAAGCGAAACGGCCCAGTAACCAGTGTAATCGAAGATCGACAAGGACAAGGCGGTTACGACCGCCGCGATAACGAGTGCAACGCCAAAGTCGCGCCACGGTGCGCGCGCGAGACGCTCCTCGATTGGTTCATGGCGCGGCCGCGCCGATTCGTCCGCCGGGATCATGTGGATGTCGATGTTGCCGCTGTTGCGCATGAGCCAGCGCAACGGGTCGCGTTTCCAAAAGCTTGTCCATCGCGAGCCGAGCGGCTTACCGATAACTATCTGAGTGACGTTGTGTTCACGAGCGATACGGAGCAGGGCCCCGCCGATATCGGTACCGGGCGTGGAAATTACTTCTGCGCCCAGTTGGCGCGCCAGCGCGAGGTAGCGAGTCAGGCGTGTTTGCTCCTCTTGCGAAAGCGGGCGCGGTTGCTCGATGTTCGCGACGACCCAGGAAGCTTCCATCGATGCCGCCAGCCGGCGCGTGTAGCGAATCAATCGTTCGGAGTATGGACTGGCACTCACCGCGACAAGCAATCGATCGCCACTCTTCCACGGTCCGGTAATCCTTTCTTCGGACATGATGTCGCGCAGGTCGCGATCGACATGCTCGGCGACGAGGCGAAGCGCCATTTCGCGCAAAGCCGTCAAATTGCTTTCACGGAAGAAATTTTTTGCCGCCCACTCTGCGCGCTCGCCGAGATACACTTTTCCTTCGGCTAAGCGGGCCCGCAGTTGCTCCGGCGTTAGATCAACAAGAACAATTTCGTCGGCAAGGTCGAGAACAGTATCAGGAACTGTTTCGTGGACCGAAATGCCACTGATTTGACGGACGACATCGCTGCGGCTGGCGACGTGCTGGACGTTGAGCGTGGTGTAAACGCTGATGCCAGCATCGAGCAGTTCGAGCACATCCTGGTAACGCTTGCGATGACGCGAGCCAGGTGCGTTCGTGTGTGCCAGTTCATCGACAACGGCAAGACCAGGATGCCACGTGAGGATCGCATCGAGATCCATCTCGTCGAGCTTCGTTCCGCGGTACTCGATCTGCGTCCGCGGCATGATCGGCATTCCTTCCAGCAAAGCTTCGGTTTCCTTGCGACCGTGTGTTTCTACAATCCCGACAACCACCTCGCATCCTTCCGCTTGTTTCTGCCGCGCCGCTTGCAGCATGGCGTAGGTTTTTCCCACGCCCGGCGACATCCCAAAGAAAATCTTGAGTTTGCCTCGGGCGGCCTCCGTTTCTTCGCGCTTCATGCGCGCGAGAATTTCGTCTGGGCTCGGCCGCTCCGCGTCACTCATGCAGCAATTCTACCCCGCCGACCCAACCGATTCAAAAGTGGAAGATCACATCCGTGGTAAAAGCGAGCTGATTATGCCTGGTTCCATTGTTGTATACCCTTTCAGCATAAGAATGATCATAACGAAGCTCGGGGCGTATGGTAATAATCTTGTCGGGCCACCAGGTGATGCCGATGGAATGCGCGGAATAGTCCGTGGCGAAGCCAGTCCGGCTGCCGACCTTGTCGTTAAAATATTCATTACGCACAGTTAGGAACGTATTTCCCGAGAGTCGAAACATTGTGTAATTCACCACCGCCCACTCGGGCGCATAACCGTTCTGGACCGGAAAGGAGCCGCTTCGAAATGGTACCTCGGCCGTTGGATGATTAACGGCATTGTATTCCCACATGTACCAGGCTTCGGTCGCGGTGTAGATCTTGTCGTTGAACTTGTGAGTCCACGTTCCAACAACCTGTTGCATGTTGTTGTATCCGAACTGGCCGTCGTTGATCACATTGTCGCCAAAGTAAAAGGAATTCATCTGATTAGGCGTAGTGTATTGAATCATTACCGTGCCGGTCGGCTGCCGCCCCGGGTCTTCCTGCCAGATCGCAACGTCGGAGCCGTCGGAGATTCCTGCTTGAATCGTCCATTGATTGTTGATTTTCGTCGTCGTGAAGATTCCCTCCTGACAGTAAGGATCGAAGCCGTAAAGAATGGAGTGGGTCGCCATCAGATTGTTCGGCGCCAGCTGCGCTTCAATGTCCGGCTCGGAAATGATACGACCAATGCGAATGTTCATCCCTTGGAAGACGTACGGGATGTACAGATCCAAATAGATCATCGGCGTATCGAACCCGTAATAGCTGTTGTGTTTCAGTAACTGCGAGCTGAACCAGCCACGCGAGATCATAAATCGGTAATCGAGGCCGTACACACCAGAAAGGCGAAAGCCCCAGTCGATGTGATCGGTTTGGTTCTCGTCCGGCAACCGCTCGATGTAAAGGACGACCTGGTTCAGCTCCATCCGATTGGGCCGAATATCGTAAACCAGCGGAAAATTTCCGTTTTCACTTTTTTTCGATGTATGAGAAGTGCTGATGTTACCTGAAAAGTTTACCCAACCGTAGATCTGAATCTTGCTGTCTTTCCACATCTGGCCACCCGGTCCATCGTAAATTGCCTGCATCAACGGATAAGAATAAAGCTGGCCCGGATCCCCAATGATCGGTGTTCCATTGATCTGCCAATCGCCCGACGGGAACGGTGGAGAATCGAACGGTGGCGGCGGAATGCGACGCGTGTACGGCGCGTTCGGGTTCGGTGGCGTGTATGCAGGCGTGCCCAGTTGCTCCAGAAAAGCTTCGTCCAGTCGTTGGAAAAATGGTTCGTGTAACTTCTTTTCTGCGCGAGCCGCTTTCGCTTGTTCTTCCTGGCTCTGGGCTATGGTTTGCTGATGCTTTGCCTTGGCTTTTTCTTTCTCACGGGACCTTAGAGTGGAATTTGCTGTGGCCCCTTCTTTTTCAGCCAATATTTTCTCGCGTTTATCCAATGCCTTCTCGCGCGCGTCTAGCTCGGCCTTCCGTTGAGCAAGCTGCTGTTGTTCAACGGTCAAAGTTTCAGACGGCTCCTGTGCGGGCATCACAGCAGCAATAACGATCGTCGGCACGATCGTGATCACACATTTCTTAATATTCATTTTTCTCCTTGTTTTTGAGTCAACCGGCCACGCAAACGATGCGAAATCGATTGGAAAATAGTTCTCATAACAAAGGCGAGGATCTCGGACGAAGATTATCAATGAGCCAAGTCCAGAACGGCCAGTCGCTGGTTGCTTCTCGTCTGTCTTGCAAGTGCCGATCTTGCGAGGAAACAACCACCGCCGGTTTCGGCACCCGAGTTCGAGCAATTTCGATGTAAACCGGAACGAAGACGAACACGATTGTTTTAATTCTTTTCATCAGTGCACCTGATCGAGCGCACGATTGAGCTGAAGAACATTCACGCCAGGCTCCCCGAAAACGCCGAAATCGCGACCGTTCGTATTTTGCCTGATCAGCTCGCGCACCTTCTCTTCAGCCACGCCGCGCGCTTTAACCACGCGGGGGATTTGCAGTTCTGCGTTTTGCAAACTGATATGCGGATCGAGGCCGCTGCCCGATGCGGTGACCGCGTCCGCCGGCACCGGCGCAGATTCGCTCAAACCATTTTCCGCCCGATACGCGGCTAGGCGCTCCATGATCGCGTCGTTCAGTTTTCGCGAAGTCGGGCCGAGATTACTGCCCCCGGAGCTTGTCGCGTCGTAACCGTTGCCTGCGGCGGAAGGTCGCGGATGAAAATATTTTGCGTCCGCAAATCCCTGGCCCAGCAATTTCGAGCCTCGCGCCGTTCCGTCCGGATCGAGGATTAAACTGCCGTTGGCTTTGTCGCGAAAGAACGTCTGAGAAATTCCGAAAACGATGAGCGGATAAAGACCGCAGCAGACTATTGCAAGCACGAACGTGGATATGACTGCGCTGCGAATGTGAGAGAAGAATTCTTTCATTTCGTCAAGCCAGATGAAACGCAGTGATAATCAAGTCGATCAGTTTGATCCCGATGAAAGGAACGACGAGCCCGCCGAAGCCGTAGATAAGAAGGTTGCGTTGCAAAATCGCCAGCGCGCCCATTGGCTTGTATGCAACGCCACGCAGGGCCAGCGGGATAAGCGCAATGATGACGAGTGCGTTAAAAATGACAGCGCTGAGAATCGCACTGGTCGAAGTATGCAAGTGCATGATGTTTAGCGGGGCAATCGCCGGGAAGGTGGCCATCAGCATTGCGGGAATGATCGCGAAATACTTCGCGACATCGTTTGCGATGCTGAAGGTGGTAAGCGAACCGCGCGTGATCAACATCTGTTTCCCGATCTCAACGATGTCGAGCAGCTTTGTGGGATTGCTGTCGAGATCGACCATGTTTCCGGCTTCGCGTGCGGCCTGAGTACCGGTGTTCATTGCAACGCCGACGTCAGCTTGCGCAAGCGCAGGCGCATCGTTCGTCCCGTCACCAGTCATCGCGACCAGATGACCTTCGGCCTGTTCGTGCCGGATGCGTTTGAGTTTTTGTTCCGGCGTCGCTTGCGCCATGAAATCATCCACGCCGGCTTCAGCTGCGATCGCTGCGGCGGTGAGTGGATTGTCACCCGTAATCATTACCGTTTTGATTCCCATCTTTCGCAACTGTGCGAAGCGTTCCTTGATTCCACCTTTGACCACGTCTTTGAGCTCGATCGTGCCGAGCGTCATCATGTCCGATGCGACGACCAGCGGAGTGCCGCCACGATGGGAAATTTCATCAACCGTGTTCGCGACGGATTGCGGAAACATTCCGCCCGCTGATTCGACAAATCCACGCACCGCTTCAGCCGCGCCCTTGCGTACGCGCATCGTCGGTTGCGTGCCATTGGCATGAAGATCGACACCGCTCATGCGTGTCTGCGCGGTAAACGGTACGAATGTCGCCTCCAGTTCGTGCATTTCCCGAGCGCGCAATCCGAACTTCTCTTTCGCGAGCACGACAATCGAGCGTCCTTCCGGGGTTTCGTCCGCCAGCGAGCTCAATTGCGCGGATGCAGCTAGGTCATTAGGCTCGACGCCGGGCGCGGGATGAAACCCAACGGCCATCCGATTTCCGAGGGTGATCGTGCCCGTTTTATCGAGGAGCAGGACATCGACATCGCCAGCCGCTTCGACTGCGCGCCCACTCATCGCAAGCACGTTGCATTGAAGGACACGATCCATTCCTGCGATGCCAATTGCGCTGAGCAACCCGCCAATCGTCGTTGGAATCAAACAAACGAGCAGCGCAACCAGAACTGGAATGGAGAACGCCGCGCCCGAATAAATACCGAACGGTTTCAGCGTGACGCATACCAGGAGAAAAATGAACGTCAGCGCGGCTAGAAGAATCGTGAGCGCGATTTCGTTAGGCGTTTTCTGGCGACGGGCGCCTTCGACTAACGCAATCATTTTATCCAGAAAACCAGCGCCTTTATCGGCCGTGATCCGAATGACGATTCGATCGCTCAACACGCGCGTGCCCCCGGTGACTGCACTGCGGTCGCCCCCACTCTCGCGAATCACAGGCGCCGATTCCCCGGTGATCGCCGCCTCATCAACACTGGCGATTCCTTCGATCACGTCGCCGTCCGCTGGAATGACATCGCCCGCTTCGCAAACGACGACGTTCCCCTTCTGCAATATGGGCGCGGGGACTTTCTCTTCACGACCATTTCTCAGGCGCCTGGCCATCGTGTCCTTGCGCGCGCGGCGCAGGCTTGCTGCTTGCGCCTTGCCGCGGCCTTCCGCCACGGCTTCAGCGAAATTTGCAAAGAGGACCGTGAACCAGAGCCATAGCGCCAGTTGCGCCACAAAACCACGCAAACCCAGCTCCGCCGTGAAGATTCCGACGGTAGTTAACGCAGCGCCAACCATCGTCACAAACATGACTGGGTTCTTCACCATCAAACGCGGGTTCAATTTTTTGAACGCGTCAACGATGGCCGGGCCGACAATGTTCCAGTCGAAAAGCGATGCAGGTTTTTGGGTCATGAAGTTTGGATGTTGATCTTAAAAAAGTTTTCCGCCTTGCATGAGAAAGTGCTCGACAATCGGCCCGAGAGTCAGCGCGGGTAGAAAGTTGAGCGCGCCGATCAAGATAACGGTTCCGAGCAGGAGAATAAGAAACGTTCCGCCATGCACTGGAAACGTGCCCGCACTGGCCGGCGCGACCTTCTTTTGCACTAACGAACCAGCCAGCGCCATGATTGGCACGATCATCAGGAAGCGGCCGAACAACATGTCCAGACCGAGGATCGTATTGTACCAAGGCGTATTGCCGGAGAGACCGCCAAATGCGCTACCGTTATTTCCGGCGCTGGAACTGAACGCGTAGAGAATTTCGCTAAGCCCGTGGGGGCCGTTGTTGTTCAATCCGGCCAGACCCCATTTGCTGACTATCGCCCACGCAGCGAAACCAAGAATCGAGATCGCGAGGATGAGCAACGCGAGCATCGCCATCTTCACGTCGTACGCTTCAATTTTTTTGCCGAGATATTCCGGTGTGCGACCAACCATTAGGCCAGCGATGAAAACCGCGAGCACCACAAACACAAGAATCCCGTAGAGGCCGGCGCCGACCCCGCCAATAATGATTTCGCCTAACTGGATGTTGAACAATGGAACGAAACCGCCAAGCGCGGTGAACGAGTCATGCATCGAATTTACCGCGCCGCAGGATGCGTCCGTCGTAACTGTGGCGAAGAGGGCGGAATTGAAAATTCCGAAACGGACCTCCTTGCCCTCCATGTTTCCGTCCACTGCGGCGACGCCGAGATGTTGATGGATGGGGTTGCCTGAGGATTCTGCCCACCAGCACAACAGGACGCCGCCGAGGAACAAGGTCACCATCGCCGCCCACACGGTCCAACCGTGCTTCTGATTTTTAACCATGCGGCCGAGGTAGTAAGTAAGTCCGGTGCCAATCGCGAAGATCGACAACATCTGGACAAAATTTGAGAGCGGCGTGGGATTCTCGAATGGATCTGCCGCGTTGGCGTTGACGTATCCACCGCCGTTAGTCCCGAGCATCTTGATTGCGACCTGCGACGCCATTGGACCTTGAGCGATGTTCTGCTCCGTAACAGTCTGCTCTTCCGTGATCGCTTTGCCGTCTGGTCCTTTGATTGTTTCGCCTTGATCGTTTTTCTTCTCGATCTGGACCTTCATCGGCTCGACCAGCGTCGCCTTCGTGTAAGGCTTGAAATTTTGAATCATGCCCTGCGAC
>DASSFL010000292.1:0-14466 GCA_035694525.1 Candidatus Udaeobacter sp. | reverse complement strand
GATCATTATGGACAACCACTTGCCAGGGAAGATCGAGATCTTCTTCCGAACGCGTTTCTTTGGCGGGTTCCGCGATCGTTACGGACCCGGTGTCATCCAAAACATGAGTCATTCCTCCAGTTTCTTTGCCCTGTGCCCGGCATCCGACGTCCCGCCGTCGCTCGCGACTCATGGTGGAAACGCTAACATACGACGCTCCCAGTTCAAACAAGCTGTGGCAGCGGTCTACGACCGCCGATCCGCGTTTACAGATCAAGATTGCGGGGATTTTGGTGCTCACAGAGTGCCCTACAGGTGTGCAGAATCCTTTCCTGCATCTTCTCCATTTTTCGGGCGCCAGTCTGCGTTTGATCGTCAAATCCGTTTAAGTGCAAAAGCCCATGGACAACATAGCGGCAAAGCTCACCCTCGAGCGAGTTTCGAAACGAACGAGCATGGCGTTTCGCTGTGTCCACACTGATAAAGATTTCGCCGTGTTGAAACGTCAGCACGTCGGTCGGACCCGTTTGATGCATAAATTTCCGATGTAACGAAGCCATTTGTCGAGCGGAAATGAGCCACACGAAAACCTCGTCCAATTTATCCAAGTCCGTCGGTTTCCGCTTCTGCAATTGCAGACGGCGGCGCAACGCTTTCCGTGCGAATATCTCGAGATCAGGCACATTGACCGGGATTTTTCGCTGACGATTGCGCACGGAAATGTCCGGAGATGTCATTCTGAGCGAAGCGAAGGAATCTCAGATTGTTTCTGCTGGGCAATCCCAAACAATAATCAGAGGTGTTTCGTTTCGCTCAGAATGACATGAGTCACGCCGGCGGTCTTTGCTCCGATTGAAAATTGCGGGTGATCAACCGCGCGCCTTTATCGAACGTAAAATACGCCCAAGCCCATTGAAAAAGGACGAGCAAGCGGTTTCGAAAACCGATCAAGAAAAAGATATGCACAAACAACCACGCCAGCCACGCGGGAAGCCCTCTCAAATGCATGAATTTTAGATCGGCGACCGCTTTGTGCCGCCCAATTGTTGCCAGGCTTCCCTTGTCCCAATAATGGAAGCGCTGAGGTTTGCGCCCTTTAATCATACCAAGAATGTTGCCCGCAGCGTGGCGCCCTTGTTGGATCGCTACAGGCGATACGCCCGGCAACGGTTCTCCGGTCTGATATGAAAAGTTTGCCAGGTCACCGATGACCTGAACTTCAGGGTGGCCGGGAATGCTAAGGTCATCGTTCACAACGATGCGGCCGACCCTGTCAATTGACGCGCCGAGTGTTTTGCCAATGAACGACGCATTGTTCCCGGCTGCCCAGATTTTCACACGGCAGGGAATGAATTCGTCACCGAGTTGCACTCCGTTCTCACTAAGATTCGTTGCTAGCACGCCCGTGCGCACGTCCACGCCGAGATCTGTGAGCTGTTTTTGAGCGCTTTGCGATAAGTCCTCGGGAAAGGCAGATAGCAAGCGCGAATCGCCTTCGATGAGAATGACCCGCGCCCGAGACGGATCGATATGGCGAAAATCTTTTGCTAGCGTGTGACGGGAGATTTCTGCGATTGCTCCGGCCATTTCCACACCAGTGGGGCCGCCACCGATGATCACAAACGTCATCGCAGCCTTGCGCGCCGCTTCATCGTTGGTTTTTTCCGCATATTCGAATGCCATCAGAATCCGACGCCGGAGCTCAATCGCGTCTTCAAGACTCTTCAATCCTGGCGCCAGCTTCTCCCAGTCATTATGTCCGAAGTAGGAATGCCGGGCACCGGTCGCGAGAATCAGATAATCGTAATCGTATTCCAGGTCGGCAGTTCTCACTTTTTTGGCCTCTACGTCCACGGACTGAACTTCGGCGAGAATTACCTCTACGTTCTTGGATTTGCTCAGCACGGAGCGCACCGGTGCCGCAATGTCTGCCGGTGAGAGCGCAGCAGTCGCGACCTGGTAAAGTAAAGGCTGAAAAAGATGATAATTTGTGCGGTCAATCACTGTGATCAGCACATCCTTGCCAGCAAGCTTCTTCGCGGCCTGAAGCCCGCCAAATCCAGCGCCCACGATTATGACGCGCGGTTTTCGGTTCTGTGATTCCTTCATCCTCGAAAATTTCAGCAACGTTCCACTCCGAAACGATTGCCAGCAAGCCCCTAACGCACAAATGCAAACATTCAAGCAACGCAGTCAGACGAGCAAAACTCGGTTGTGAAAACCTAACGGCCCACTATCTTATCGCCTTATGCCAAAGCCAATCGCTCGCAGTAAAACCCGTAAGTCAGTGGCGAAACGGTTTAAGATCACGGCGCGGGGCAAGATCCTGCGGGCGCACTCTTCTCGACGTCACTTGCTGTCAGTAAAAAGTGCCAAGCGGAAGCGCCATTTGAGCAAGGCGGCGCGTGTGGACGAAACGGATGTCGCCCGCATCAAGGCGAACCTGCCATTCGGTTAAGAGCGTCGCGCTTTGCTTCAACGTTCAGGCTCAAGAACCAGAGTCTAACTAATATCGGCGTGTGCTCACTGGCTGAACGATTTCTTCGCTCCGAGTCGTCGTTGCCGTCGTGCGTGTTGTTGTGACGCCGTACCACTGACGCGCCGCTTCCAGCGAATCTGGTCCCGGTTCAGGACTGTAAAGATCGCGCCGGTTAACGAGTGTTGTACAGGAGTCCAAAGTGGCCAAAAGAAAAACGAGCAAGAGCGACGCCAACCATTTCACGGCGCCGATGCAAACAGAAGCGTTGCATCTTGTCAATGTCTCCGCCATCTCTAAGAAGGCAGCCGGGGTTGCGTAATGCCAATGTTGGAGGAAAATTCGACCTCCGTCAGAGGTTATGGATTGAGGACTTACGAATCCCGCCAGGGCAGGAATGCAGCAACGGTAGTTTGATCCTCCTTGCCGTAGCTCTCTGGCGGACTTTTTGCGATGAGGGCGCGACCGCCAGGGCGCGCCATAAACGGCTGAGTCATGAAGCTGCTAAAGACTAAAACGGCCCGCTTTGCGCAGGTCATTGAAGAATGTGGCCAGCCGCAGGTTTACACTCTTTGGCAAAAACCATCTACTGATCGCCACCTTCAGGCGGAGCTAAAGAAGAATCGAGTCATGACGATTCTAAACACCGAAAGCGGGACCGATTTCGGGATTGCTGGCTTCAAAGAGAGCAAAGGCGCCACTTATCTCGTTTTTCCCAAGTCGTTGAAACAGTTTGTGGACAAACGTGTGATCGGAATCGATTGGACGCTTGTTCGCGAATAGGCGCTATTTTATCCAGGTGGCCAGGCCAGCGCGCGCTTGCCAAGAAGATGCACATGAAGATGCGGAACACTTTCGCCCGCATCTGGTCCGCAATTGATGACGACACGATAGCCGTTCGATAACTCCATTTTCTTCGCCAGATCGCGCGCAACCAGAAGCAATTTGCCGAGCAGTGCGCGATCTTCATCCTTCGCATCCGCAAGGCGGGGAACTACTCTCTTGGGTACGATCAGCACGTGCACGGGGGCTTGCGGATTAACGTCGTGAAAAGCGACTGCGTCATCATCTTCCCAGATAATTTTCGCTGGAATTTGCCGAGCGATGATTTTTTCGAAAATAGTCATGACCTGAAGTGGTTAGTCACCTAGAGAGTTCGGGTAAATCTGCGCATTCTGGCCGTAATTCAAATACGAAACGCCACAGTTCGAAGCTTTTCGGCAAGCCCCGTAAACTCTCCATTAACGCAGCGAACAATCGAGCCTCGCCACCGTGGGATCCATTGCAGAGGTTAGTCTTTCGCGCAAAAAGCAGACAATTTCCTCGCGCAACGCGTCGCAGGCGCGTGTCCAGGTTTTCACTCCGCGCAGATGCTTCACGCAAGCCTGCAGCGAGCAAAGCTGGAGATTATCGGCGCCGATTTCAATGAGGCTGTTAATTCGCTTTTCCAAGAGATCAAAGAACGCGAGCTCGTAACCTGCTCCAGCATGGTAAGCGATATCGAGCAAGGAGATGGAAATCGGCGGCGGCGCCGGCGCGAAAAAGGGCACAATCTCCTTGTAACCGATTGCCTTCAGAACATACCGCACGGTCTGCGACAACTGACTAAATGCGACCACGCTTTCGTCGTTTCGCAAGTGCAGGTAAAAGGCGATGCTTTCGGTCACGTGATCGGTCAACCACCAACTGGGGTAGCCAGCTTCGTTGGCCGCACGCCCGATCGCCGCCTGCAGCCAATCGCGATTGAACTCGAACAGTTGTCCCGAATCTGTGCGGAGATATGGAAATTCTTCTTTAAACGCGACCATGTTTCTTACTGGTTGGAATATTGGGTGAAGCTGGCCCGGGATTCTGGGCGGTCTCAGTCGGAAATAATTCCCGCTGGAGCGTATTAGGTTTTATGCGACGTCCAAGGGTATGAATGGCATCCACAAACTGATCGACGTCCTGAAACTGCTGATAGACTGAGGCGTAACGCAGATAGGCCACTTCATCGATCCCACGCAGTTTTTCGAGCACCTTGACGCCAATTAGGGACGAGGGAACCTCACGGCCGCTCGTTTCAAGCTCGTGCACGATTTCATCCACTGTGTCTTCCAACGTAAGAAGACTGGTAGAACGTTTTTCGAAAGCTTTCGCGATGCTGGCAGCCAGTTTGCGCCGATCAAATGGTTCATGGGTTCTGTCGCGCTTCACCACGCGCAGATCGGAGCGCTCGATTTCTTCGTAAGTAGTAAAGCGATACTTGCATTTCAGACATTCGCGGCGACGACGAATACTCGAACTATCCCGCGACTGACGGGAATCGATGACCTTGTCATCACGAGACCCGCACTTGGGGCAACGCATAGTATGAAAATCGCAATTACCACACTATTCCTTGTGGTGTCAACGTTTCTTTGATTGTTTGTACGAATTAGCGGACGGGTCGAAGAAAACGATGCGTCCTCGCTTTGCTTTGTATTGAGCCGGTTGAAAGGATGCCCCGCAATTGACGCAACGCATCAGTAACGATACACGCATTCGGAATGCAAAAACGCCCAGCACGCAGCGCTCATTATGGTCCGTGGCTGGTTGGTCTCGGGGCGGCGCTGTGGGGGACTGAGAGCGCATGGCGCATCCCACTCAATGAGTTGTTCGATGCCAAGGTAATCGTGTTTTGGGAACACGTGCTCATTTTGATCATGTTCCTACCGATTCTGGTCCCACGTCTAAAGGAGATTCCAAAAATCCGCGCGCACACGTGGGGCTTTCTTCTATTCTCAGGCTTCGCCGGCTCTGCGGTCGGCACGATTTTCTTTACGCTCGCGCTGAAGTACGGAAACCCGACCGTAGTGAATGTCGTTCTGAATATCCAGCCCGTTATTTCAACTATTGGTGCATTCTTGCTTTTCGGTGACAGGCTTGCCCATCGCTTTTTCTTTTATGCTGCCACCGCCGTCGTCGCCGGGATCTTTGTTTCTGTCACGCATCCAACGATGATCGGTGTCTCTTTCGAACGCGCTGGCCTTAATCTTGGCTCGGGATACGCGCTGATCTGTGCGCTTTTCTGGGGACTATCGACGGTTGCTGGCCGCGGGGTGATGACCGGCATGTCACTTCGACTTGCGTCGGGCATGCGCATTGTCGTCGGCCTCGCGTGTATGACGCTGATTCTTCTCGCCTATGGCAAACTTCACGGCGCAGCGCTCTGGCCAGCGCCGGCGCAAGCACACGCCGGCAAGGCGATCGTCCTGCTTTTGTGTTTGGCGTCGATCTCAGGCGGAATTCCCCTCCTGATTTATTTTCAAGGATTGCATCTTACGCGCGCATCAACGGCCGGTTATTTTGAGATGATGCAAACGCTCGCGGCAGTGTGCATCACATGGGGAATCTTTCACGCGACGCTTCACGCCCACCAGGTGATCGCAGCTTGCGTGCTGATTGCCGCGGTGGCAATGGTGCATCACGTGCAACATCGGGTTGAACTGCAGTTCAGCAGGCTGCGGAAAATTACTAATTACGGCGGGATTACCCAATAATGAGTTGAGGTCTTACTTCCGTTGTATTTTAGGAGATGTCGTTTTGCTGGCGGATAATCATCGCGGATTAGCCAATACAAATCTTCCAGTACAGGTCTTTCAAGAAAGAGACGATGCTTTTTGAGAAAGTCCTCTTCGAGGAGAAGGAAACATCGACCAGGTCAATCTTCCCGGGAAGCTGTTTCTCGTAATACAGGAAAGTCTGAATCTCGTCCAGATTTGTGTCTGGCGAGAATTGCTCCGGCAGACCAATCGAATCGACGTTGTATAGAAGTTTGCCTAGCAACAGGACGTTATCGTCGGAAGCAACGTAGATCGTCAACCGGTTGACCAAAGTTTGCCGTGCAGGCTTAAAGTTTTGATCAAAATCTTCTCTATCCACATTGGGAGCGATAAATATTACGTGATCCAGTTTCAGGCTCTTGAGATTTGGATCGTTGTATAACTTTTCCAAAGCCAAACACACTAGTCTGCAGGCAAGACTGTGCGCGATGATGATAATTTTCGGCGGCTTAACTTCGTTGTTTATTGCCTCCAGCAGATCTACCAGATGCTTTGTGGAGCGAGGGATCTGAAGCACGTCGCGCGTGTAGCCGAGGACCGATTCGCTGCTCGCCCAATCGAACGTAAGAACGTTTGCGTCGATGTTCAGTGCGCGCGCGACCTGCGCGCAATGTACCGTGCTCACGGAAAATGAGGCCCGGTAGCCGTGGATCCAAATGACCAAAGGTTTTCCGGACTGACCTTGAAGTAGGTGACGTTCCCACCCGCGAGAGGCCCTGCTTTCCTATCGGTGACATAGCCGATTGTCTCGTTGAAGTTTCGGCTAACCATGAACGGCCGGACTTTCCCTTGCAGAAGCCTTGTCAGAGCTGCACCAAGGTGCGCAGGAATCGGGAAGTAAGAAGCTGTAACTAATCCCAGTATGTAACAGAGAGCCGCGACAAGAGCGACGAGAGCGGTCTTTTTCGCACGAGGCTAATTTTATTTTGCGTCCGCGCTCGTGTGAAGCACAAGTCGCGCGCGTGGACATCGATCCGCTTGATGCGCCCAGTCGTCGTGACGTACCAGGGCTAGACGATGTTTGCTTCCTTTGATTCTTTCTCGGGTGCGGTTTTCTCTGGGAATTCGAAACCGACTTTCTCGTCTTCCAATTTCAAGTACGCGGAAAACGGGCGTCCTCTTTTCGAGATAAAACCTTCGAGGAGATCGGTTTTCCCCGTTGCCAATAACTTCTGTGCCTGCTCCCTGGGAATGTCCTTCCCGAGAATCGTTTTGCTTAGCTTGAATCTGCACGGCTTGCGGTCAGCCTGCGAGCGCTCACAGATGTAGCTATTCTCAGTTTCGAAAATCTTTCCGCCGCACTTTGGACATTTTCCAAGCTGCTCTTGTCCTGAGAAATCGATTTTGGGGACCGGTTCCCCGGGCTTTCGTTCTTTTTTTGGTTTTGGTTCGCGCTTTTCGAATTCGAAGCCCACGTCTTTCTTGTCGCTGATCACAAGGAATGCCTTGAACGGTCTGCCTTTGCGGGAAATGAAGCGCGGGAGCAAGTCGGTCTTGCTAGTGCTGAGCAGTTTTTTTATCTGCTCGTGCTCCACCGGTTGTTGGAGGATGACTTTGCCTGCTCGAAAGTCGCATGTCTTGTTCGGGCCAACTGAATTTTCGCAGACGTAGCTCATTCCCAACTCGAACACGCGCCCGCCGCACTTTGGACATTTGCCAAGCGGCTCCTTTCCTGAAAAATCCACCGGTTGCGCGGCGCCGTTCTCCTGGCCATTGGGCCCGAAATCGAATTCAGCCTTGAAATCGTCGCTTAGCTTGAGCACTGCCGGGAAACGCCTGCCTTTCCTACTGCGAAAGCCGCTCAGGGGCCCGACGTGTTTATCGCGAACGAGAGTCTCAAATTCCTCGCGGCTCAGCAACCGGCCGGCGATCGTCTTCCAAATCGTGAAGTCGCATTCCTCGTTCGTGCAAGTGAAACTCTTGAATCGCTCGATGATGGGTGAACCGCACTTTGGACACGTGCCGAACGGTTCGCTGTCGGGCATATGTTCATCGGGATGAAAATGCTTCGCCTTGCCGACAATTTCCTCGGTTAAATGGCGAATGTCGCGCATAAACGCGTCGCGCGTGAGCTTGCGATGCTCAATTTCGCGCAAACGAAATTCCCATTCGCCGGTGAGCTCCGGACTGGTGAGCTCGGGCACTGCATTTTTTAAAAGGGTGATCGTTTGAATCGCCTTTGCCGTTGGCTGCAGTTCCCTTCCTTGTCGCGTCAAGTAATGCGCTGAAATCAACGTTTCGATGATGGACGCGCGAGTCGCCGGTGTTCCGAGGCCTTTCTCCTTCATCGCATCACGAAGCTCTTCGTCTTCGACCAGTTTCCCGGCAGCTTCCATCGCGCTGAGGATGGTCGCTTCGCTGTAGCGAGCTGGTGGCTTGGTCTGGTCGTTCTTAATTTCGATGCCGATTGTCGCGACGCGTTCGCCTTGTGTCACTGGCGGCAAATTTTCCTCCGGCTTTTCACTGGCGACTTCGCGCCCATAAACTTCCAGCCATCCTGGCGCGACCAGAATTTTTCCTTCCGTCTTGAACGGCTCGCCTTGGACACGCGTGATCCGAGTCGTGTTCTCGTATTGCGCAGGTGGAAAGAATACGGCCACAAATCGCCTCGCTACGAGGTCGAAAATCTTGCGTTCGTGTTCATCGAGTGAGCGTGAAACCGCGCCGGTTGGAATAATCGCAAAATGATCGGACACTTTTGCGTCGTTGAAGATACGTTTGTTAGGCTTAACCCAATTGTTATCGAGCACCTTTCGAGCGAATGGATTATCGATCTTGCCTAACGTCGATCTTACTGTGGGGAGATAATCTTCCGGCAACGCCCGGGAGTCCGTGCGCGGATAAGTGATCGCTTTGTGTTTCTCGTAAAGGGCCTGCGCGATTTGCAATGTGCGTTTCGCCGAGAAACCGAAGCGGTTGTTCGCTTCGCGCTGCAAGGTCGTGAGATCATACAGTTGCGGCGCAATTTGTGTCGTCGGCTTCTTCTCTTCGAGCTCGACGATTCCATCCTTTCCACTGCACTTGCGTTGAATAGCGTCCGCAATTTCGCGATGCCACAATCGCGGCGCGGAGCGGTGCTCGTCCCAGAGAGAGCCGTTTGCAGAGTCAAGTTGCTGCTCAGCATCCGGCAGGTTCAACTGGAGCCGGCCTAGCAGTCTCTGCGTTCGCTCAATTTCAGCCTCTTCTTTCTTGAACGCTTCATCAAACCACCGCCCCCCATAGTCACCTGCCGCAGCGCGAAATTTACCGGTAATCTCGTGCAGCTCGCGCGCCTTGAACTCCTGAATCCTTCTCTCGCGGTCAACAATGATCGTGAGCGTCGGTGTCTGCACGCGGCCAAGCGAAGTCACTGTGCTTCCACGGCCGCCGCTGAGCCGCAACGTAAACGCGCGCGTTGCATTAATGCCGACCAGCCAGTCCGCTTCGTTCCGGCTCCGCGCTGCGCTGGCCAGCGGCTGCATCTCAGCGTCGCTGCGCAATCGGGCAAATCCTTCCCGAATCGCCTCGGGCGTCATCGATTGCAGCCAGAGGCGCTTGATCGGTTTTTTCGTACCTGCGTATTGGATGATATAGCGAAAGATCAATTCACCTTCGCGCCCCGCGTCGCATGCGTTGATGATGTCCGAGACATTTTTATCTTTGATGAGCTTGCGAAGAACATTGACGCGGCTGCCCATTTTTTCCGCAGGCGCGAGTTCGAATTCCGGCGGCATGATGGGCAGTTTTTTCATGTCCCACTTGTCCTGCTCCTTCATCGAAGCAGGTACCGCGAGCTCAAACAGGTGGCCGACCGCCCACGAGATGAGATATTTCTCGTTCTCGTAGTAATCCTTGCCTTTTTTGAAGCCGCCCAGCGCCTTGGCGATGTCGCCGGCAACCGACGGCTTCTCTGTAATTATTAGAGACTTGGACATGGGGGCTGGCAATCGAACCCACTTACAGGACTTTTGCAAGTGGGAGACGTTTTTTAGGCACGCGTGCCCGAGAAAGCCCGCATAACACAATACCTATCCCAACTTTACAAAATATTTTCCGGGCAATTGTTTGACCAAACGTTTCAGTTCCAACTGCAGTAGCGTCGATGAAACTGCCGCGCTCGACTGCTTTGTTTTCTCTGTGATTTCATCAATTGATGTCTCCGTCGCTTCGATGGCGTCGTAGATGCGGCGCTCGTTCTCGGAAAGAGGCGGCAAGGGGCGCGCGGCTGCTTCGGCGGACGGTGTCGCTTCAGGCAGAAGAATCTGCAGATCATCCAGGATGTCGCTGGCGTCCATGACCAGCTTGGCGCCTTGCTGGATAAGACGATTGGATCCCATCGCGCTCGGCGCGTTGATATGGCCAGGCACAGCATAAACGGATCTTCCTTGTTCGATTGCCTGCGATGCAGTGATGAGCGCCCCGCTATTCAAGCCTGCCTCCACAACAAGAATACCGTGACTCCAGCCGGAAATGATCCGGTTGCGCATCGGGAAGGTTTGACGGTCCGGTTCGATTTCCATCGAAAATTCCGACACGATCGCACCATTTCCTGTTCGAACTTTTTCAGCAAGGGCAGCGTTCTCCGGCGGATAAAGCTTCGCCAGTCCGGAGCCGATCACGGCGATCGTGCGGCCTTTTGCCGCGAGCGCCCCTTGATGTGCTGCGGTATCGATGCCGCGCGCTAGTCCGCTGACTATAGTCAATCCTGCATAGGCGAGTTGATACGCGAGCTTTTTTGCGGATTCCATTCCGTAGTGCGTAGTGCGCCGCGCGCCGATGATGCCGATTGCATGATGGTCGCGCTCTTGCAGTTCACCCCAAAGGTAAAGCACAATCGGCGGCGCATGAATCTCTCGGAGCGACGTGGGGTATGACGGCGATTCCTCGGTGATGACTGTGGCGCCAAATTCGCGAATTCGGTCAAGCTCCGCGCCAAGATCGACGATCGACTCCCAGTTGCTAATTTGATCGGCTACTTCACTCCCGATTCCTTCGACTTTTCGGAGTTCGTTGCGTTTCGCCGCGAGAATTTGTTGCGGCTGCTTGAATACCTCCAGCATTTTTCGCAGCCGTACAGGCCCGACTGTTTTCAGCATATTGAGCGCGATACAGGCTTCCGTCGCGTTCATTTGTAAGCCGCAAGCTGCAAGCTCGCGCTAATTCTAGAAGGGAATTTCGTCGTCGTCCGGCGTCGTCGGCTTTGGCGACTTCGGCGGTGCGGCGGTTTTGCTGCCAGCGCTTGTGGCTACTCGATCTTCGTCGGTTTCGCCTGTGGCGCCCCCGGGACGGCCACCCAGCAACTGCATGCTTTCGCCGACGACCCGAAGTTTGGTCCGCTTTTGCCCCGTCTGCTTGTCATCCCAGCTATCCATTTGGAGACGGCCTTCGATAAAAATGGGCCTGCCCTTCCTCAAATATTCGCCGGCGATCTCGGCCAGTCGCGCCCATAGCACAACATCGACGAAAGTAACTTCTTCGCGTCTTTCCCCGCCCTCGGTTGTGTAAACGCGGTTGACCGCGATGCCGAGATCGCACACCGCGCTGCCTTTGGGTGTATAGCGCACTTCTGGATCGCGCGTGAGATTTCCAAGTAGAATGACTTTATTAAAACTGGCCATTCCCGGCTTATAACCAAGTCACTTCGCTTTCGCCATCTTTTTCGCAGGCTTTTCCTTCTTTTGCTCGACTCGCTGGTAACTTTGGCGATAAACCTCCGGGTCGAGCTTGAATTTTGAGCGCAGTTTTGCAATCGACTGCGGCTCAGCGTTGAAGACAAAATTAACGTAATATCCGGCGTTGAGCGGGCCGGCCACGTAGGAAAACGGGCGTTTGTCCATTTTCTGCACTTGTTCGATCTGGGCGCCTTCTTGTTGGAATTCGGATTCCAATCGATCGATGACTTCCTTAAGTGTATCTTCCCGGCCTTGTGTGTTCAGCACAAGCAGAGCTTCGTAACGGTGTTTCATGGTTCTTCAGTTTTGTTGAACAGGTTCATCGCGGAAATGAGATCATTGTCAATCGCGCATTTCACCGCTTCGACTGCGCGATCGATTGCGGACCTAACAATCGGCTTTTCCTCTTCAAAGAACCGGCTCAATACGTAATCGACTGATCCTGCAGGTGGAGCCTCTCCGATTCCGATTCGGAGACGGGGGATTTCTTCGGTACCAAATTGCATAATGAGCGATTCGAGGCCTTTATGGCCGCCCGATCCACCGCTGACCCGCAATCTCAGGTGGCCGAGCGGCAACGCCATATCATCAAGCACCACAAGAATCTCGGGCGGCTGGATCTTGTAAAACTGCGCTATTTTCAGGAGCGGGTAACCGCTCCGGTTCATGTAGTTCATTGGTTTTGCCAGAAACACATCGCTGCATTTGGCCGTCAGTGCGTCCCACTTTGTCGACTTCTCCCAAGTCGATCCAAATTGCGCGGCAAGCCGATCGGCTACCATGAAACCGATGTTGTGCCGGGTGGCTGCATATTCCGGCCCAGGATTTCCCAGCCCAGCTACCAGGCGAATCGACGATTCTTCCACGTCCGCTCAAGCCGCGTTCCGGTCCGCGCCGGACGGGTAATTTTCGCAATCCGCAATCAAGAAGGCTACTTCTTTTGCTCTTTTTCCTTTGGAGCTTTTTCCTTCGCAGCCGGAGCGGCGCCAGCAGCTTCGCCCTCTTCCTTCTTCTCGGTGATAACTTCTGGGCCTGCGGCCGCGGCAGCTTCAGCTTCAACGGCAACCGGTTCTTCTTCGACAACTGGAGCCAGGACGGAAAATGCCGTCAAATCCGCTGGCACCTTTGCAGTCACTCCGGAAGGCAGTTGAATGTCGCGCACATGGATAGAATCGCCGATATTCAATTGCGACACATCTACGGTAATCCGATCTGGCAAATCACGAGGCAAGCACTCAATCGCTAGCGCCCGCAGGCTCTGCTCAAGCAGTCCGCCGAAAGTCTTAACGCCGACAGGCGTACCAGTCGGCTCGAGAGGGACTTCCGCCTGGATGGTCTCATCCATGGAAATGGCATGAAAATCGACGTGGACAATTTCACCACCCACCGGCGAATGTTGCACTTCCTGTACCAGCGCGGCCAGGTTCGATTTTTCGCCCGCGATCTCGAGGTCGACCAGGACGTTTTCGCCTGAGGCGTGACTCATCATTGCGTTGATGTCCCTTGCAGCGACCTGCAAGGCCTGCGGTTTAACTTTTCCTCCGTAAATGACGGCTGGAATAATTCCTCGGGCTCGTAGCTTGTTTACGCCCGAGCGACCCACGTTGGTCCGCGGCTCTGCCTTTAATTTAACCTGTTTTGCCATTTGTTCCGTTCTCTATGTTAAACAGCGACGAGACCGACTCGTCATTATGGATCCGCTTGATGCCTTCGCCGAGAAGCTCGGAAACGCATAGCACCGTGGTTTTAAAACCTTTCACGGCGCGCACAGGCGTACTGTTGGTCGTTACTAATTCCGCAATTTGAGATTTTTGCAAACGCTCGATTGCGATATCGACCAGAACCGCATGTGAGACGCCAGCGTAAATTTTCTGCGCGCCACGTTTCTTCAAAAGCTCGGCGGCGGAAGTCAGCGTCCCAGCCGTCTCGGTAAGGTCATCGACCAACAGCACATCGCGTCCTTCCACTTCACCGATGAGATATAACGCTTCGGTCTCCGTGGCGCTTCGGCGTTCCTTTGCCACGATTGCGAGATTCGCGTGCAGTGCTTCGGCGTAAGCTGAAGCCATTTTGAGCCCGCCCAAATCTGGAGAAACAACCGTTGTTTTCCCCTTAAGCTCTTTTCGCAAATACTTGATCAAAACCGGGAGCGAATAGAGGTGGTCCACCGGGATGTCGAAGAACCCCTGCACCTGTTGCGCGTGCAGGTCCATGGTAAGGACGCGGTTTACGCCTGAGGCATACAGCAAATTCGCCACCAGTTTGGCTGTAATCGGGACCCGCGGTTGGTCCTTTCGGTCCTGACGAGCATATCCAAAAAACGGAATCACCGCAGTGATCCGGTCTGCGCTGGCGCGCCGTGCCGCGTCCACCATGATCAGCAACTCCATCAGGTGCTGGTTAGTGGGCGGGCAGGTTGGCTGAATGATGAAAACGTCGTGCCCTCGAATGTTTTCCTCAATTTTTACGTAAGTCTCGCCGTCAGGAAACGAGCTGATTGTCGCCCGGCCCAATGGCACACCCACGTATTTGCAAATGCGTTCGGCCAGATCACGGTTCGCGGAGCCGCTGAAAATTTTCAATTCCGGTTGGAGCGCGAACATGGAGCGGCTAACTTAGGCGTGTAGCAATGCCCTTGGCAATCTTCAAAACTTGCCAAGCAAGTTTTCTGTAGCGAAGTTTTAGTCCTCAAATGAATGCCGAGGTTATTCGAATAGAACGGCCGGCAACAAACTCCCGGTTGTTCGCGCATACGCGCTGGGATGCCGTACCGGCG
>DASSFL010000291.1:0-12207 GCA_035694525.1 Candidatus Udaeobacter sp. | reverse complement strand
CTTGCGAGATCATCCGCATATTCGGTTGCGAATGGGGGTTCACAGTGGCCCTGTCAATAGAATCACCGACGTTAATGATAAAACGAACTTTGCAGGATCGGGAATCAATGTCGCGCAGCGAGTGCTTGATTGCGGTGATGCCGAACACATTCTCTTGTCAGCGCATGTAGCGGAAGATTTAGCGCAATACCGGGACTGGCAACCGTGGTTGCACGACTTGGGCGATTGCGATGTGAAGCACGGACTACGCTTGCATCTGTTTAATCTCTGCAAAGAGAATCTCGGTAATCCACAGGTCCCTGAGAAACTCAGGCGCAGAAGAAAATGGAAGCAACAATCGGACATAATTCACCCAGTTAGCCTGCCCCGGCGGCCAAGGTCTCTGCTAGTACTTACTTTAGTAGTCGCTGCCCTCGCTATGGTGATTAGTTCTTTGACCTTTTTCCAGCGACTATCACTGATGACCCGATCGACCCCTCCCGAGAAGAGCATCGCCATTCTTCCCTTCGAGAATTTAAGCGATCAGAAGGAGAACACCTACTTCGCAGATGGCGTGCAGGATGAAATTCTTACTGCCCTGGCCAAGATCGCCGATCTAAAAGTAATCAGCCGCACGTCGACAATGCAGTACAAAACCACCGCCGAGCGTAATGTGCGCGAGATCGCCAACGCGCTCGGCGTAGCCCATGTATTGGAAGGCACCGTGCAGCGTGCCGGTGGCCGAGTGCGCGTCAGAGCTCAGTTGATCGACGCACGGACAGATACCCAGCTTTGGGCGGAACGGTACGATCGCGACGTCGCCGATGTATTCGCAATCGAAAGTGAGCTCGCCGGAAAGATCGTTGCACAACTTCAAGCCAAAATCTCTCCTAGCGAAAAGGCGGCTATCGAGAAGCGGTCCACAACGGATATCGCGGCGTACGACCTTTACCTGCGCGCCCAAGAACTCTTCGCCGACACAACGGACCCAATTCATGCCAGAGAGAAGCTGCCTCAAGCGGCGAAACTGCTCGATGAATCTGTCGGACGCGATCCGCACTTCATACAGGCTTGGGGTCTGCTTTCCCGAGTACATGGCGCTGCCTACTTTAGGGGCCACGACCACACTCCTGCCCGTCTCGGTCTGGCTAATGCGGCTGCGCAAACCGCTCTGCGCCTTCAGCCGGATGCGGGCGAAGCCCACCTCGCCCTCGCCATTTATTACTACAACGGATTCCGCGATTACGGGCGGGCTCGCAGCGAGCTCGTTATCGCAAGGCGCGCACTGCCCAACAACGCTGATGTATTCCGATACACCGGCATGATCGACCGCCGCGAAGGCCACTGGGACGAGGCCACGCGCAACCTGGAGCGTGCCCTTGAGCTGGACCCGCGCAACTTTTTCACTCTCCAGCAACTCGCTTTGGCTTACGGGTGGCAGCGTCGCTACGCCGACGAAGTCCGAACCTATGATCGAGCACTGGCGATCATGCCGGGCGACCCGGGAAGTCGCATAAATCTGGCGCTAATTGCGTTGGATTGGCGGGCGGACATCAAACCTTTTCAGGCCACGCTAGCCACTTTGGTCGCTGAAAACCCCGGCCTGCCGCTCGATTTAGATGCTCTTGACTCTGCGCTGTGCGAGCGGCCTGCGACCGCCGCAATCCGGGCGCTGACAAACTATCCGCGCGAGGGCGTCGTAAATCATGGAGTCAACAATCCCCGCGCCTATTGGGATGGCGTCATTGCTCGTTGCCAGGGTGATTCAGCCAAAGCGCAAGCCGCGTTTACCGCCGCGCGCAGAGAAGTCGAAAAGACAGTGGAAACGCAGTCCGACTTCGCGGCCGCTCTCAGCCTGCTGGGCATGATCGACGCCGTCCTTGAGCGGAAGGAACAGGCAATACAGGAAGGCCGTCGCGGCTGTGAATTGCTGCCCATCTCCAAAGACGCTATCGACGGCGCAGACATAGCCATTAATCTGGCGCAAATCTACGCGTGGACTGGTGAGAAAGATCGCGCCATCGAGCAGATCGAAGCGGTGCAACGCGTCCCGAACAGCCTTAGCTATGGCTTACTCAAGCTGCATCCTTACTGGGACTCGCTCCGTGGGGATCCGCGCTTCGAGAAAATTGTCGCTTCACTCGCGCCGAAACTGTAGAGGCAGCGAGTCGACTGCTGGTTCTTAGTTTCGCAGGCGACACGCCTGCCACGACAAGAATGCGTCTCTTCTCCACAACCTTGCGACGGCTGGTTGTCGAACTTATATTTGGGAGGCGCATTCAGCGCGAGAAATTTAGGAGGTCATTATGCCAACGACAATTGCTGCTCCAAAAGCGAAAAGGATGCCGGAAGCGGAGGAGGATTTTCTGCCGCTACACGGCACCGATTATGTTGAATTCTACGTCGGCAACGCCAAGCAAGCAGCCCACTTCTACAAGACAGCTTTCGGATTTCAAAGCCTCGCCTATTCCGGCCCGGAAACGGGAACGAAGGATCGGGTGAGCTACGCGATTCGCCAGAACAAATTAACCCTTGTTCTGACCACTCCGCTCCGGCCGAATAATCCAATCGCCGATCACGTTCATAAACATGGCGATGGCGTGAAAGCGCTCGCTCTCACGGTGGAAGACGCAACCTCCGCATGGGAGGAAACCACGAAGCGCGGCGGCAAAAGCTATATGGAGCCGAAAACGCTATCGGATAAACATGGCGAGGTAGTGATGAGCGGAATCCATACCTACGGCGAGGTCGTTCATCTGTTCATCGAACGGCAGAATTATCGTGGCCCGTTCATGCCGGGTTTCCGCAAGTGGGAATCGAATTACAAGCCGTCTCAGACCGGCCTGCAATATGTCGATCATTGCGTCGGCAATGTTGCCTTAGGCCAGATGAATCCGTGGGTAAAATTTTACGAGGACGTAATGGGGTTCCGAAACATCCTTAGCTTCGACGACAAGGATATCTCCACTGAATACTCGGCGCTCATGAGCAAAGTGATGAGCAACGGCAATGGTTTTGTGAAGTTTCCGATCAACGAGCCCGCTGAAGGTAAAAAGAAATCGCAGGTGGACGAGTACCTCGAGTTTTACAACGGCGAAGGCGTGCAACACGTCGCCATGGCAACTAAAAACATCATTGAAACAGTAACGGACCTGCAGAAGCGCGGCGTCGAATTTCTGAACATCCCGTCGAGCTACTACGACACGCTGCTCGATCGCGTTGGTCACATCGATGAAGAACTGAATGCATTGAAACGGTTGGGCATCCTGGTCGATCGCGATGATGAAGGTTATCTGCTTCAGATTTTCACCAAGCCGGTCGAAGACAGGCCGACGCTCTTTTTCGAAATTATTCAGCGCAAAGGCGCGAAGAGCTTTGGCAAAGGTAATTTCAAGGCGCTCTTCGAAGCGATCGAGCGCGAACAAGCAGCAAGAGGCAATTTGTAAAAGGGGAGGATCGACAATGCCGTATTATCAGAGACTGGGAGACATCCCGCGGAAACATCACATCTGGTTCCATCGCAACGGATCGACGCCGAGCTATAAGAACGAAGGCATCGCCTACGAGCACGTTTTCACCACGCAGGGATTCGATGAGGCGTACTCGATCATGTATCACCTGCGCCCGCCCACTCGGGTACGCAACGTTGAGTTAATCAAACATTGGGAACCAAAGAAGGTGACCGATAGTCCGCTGAGGCATCATCACTTAAAGACAGCTAATATTCCGCGGCGCGGCGATCTCTACACCGGACGGATTCCGATGTTGTTTAATCAGGACGTGATCGCGTACCGCGCCAAGCCTGCGAAGGCGTACGACAAGTTTCAATATTATAAAAACGGCGGCGCCGATGAGATTATTTTCGTGTTTGGCGGCAGCGGCGTGATGGAATCTGTTTTCGGCAGCCTGCCTTATCGCGCCGAGGATTACATCGTCATTCCGCGCGGAATCACCTACAGGCTGGTTCCGGACAACATTGAGGAGGAGGATTACCTTATTCTCGAATCCGTCGGGCCGGTCCGGATTCCGCAGCGTTACCTGAATCACGAGGGGCAAATTAAGATGGGCGCCCCCTACTCGGAGCGCGATCTTCATTGTCCTCGCGAAATAATTACGATCGATAAGGAGGAAGACGTCGATATTCTCGTCAAGGATGGACCGCGACTCACCCGGGTGACACTGGCCCATCATCCATTCGACGCGGTCGGCTGGGACGGTTATCTCTATCCGTTCACGTTCAATGCGGAGGATTTCGAGCCGATCACGGGCACGGTGCATCAACCGCCACCAATCCATCAAACATTCGAGATTCGTGGATATGTTGTTTGCACGTTTGCACCGCGCATGCTCGACACCCATCCGGAAGCCGTAAAAATCCCATGGGTGCATGACAACGTCGAGGCTGACGAAGTTCTCTTTTACGTACGCGGGAATTTCGGTTCACGGCGCGGGATCGAGAGCGGCTCAATCACATTGCACCCGCGTGGCATTCCACACGGTCCGCACCCGGGGACGATCATGGCAAGCAGGAACGCGACACGCACGGAAGAACTTGCGGTGATGTTCGACACACAACATACGCTCGAGCTCACCGAAGAATCGCTTGCGCTGGACGATCCAAAATATCCAGAAAGCTGGCTCGATTAGGTGGATCGCGCTTGCCAGCGCGATGGCAAAAGAGCAGAGCTAACCTTTAAACGCAGTTATGATTCAGCGCAGCAATTCAGATCTCGACGTCGAGGAACGAATCACGCGCGACGGCAATCGTTTGCCGGAGAGCGATCTCGACAGAATCGCGGATGCATACCGCGAGCTCCTTCAGGGCGTCGGGGAGGACACGGATCGAGAAGGTCTCCGGCGCACGCCCGATCGCGCGGCGCGCGCTTTGGAGTTTCTCACGCAAGGCTATCGGCAGAATCTCGATGAGATCATAAACGGGGCGGTCTTCGAGTCAGGAGCAAGCGAGATCATTCTGGTCAAAGACATCGAGCTTTATTCGTTGTGCGAACATCATTTGCTTCCTTTCATCGGCCGTGCGCATGTGGCTTATCTTCCGAACGGCAAAGTGATCGGCTTGTCCAAGGTGGCGCGCATTGTCGATGTCTTTGCCCGTCGTCTGCAGATCCAGGAAAATCTTACCACTCAAATCGCGGAGTCGCTGATGAGATGTCTCGAGCCCTCGGGAGTGGCGGTCGTCGTAGAAGCAAAACATCTTTGCATGATGATGCGAGGCGTCGAAAAACAAAACTCGGTCATGAAAACTTCTTGTCTGCTCGGCACTTTCAAAGAGGACGCCCGAACCCGCTCCGAATTTCTGTCGCTGTTGAAAGATTGATTGCAGGGTGCTGTGTCAGCCCGAAAACTTTTCGGGGTTCACAGAAACGCCCTACAATCGCGCCTGGAATTGATCCCGTCTCGCAGAGACAACTACAGCCAACCGGAACCCCAGTGACTTAGCTGCGCGAGAATTGCTGGCTCAATCGAGCCAGTGCGAGGGCGCCAAGAAGTAACCCAAAATCGCGCAGCGCTACATCAAAGTATCCGGGAATCAGCAACAGGTTTATTATGATCAACGCCAACCAGGCGGCAACGATGTAGGCGAAGATCCGCGGTCTGAGGGCGACTCCGATTCCAGCCACAATCTCGATCACTCCGACGACAAGCATCAGCGTGTGAGGTTGCACGGGTGACATTCTTGCCACCACTTCAGGGAGATACTGGTCCCAGTTGACCAGCAGGTGAAAGAACTTGTCCAATCCGGCGAGGATGGGCGCAACCGTGAACCCGAACTGGAGAATCCGGAATGCCTGACGAGCCGGCGAACTTGCGATGTTGTCCGCGGCCGCGCTGGCCGAGTCATGTATTTGTTCGATAGTCATGTTCATAAGGCGGAATCTCTTGCTTCATCATAATAAGTCAATAACTTATTTGATTATTTATTGGGCCAAGACGTGGACCTCTTGCGTTGTGAGTGTGGCGTTCAGTCTCTACGGAGCCTTTGAAGGCGAGCTTATTTCAGCTCAAAGCGGCAGGAAGGCGCTGCCCCGCGGATGCAACATTCTTTCACCGGTGAGCCAACTATGCTCGTGAGCAGTGATTCCGCCAGCAAACATGCTTCAGGATGATTCGCCGTGGCAGCAGCAATCGGACACCCGTTCCCATAGATGAAGTGCTTGCCATCTTCTTCACGAAAAGCGGCCGCACCGCCCAGCTCCTTGAGAATGCGCAGCGCAGCATCAATTCTTTGCTGACGTGTTTTGCCCTTCAACTCATGCAAATGTTCCTGGGCCACGGCTCGCCCAGCGGCACGCATTCCAGCGCGCAAATTTCCTGGCTTAATCTGGCGCGAGAATATCGACATAAGAAGCGAGACCAGCCGCCCGTATGCCTTCGGAAACAATTGTTCGGCTTCCGGCCCGAGAGCATACGTAGTGTGGGGCTTGCGAACACCTGGTCTCATGCCTGACTGGGACACGAGTCTGTCGCGCTCAAGACTGGCAAGGTGCGCTCGCACGGCGTTGTCAGTTAGGCGCAACTCTGCGGCGAGTTCGTTCACTGTCCGTTCTCGCGTCCGCAGGAGATCGAGGATTTTCCCCCGTGTGCTTTTGAACAACCGCTCTCGCCAGCCTATATGTTTCATTGATTTAAAGATCATGAGGATATCGAGTAAGTCAAAAGAATGTTTGACTAATTCTCAGTTGATGCCTTGTCGAGCAGTGATTGAATGAGGAGGTGATGACGTCGTGCTCCTGACCGTCAGCAAACGACTCGAATTCTCAGCTTCCCGCCGCTTGCACGTCGACCGTTGGAGCGACATCGAAAATCTGGCGGCTTTTGGGCCCGAAACGAATGCACGCTACGGGAGCGGTCGCAATTACGTTGCCTATTTCGTTTTCACCGGACCTGTCGATCCCGCTACGGGAATGCTGATTAACATCAGCGAGATCAAGGAGCGCGCCGGCAGGATTGTGCGGCAGCGCTTCGACCACAAATTCCTCAACGAAGACAATTCTTCCTTCCGTGCCGTTCCGCCGACTGCCGAAAATATTGCGCGGCAACTCTGCGTCGATGTCGCGCCGTTATTCTCTGACAACGTCGCGACACTTGTTGCCTGTCATCTGACCGAGTCGTCTGAACGAAGCGCAACTTTTTATTCTAATGGCGCTTGCGAGGCGAACTATTGGTTCGAATTTTCAGCTGCGCGTAAAACCACGTCGCCTCGGCTAAGCGCTGAGGAAAATGCGCGTTTGTTTGGTTCGGCCACTTCGATTCACGGACATAATTATCGCGTCCGTCTGACATACCGATCTCCGACAGCGTTCGGCGCTCAAGATCTGCCGCTAGTGGATCACGATGCAATCCACGCTTGTTTGCGCGCTTTGCACGAAGAACTCGACCACCGCTTTCTCAATAAAGACGTCGCCGGCCTGGCGAATCACCCCATAACCACCGAGAGTTTGGCCCATTACATTTACCAACGGGCAAACTCGATGACGCCGCTGGATCGCGTACGTCTGCACGAGCGCGCAGATTTTTTTGCCGAGGTGTGGAAGGACAGAGCGGTGTTCCTGGGGATGCGGATGGCATTTCATGCGGCACACCGACTACGTGCCGCCACTCTTTCCGACGCCGAAAACGCAAAGCTCTACAGCAAGTGCAACAATCCGCTTGGTCACGGCCATGGCTATCTGACCGAAACAACCATCAGCGGCGATTACGATAAGCGCAGCGGAACGCTCTACGATTTTGTTGAATTCAGGAAAGCTATCCAGGAGTCGTTGGAACCGTGGCGGGATCGGCACCTCGATCTGGAAACAGAGGATTTCCGCAACGCGCCTTCAACTGGAGAAAATATTGTGCGCGCTCTTTGGCCGAAGATCGATAATCGGCTGAGTCAACAACTCGTTAGGCTGCGGTTATGGGAAACCGCGAACAATCGGTTCACCTTGAGGCGACTGTAGCGGCGTTCTGTGAGCGCCGAGATCGAAATAAGGGTTCGGCGGTCGCAGACCGCCGCTACAGTAAACCAGCGTTGGACGGCGGAGGTTGGGCGTTCGACGTTTTTGACTCGACATGAAGCGTTATCTTATCACAGGTGCGAGCCGCGGAATTGGCCGCGCGATTGCCGAGAACCTTGCAGGTGTGGACGTTGAATTGCTTCTCCACGGTCGCGATACCGTCGCGTTAGCGGAAGTGTACGAGGCGATGAAGCCCCACTGTGCACACGTGGGCCGATTGATTCATGACCTTGCCTTGCCGTCCGGTGTTTCCGATCTCATCGATCAAGTTGGAAAGAATCCGCTGGACCTGCTCGTGAACAACGCGGGCGTCGCAATCGTAAAGCCCTTTTGCGAAATCACATCGATTGAATGGGAGCAAACCGTGGGGGTTAATATCACTGCGCCGTTTCTGTTAATGCAACACTTCGCGCCTCATATGCCGCCCGGCTCCAGCATCGTTAACATTCTTTCCGTCGCAGCGAAGACGGGTTTTGCGAACTGGAGCGCCTATTGCATGAGCAAGTTCGCGCTTGAAGGCTGCTCGCAATGTGTGCGCGAAGAATTGCGCGACCGCAGAATCCGAGTGATCAACATTTATCCCGCAGCGACAGACACCGACATCTGGACTCAGATCGAGGGGAGATGGCCGCGCGAAAAAATGATCAGTCCGCATGAAGTCGCCAGCGCGGTTGCATACGCGCTGTCTCGTCCAGCGGATGTCACGTTGGAGAATATCACGTTGTCGAGTCTGACTGGAAATCTGTGATTAGTTCGGCAACCTTGGCGTCGGCAATACGGTGTGGCCAGGGTGCTGTGATCCGTCTTCCAAGGAGCGGGTTCCCGGCGGGACCGGCCGCAGGCTAGTTGGCTACAGCAGCGCAGAAGATGTTCGTCACATGATCAAGATTCTACAAAGCGAACTGAGTATTAACGTGATCGCGTCGATCATTGTCTCGGTGATCTTTCTGGCAACGGGCTTTCTGTGGGGTAAGTACAAGGAACAACGCCGCAAGTTTGGCCGGAATTTGGAAGAGTACGATTTCTATCCATTCACGGTTACACGCGAAAACTTCGGGGAATTCAGCCTGAAAGATTTCCGGCTGGGCATGCATTACTTTCTCAAGAACGAAGATCATACGGCCGCTCGGCAGCTCATTTTCATTGGCGAGCAAAATAACGTGCGCGCACAACTCGAACCCGCCGAGCAAAAGGTTTACGCGCAGCTATTCGAGAAATATGACGGCAAGACGATTGCCGACGACACACACGAATTCCTTGAAAACTACGAGCGTATTGTGCGCCTAATCGGAAAATCCTTTCCGCATACCGGAATCGAGATCTTGCTGCACAACCTCGCGAACCCGGCACACTCGCTGATCACGCTCGAAAACAATGTAACGGGGCGTCATTTGCGCGACGGTACAACGAATCTACTGATTGATCTCAAGCGCCGACAGCTCCTGAACGAAGACAAACTGAATTACGAACTGAACATCGGCGCACGAAAATTCAAGTGCACGACGATTCCCATTAAACGAAAGGAATTCGGAATCGTTGGTGCGATCTGCATCAATATCGACGCGAATTATATCAACGAGGAAGTGTTACAAGAGCGTCAACGAATTGAAACGTGGTTCCAAAACTTTCTTCGGATGGACACGCAGCTCGATGAAAATATTCTCAGTAAGGATGAATACGCCAACGCGTTAAAGGGCAAGCGGCATTTCAAGGACGAAACTGTTTAGCCTTAGAACTGTCATCTCGAGCGAAATCGAGAGAACTCTGGACACCTCAGATCGCCCAAGGAAAGAGTCAGAGATTTCTCGACTTCGCTCGGAATAACAAAACCCACGGCAATGGCCTGGTAGGGACGCCACGCTGCGGCGTCTCGTCGGCGTAGCGCACCGACGCTACCTGGTCGGCGACGCATGTAGCGTCGCCTGGTCTTCTGGCTTTTTGTGATACTCGACCAGGCGGAATCCCCAACCGATTAGTGTTGCGAGATCGTTAGTCTTCGTTTTCTTCTCGTTTAGGAACTTTTCGATTCTGGCTTTCAGTTCCGGCTGTTGATCAGTCGTGTCGAGGATTTCGCAAATTTCCATCGACAACAGCCAATCCTCAGGATGCTCGGCCTGCTGCGTCTCCCAAATTTCGCCGAGCCGTTCGTAACCGGTTTTGCTTTCGCGAATCTTGCGCACCTGCGCGTAAAGATTCTCGAGCCGTTCGCGCTTCGGCGTGGGCGGGACCTTGATGGTGCGTTCCTTTGGAACAAGCGCCACCTGGTTGTAGGCGTCCTTATCTGCCGCGCCATTAAACACCGAGCTGATTCGTTCGCCAACGGCCATATCGAAAAAGCCCCAGTCAGGCTGGAACAGGACGCGGTCACGATATTTTGCGCTGCAGTTTACGAACGTGATCGACAATAATCTCCCGTCGCGACGTAGAATTTTCTCAACCCTCCCCGATACGACAATGCCGCTGATGAACTCGATCTTCGCTTTTTTATCTTCAACAATTCCAAGGGCGTGGAGTTGATCGTTGGTGAGCAGCTCCGGCGCCGTTGATGTTTGTTTCCATTTGCCAACCGGCGAACCGAAACCCTCCTTGTGATAATCGACGCCGTGGGCTTCGAGTTCTTTGCCTTGAAATGCGAGTGCAGTTTTGCCGGTTGTCCGCAGATAAATCGGCGAATCGTTTTCGTCTGTTATGACTTCAGCGAAAATTCCGCTGACCTGGAGACCGGACGAATACTCACAGGTCGCAGTGTTATTACATTCGATGGCTTTGTTAATACCTTCGAGTCCGCCAACTTTGAACGCCATCTTGCTGGCAAATTCTTCAAGTACATCTTTGAGATGTTGAAAGTCGCGGCAGACAAAAAGCTGCGGTTGTTTTGTGGTGATATCGAACGCGCAATTCTGAGCGTCAATGGAGTAAGGGATCTTCTTTACCTCCGGCTCGAGGCATGACACCGATTCACCGATTGAGGAAAGCAATCCAGCTCCGTAAATTTTTGGATTCTCAAGCGCGCCGATAAGCCCGTATTCGACCGTCCACCAATGCAAGCGCGAGAGGAGCGCCATTTCGGAGGGCGCGCCGAGATTTCTCTGGCGATGCTCGACCAGCTTGGTTGCTTCATCGACTTCTTTCGGATCAGCGTTCGGTCGCTCCTTCAAGATCGACAGGTGCCGGATCGCTTGATACAGCTCAAAATCTTTCCTGGACGACATTGCTTTCGCGCCCACTTCGCCGAAGCGCTGCAAATAATTTGAGTATTCGCGGTCGACAATGATTGGCGCATGACCCGCGGCCTCGTGCACAATGTCAGGAGCCGGTGTGTATTCGATGTGATGGATCTGGCGCATATCGCAGGCGATCACCAGCACCTTATAAGCTTGAAATTCCATGAACGCCGCCGGCGGAATGAAACCGTCTACTGCCACGGCTCCCCACTCGATCCTTGCCAGAATATCGTTCATCTCTTCAATTCGCGGGATTCGCTCGAAGGAAATGCCCGTGTTAAGGAGGCCCTGGAAATAAACTTTGTGCGCGTATTCCTTCAGAAAAAACATGTTCTGGCGCATGATGAATCGCCAGACCGCGTGATCGACCGATGTGTAATCGTCGTATCGCTGATCAACTGCGAATTGGAGTAAATGTTTCGGACAAGCAGCGACCGCCGCGTTGCTATAGCTGATACCGCCTTGAGATTTCATCGTCAACCTCCGGAAAACATAAGTAACCTATGGCTCGTTTGCACAGCGGGCAAGAATGATTCCGATTAACATAGACACATGTCACCTCGGGCGAAGCGAGGGGACATCACGCAGATTAGTTGATCACACAATCTGACGAGAGTACGCGCACTTCGATCGGGAGGTCCTTCGCCGTCTTCGCGACTCAGGATGACAACGAGCGGGACGCGGCTCAGGATCTGGACGCTCGTGAACGAATTACGCGCCTCGTAATCCAAATCAGCAAAACAATTCCAATCGCCCACGGTGCGAGAAACGCGATCGCCACACCAATCATTCGCAAGCTCCACATAATTGCGCTCGCGCTTTGAGCCAGTGTGCGCCGCAGCGTGGCGAATAAGCCGCTTTCTTCGGTAACAATATTGCCCTGGCTGTAAACCTGGATCGAAACATCCGCCGGTGCATTTGATTCGTCGATCTGCGCATCCGCGCGGTCCTGACGTTGCACACTCACGTTTTCAACTCTGCCTAAC
>DASSFL010000290.1:0-27507 GCA_035694525.1 Candidatus Udaeobacter sp. | reverse complement strand
ACGACAAAGGCAAAATAGGCGAAATCAAAATAATCCGGCGGCCGATTACCGGGAAAAATTAGACCGCCGGCATGTTGAACTACGCCGGGCTCGTCGCTATCCCCATAAAACACGTGGGCGTAACGCAAACCGAAAACCGTGTGAACCAGCGTCCAGGATGAAATCACGGTTAACAGAGTGAGCAATAGATGGACGGTAAAATGGCCGCCAGTCTGACGCTTATTTGCGCTAATCAAAAATCCAACCGCGAAGAGAGCAGCGCAAGCGGCAACGACGACAAAAAGAAAGATAAGCAAGCGGCTCGGATCTTGTTGCTGCGCTCGCTCGCGCATCTTGCGCTGCGGGGTCATCAAAATTGTCAGCCAATCAAGCGCGATGATAACGGCAGCGAAGGCATTCCAACCTGCAATTGCTGCACTCGAGAACCGAACATGTCCGCGCGAGGCAAAGAACACCGTCCCACCAGCGACCAAACCCAAGACGACACGCTGACGCGGGTCCTGATGACAGACAAGATCGACAATGCGCATCTATGTATTCGAGGTACTAACATTCGCCAGCAGTGGCAAGCTGGCATTGCAGCACGAATCGCGTAATCCGCGGTCCAAGATCTAGCGAGTAGCCTTCTTAACAGCGAAGCCAATGTAACCCCAGCGGCCCCATTCGTGATGCGATGTGCGCTGCGCGTCGCGGCGGCCGGTCTTTTTATCGTGGGCGTACGTCTTGGTCACAAATTCGGGAAAGGCCGCGTTCATCTGCACGTCGTGAGACACCAGTAATCCGCCGTCGCGCAGGCGCGGCCAAAATTGGCGAAACTCCCAGAGCATGTGCCGGTAACTATGCGAGCTGTCGTGCAGAAACACGTCGATCAACGAAGGGAGCCGATCGCCCTTGAGGAAATCTTCCACTTTGCCGCGCATGGGCACGAAACCGGCAGAGGCGGATCGCAATTCATCCGGAATCAACGCCCCTTGCTCGCATTCCTGACTCAATTCAATGCTGTAGAGTTTTGCCGCCGCAAGCTTTTCGTCTGCCAGCGCTTTCAAGATAAAGGCGGACGACATTCCAATATATCCGCCGGACTCGACGATCACCGTCGGCCGGACCCAACGCGTCAATCCATAAAGCGTTGCGCAATCGATCGCTCCCATCACTCCTTCGCTACCGAATGCATTGCGTCGCTTGATCATCTCAGTCATGAAATCGCTCGCCCGGATTTCAGCCGCGAACCGCGCGACGGCGTCCCACATCCCGTAATAGGATGGCGCGGGCGATAGGTCACTTTGATTCATATCGTTAGGTCGACGCCACCATGAACGCGAAATCGCCGACATTGTTTTCATGGATGGAAGAGCCAGGATATTCGGCTGCGCTTTGAATTGACGCGAATGCTTATTTCGTGTGTCGTCTAAAAGCGTTAAGAGGCGCAATTCGCTCTGTTCCTGGCGGGCGCTGGGCATAAGTCATCCTTTTTTCCTGCCTAACCTGTGCTTAATTCTTCCGTTCTCCCCATGAGCAGCAAACCGAAGCCGCGCGAGGCAGAGCTTAACTTTGAAGGCGCGATGGATCGGCTCGAAAAAATTGTCGAGCAAATGGAATCCGGCAAACTCCCGCTCGAAGATCTGATCGTACGCTACGAAGAGGGAATGAATCTGGTAAAGGTTTGCCAGGAACGACTTGCCAAGGCCGAACAAAGGATCGAAATCATCGCTCGCAACAGCGCAGGAAAGGCGATAGTTAAGGATTTCGAGCCCACACCGGAACTGGCTGCTCCGGCCGAAACCGTAGATGAATCCGAAAGCACAAATGATGAAATCAAACTCTTCTGAGTCGGCTCGGGCTTCCGAGGCGACCGCACCTCCAACGCGTCTGCTCGATGGGGTCCGCTCGCCTGCGGATATCAAAGCGTTGCGCGAACAGGATCTGCCACAGCTCGCACAGGAAGTGCGGGAAGAGCTGATCAGCGTCCTTTCCCAAACCGGAGGGCATTTGGGCCCAAATCTCGGTGTCGTGGAACTGACGATTGCCTTGCACCGGGTCTTCAACACGCCGGACGACCGCTTCGTTATGGACGTCAGTCATCAAGGCTACGTCCACAAAATGTTTACCGGGCGGCTCGATCGTTTTAATACCATGCGCCAATTCGGCGGGCTAAACGGCTTCCTTTTGCGCACCGAGAGCGAACACGATTGCTACGGCGCTGGTCATGCGGGGACAGCGCTGTCCGCCGCACTCGGGATGGCGGTTGGGCGTGACCTTCGCGGTGGGGATGAGAACATCGTCGTGGTAGCAGGCGACGCCGCATTGACGTGCGGAATCAGCTACGAAGCGCTAAACAATGTAAAAGCGCACACCAAGCGATTCATCGTTGTGCTCAACGATAATGAATGGTCGATCGCAAAGAATGTCGGTGCGATTGCAAATTACCTAAACAGCATTGCCGCAAGCCCAACGTTTGCTCATTTGCATGAGAAAGCGGCCCATTTCGTCCGCGCGATCGCCGGAAAATCAGTGGCACACTTCGCGCACAAAGTGGAGGAAAGTGTCAAAGGCTTGCTCGTCCCGAGTGTCATTTTCGAGGAACTCGGCTTGCGTTACTACGGACCAATCGACGGGCACGATATCCCATTGCTCATCCGAACATTTGAGTTTTTGAAAACGCAGGAAGAACCGGTCCTGTTGCACATTCTTACCCAGAAAGGCAAAGGATACGCCCCAGCCCTAAAACAACCGGATAAATTCCACGGTCTCGGTAAATACAAGATCGAAAGCGGCGAGACAGCGCCAACGCCGACGCCGACATATTCGGAAATCTTTGGGAAGACACTGGCGAAATTCGCGGAGACAAACCAAAAGCTCGTGGCGATCACGGCAGCGATGCCGAGCGGAACCGGGCTATCGCATTTCGCCAAAGCCCACCCCGGCCGCTATTTCGATGTTGGGATTGCAGAAGAACACGCCACTCTTTTCGCCTGTGGCCTGGCAACGCAAGGGTTGCAACCGTTCCTCGCGATTTACTCCACGTTTTTCCAGCGCGCCTACGATATGGCGATCCACGACATCGCCATCCAAAACCTGAGCGTGAAGTTGTGCATGGACCGCGCCGGATTAAGCGGCGACGACGGTCCCACGCATCACGGCTTGTTCGATATCGGTTATCTGCGACACGTCCCCAATTGGGTGCACATGCAGCCGAAGGATGAGGATGAATTTGTCGATATGCTCTGGACTATGGCGCACTACAACTCCGGTCCGATCGCTATTCGCTATCCAAGAGGATCGGGGACGGGCGCAAAAACCAAACCAGAGCCGAAGCTTCTCGAGATTGGCAAGGCGGAGGTCGTGCAACACGGCCGCGACGTGGCGATTTTTGGCTTGGGAAACATGTTTGAAGTGGCAGAGGAAGCTGCGCGCAAACTTCAAGAGAAAGGAATTTCCGTCGCGCTAATCAATCCGCGGTGGATCAAACCGATGGATACCGGCACGCTCGAATTCTTCGCGCGCAGCGTGGAAGTCGTGTGCACGATCGAAGACCACGTGTTGCACAACGGTTTCGGCTGCGCCGTCATGGAGCATCTGCACTCGCAAATGATCAACACCCCGGTGGTACGTATTGGATGGCCCGATCAATTCATCGAGCACGGCGCCGTTCCAATCTTGCGCAAAAAACACGGCATCACCGCCGACGCGCTGGTGGAAAAAGTTTTGCCGCTGCTACACAAAAAGTCGAAGCTTAAGCCTTCTGTCGCCTGAGGATCGGCCGGCGGTGTTAGAGCGCGAGCAAGCCGTAAAAGCGATGGCGACTTAGCTCATTCTCCTTGAGAATTGGTGTAGTCAGAACAGACCCTCGTTCTAGCAGTCGGAACAACCTTCCAGATGGCCGCCTTTCCGGTCCGTTTAACTGAATCTATTTTTTCGCACACCTTGGCCGGGTCAAGAACAGCGCGCCCCGTGGCCGGACGCGCCAGGCGAGCCTCACAAATAACGGTGGGGCGTGCGTCGCCTTTTTAACACGTCATTCGCTCTATGCGGCAAAAATAGGTATTCTGGTCACGGATGAGGATTTTGTACTGCGATTAGGGCGGCACTCGTTGGGCTATAGACCACTGACCAACGTCTCCTTCCGTGATCGAATACAGGCTTCCGAATACGGAAAAAGCCGGTGAAGGACGCATAATTCAGAAACGTGAAGGATTGACCGATCTCTGGCACAAAACCATTTACAAGCACGGGATCGAGGAATCCGCCTAGATTAGCGTTGCCCTCAACGTCCAGAACACTCACTTGCCCAACGTTTCCCCCTCCGATTCGGATGGAGAGAGTGCCCGCTGCAATCCGGCTGGCCCACGTCGTGTAGTTGCCTCCGACCGTTAGCACGCCGGGCCCACCAATCGCACCTCCAGGGCTGATCTTGCCTCCGCGATTGGTGATGTTCCCATTGACAATTCCGCTGCCTGCCAGCGTTCCTCCGCGGTTGACAAAAGTGTCGCTTGAAATCGAGCCATCAATCTGCAACACGCCACCATTGATATTCGTGTCCCCAGTATATGTGTTGACTCCCTCCAGATCGAGGGTTCCCGATCCAATCTTGGTCAACGAGCCGGCCGCGCCTCCCGTCAAACCTCCATCCTGAATCACGAGCGGGTTAGTCGAAATTGAGTCATAGACCTTTAAAACGCCACGGTCGAATCGGGGCTCCCCGTTGTAAGAGCTAGCTTCCGTGATGCCGAGGACGGTCGTATCGATCTTTGTCATTGAGGCGCCGAAGCCGCCATCTTGAATCACTCCCAAAAAGCTTGTGCTAAGATTGTTGCTGCCCACGGCCAGATTATTGTTGGTTCCGAGAAAGACATCTCCTTCACCCTCAATGGAGCCGATTGTCACGCCAGGGAAGTTATGGCCGCTTACGTCCAGGATGCCGTTGCCAAAAACTTCAACCCGCGTTGTGCCACCGGTCGAGTCCTCTTCAAAAAAAATTGCTCCACCTTCCCCGCCATTTGTTCCTCCATTAGCGATCAACGTTGCAGCATCAGCGGTCGAGGCGTTGTTAAAGATCGTCTCACCACCCACAGCACCGCTGATGGCGGCACCATTGTTAATAAAGGTGCCATTTCCGGCGCTCGGGGAGAAATTGAAGAATTCCAACCCGAATTCTGTAACGCCGCCTTCTGCACCGCTGGCAGGAGCAGCATTGTTAATAAAGATGCCATTAGCTGCGGTGGAGGTGCCGAAGAAGAATGTGGCACCACCGCCGAAAGCGGCTCCACCGCTGGCAGTGCCGCCATTGTTTGTAAAGCTGCCGTTGCCGGCGGATGAACTGTCGTCAAAAACCGTATCGCCACCAAATCCACCGCTGGCGGTTGCACCATTATTAGTAAAGATGCCATTACCCGCCGTTGAGGCGTCGAAGAACATCGTTTGGCTACCTTCTGCGAACGGAGTGCCGCCGGTACCGCCACCCTCATTGGTAAACGTGCCATTGGCCGCGGTGGAGGTGTCGAAGAAGATCGTCGCAGATGTGCCGGTACCCGAGCCGCTACGGTTAGTGAAACTCGCATTGGCAGCAGTTGAAGAGTCGTAGAATTCTGTACTACCACCCCGTGAGGCGAAGGTTGACCCGTCGTTGGTAAAGATACAGTTCTCGGCGGCGGCGCCGGTAGTGAAAAGGATGCGGCCAAAGTTGCCGGAGCCGTCAACGGCAGTTACGAATTTTTGCGCGATCCCCGAATTGTTCTTGATGCCCACGCCACTAATGGTGAGTGTCAATTCTGGACTGGCAGTGACGGTATAGGGATTCGTCGCGGCTGAGGTGAAGATGATGCCGTTGACCTCGGTGTCCTCCGAAATCGAGACATTAGTTGTGTTTGAAAGAGCGAATGTCGCGATATCCGCTGGCCCATTGGGAACTCCTATTGGCCTCCAGTTGGCAGCTCTGTCCCAGTCGCCTGACCTGGGATTCAGGTTCCATTGGGCACTGTCCGCGTAGGCAACGGCTGAAACGAGGAATATCAGAGAACAGCGAAGCCCCGCCGCAACAGGTGTATTCATAGTAATCTTTGGTTCGCTATCAATGCTGGACATTATTGAGCGGAGCCCCTGACTCACCCTTCGGAAGGCTACTAGTCCGCGGACGATAATGTTTCACCAGACTTCTACGGAAACTGAAGGCCAAAAGTCGCCAGTATTTTGCCCGAAAGACTGGACCGCAGCGGGTCATGTCCATGTTTTCCAAAAGTCCTTTTACGAGGGAAAGCGAGGTTCCTGCCTAGCAAAAGGTAGAAGGGCGCTTTCGTTTCCGAAAGCGCCCTTCATATTTTGATGGCGATAAGCCGAATTCTGTCGGCCAATTTCTCAGCCGGGATGATCATTTATCTCACCCCGCTTGCGCGGGATGTCCGACGACGTTTCAGCGGTCATAGACCGCCACTACAGCATCGTGATGCGACGATACCCGAGGATTAAACGGGCCGGCTGCCCTTCCTCTGTTTTGTCTTGCACCGCATGGGGTTTTTCATGCCTCGCGAATTACTCCGCGAGCGGTGAGCTCTTACCTCGCCTTTTCACCCTTGCCTGCACTTTGCTGCCAAAGAACCGGCGGTGTCTTTTCTGTGACACTCTCCGTCAACGTCCGCTTTCGTGAACATTGCCCGCGTATTTTACGCGGCATGCCGCCGTATGGTGTTCGGACTTTCCTCCAGCAAGTCCCGCAACGCGGGACGCGCCAGCGATCATCTACCATCGGCCAATAACTTATCACAACGGGTGAAGAAGAAAACGCCGAAAGCGGCAGAGCACCCTAAAAACACGAGCGCGCTGAGATCAGCGACGCAGGCTCAAAGCGGAGATGGCACGCTCATAAAGAAAATCGTGATCATTACGAGTGCGACAAATAGTTTGCCCATCATTGCGCCGAGATTCCCCAGCAAACTGCCCCACCCGGCCCGGCCGGCGTCGATCATTCGTTTACCGGCGATGAATTCGCCGGCGACCGCGCCAACCACCGGTCCAACAAACAATCCGGCGATCCCGAAGAAAATGCCGATGAGCGCTCCGAGCAGCGCGCCGAACATTCCCCACTTTGTGGCTCCGAAATATCGCGCACCAAAGTAGCCGCTTAGAAAATCCAGCGCGTACGTCGCCACAGTCAACAGCACCAGGACGGCGATCGTTACCCACCCGATGCTTTTCTCCGGGCCAAGCATCATCCGGTGAAGGAGCGCGCCAGCAAGAACGATAATTGTCCCGGGAAACACAGGCAGCACCGTACCAATCAAGCCGACTGCGAACAGGATGACTGCGACCGACCACCAAAAGAGTTCCATGGGATGGAGTGAATCGTAGTTCGAAATTCGAGATTCGTAACTCTGTCAGCAATTACGATGTAACTATTGAACGAATTAACGAATGGCGATCTTCGTTTTGACCACTCCGTTGTCGAACCTATACTAAAAGTCTCCCCAGTTAACTCAAACCGGAGATTTCATTTATGCCACTTTCTGTCCGAACTAAAGCGCCAGATTTCACGTTATCGACGAAGACCGCCGACGGGCCAAAGCAAATCAAACTCAGCGACAATTTCGGAAAGAAAAACACACTGCTACTTTTCTTTCCAATGGCGTTCACGGGCACATGCACGACCGAAATGTGTGAAGTCAGCCAGGGTATGAACGTTTACACCGATTCGAACGCTGCCGTTTACGGAATCAGTGGCGACAATCCGTTTGCGCAGGAAGCGTGGGCACAAAAAGAGAAAATCACCGTGCCGTTGTTGAGCGATTACGAACACCAGGTCGCGAAGGCTTACGGCGTTATGTACGACTCGTTCCTGCCGCAAATGAATCTCGGAATGGGAGGCGTGCCGAAACGCTCCGCGTTCATCATCGATAAGAATGGAGTGATTCAGTATGCCGAGAGCAATGATGACGCAAGACAGTTGCCAAACTTTGACAAGATCAAGGCGAAACTGGCGGAACTGAAATGACACACGCGCTCAATGTCATCCCGAACGGAGTGAGGGACCGCACAATCGGAGCTTGGATTACTCTAAGTAACATGCGTGATCTTATGAATCTGGGCAAGGTCCTTCGCTTCGCTCAGGATGACCGGATTGAAAAATGAACGACGAATTTAAAACGCTTAGAAAATTTGATGCCGGCAAAGGGCGCGACGCCTTTTTCCATTCGCTCCCGGCTCTGGAGGAACAGGGAATCGGGAAAATTTCTCGATTGCCGGTGAGTATCCGCATTGTTCTCGAATCGGTTCTGCGCAATTGCGACGGCCAAAAAGTCCGGCGCAAAGATGTCGAGACGCTGGCGAACTGGGACGCAAAAGCTCCTGCCAACGAAGAAATTCCATTCGTCGTTGCGCGCATCGTTCTGCAGGATTTCACCGGCGTGCCATTGGTGGTCGATCTCGCAGCGATGCGCAGCGCGGTAAGACGTCTCGGTCACGACCCAAAAATTATTGAACCACTCGTGCCGGTCGATCTGGTGGTCGATCACTCGGTGCAGGTGGATTTCTTTGGTTCCGTGCGAGCACTGGAACTGAACCTGGACATGGAATTCAAGCGCAACCGGGAGCGCTATCAGTTTCTAAAATGGGGACAACAGGCGTTCAAGACATTCCAGCTGATTCCGCCGGGCATCGGCATCGTGCATCAGGTCAATCTCGAATACCTGTCCAAAGGCGTTCTGTCCGCTCAATCGATCTTCAACAATCAACCATCAACTATCTACTTCCCCGACACTCTCGTCGGGACTGATTCCCACACGACGATGATCAACGGTCTCGGCGTCGTTGGTTGGGGCGTGGGTGGAATCGAAGCGGAAGCCGGCATGCTCGGCCAGCCGGTTTACTTTCTCACGCCGGAAGTGGTAGGCGTCCATATGCGCGGGCAATTGCGTGAAGGTGTCACCGCGACCGATCTCGTTTTGCACATTACAGAATTGCTGCGCGCGCAAAAAGTAGTCGGCAAATTTGTCGAGTTTTACGGCGAAGGCGCCGCGTCGCTGCCGGTTCCTGATCGCGCGACGATTGGAAACATGTCGCCGGAGTATGGCGCGACGATGGGATATTTCCCGATCGATCGAGAATCGGTCGGTTACTTGAGGGCGACGGGACGCACCGAAGAGCAATGTCTTGCGTTCGAAAATTATTTTCGTGCCCAGAGAATGTTCGGCATGCCCCTCAAAGGCGAAATCGATTACAGCGTCGATATCGATCTGGATCTGCCTGACGTGCAGCCGAGCGTGGCCGGACCCAAAAGACCGCAGGACCGAATCAATTTGCCTGACCTTGAAAAAACCTTTCGCGAGTTGCTCGAAAAACCAGTGCGCGATGGCGGGTACGGCAAGCAAAAAGTCGATCTTCGCGAAAAGCATCTCGTGGAATTGAATGGCAGCGCTCCTCGCAACGGCGAAATGGCCTCGACCGATAAGAAGGAAGATCAGGGAATTAATCCTGGGGACGAACTCAACAAGATTGAGATGACTTCAAACCGGCCAACACCCGATCCTGGCAAGGAAATTGAAGCTGAGTCCAGCGACGTTTTTACGCACGGGCGCACTCACGTCGGGCATGGCAGCGTCCTGATCGCGGCAATAACCAGTTGCACGAACACCAGTAATCCGAGCGTGATGATCGCGGCCGGATTGCTCGCAAAGAAAGCAGTCGAGCGGGGTCTGCGTGTTGATCCCGGGGTCAAAACCTCATTGGCGCCCGGGTCGCGTGTTGTTTCCGATTATCTTCACAAGACAGGTCTCCAGAAATACCTCGACCAGCTCGGATTCAACCTGGTCGGTTACGGCTGTACAACCTGCATCGGCAACTCGGGACCGCTGCACCCGAACATCGAGAAGGCGATTCACAAACACGATCTGGTTGCCGCCTCGGTCCTTTCCGGAAACCGCAATTTCGAAGCCCGCGTGCACCAACATATCAAGGCAAACTTCCTGATGTCGCCGCCGCTGGTCGTTGCGTTCGCGCTCGCAGGCCGGGTGCACATTAACCTTTCGCGCGAACCGTTGGGGAAGGACAAGGATGGTAATGATACGTTTCTGCGCGATTTGTGGCCGAGTCTCAGTGAAATTCGTGACGCCATGCAAACGGCGCTTGCACCAGAAACGTTCCGCAAACTTTATCGCGATTTTGCCGATCAAAACCCAAAATGGAACGACATTCCGTCGAGCACCGGCGACATTTACCAATGGGACGAGAAAAGCGACTACATTCACGAGCCGCCGTTCTTCAAAAACTTCTCAATGGAGCCGGGCCACATTGAGGAGATTCGAGGCGCTCGCGCGCTTGGCATTTTTGGCGACACAGTTACGACCGACCACATTTCTCCTGCAGGGGCAATCAAGGAAAGTTCGCCGGCCGGAAAGTATTTGATGTCGCGCGGAATTCAGCCGCGCGATTTCAATAGTTACGGCAGCCGGCGCGGCAATGATCTGGTGATGACACGGGGAACATTCGCCAACGTGCGGATCAAGAATTTGATGGTGCCAGGAACTGAAGGCGGCGTGACCAAATATTTTGCGAATGGTGAAGGTGAAGAGATGTCGATCTTCGATGCAGCGATGAAATATGCGGAGACAAATACTCCGTTGGTGATTCTTGCCGGCCACGAGTACGGCACCGGTTCATCCCGAGACTGGGCCGCGAAGGGGACGCGTTTGTTAGGCGTGAAGGCGGTTGTCGCTGCAAGCTTTGAACGGATCCATCGTTCCAATCTCGTCGGCATGGGAACGTTGCCTCTGCAATTTCCCAATGGAACAACTGCGCAATCACTTGGGCTGGACGGTTCTGAGGTTTTTTCGATCGTTGGTTTGTCTGAAACAATCAAGCCTGGCCAAACCGTAACACTCGAGATCGAAGACAAAGATCGGCAGAAACGCTCCGTGCCTGTGAAGGTTCGCATCGATACGCCAATTGAAATCGATTACTATCGGCACGGCGGGATTTTGCCGTTTGTCCTCAGACAATTGCTATCGAGATAACGATTGTCGGGCGTCTCCGCAAGATGCCATCTCCTTTGGGAGTCGTCTCAGAGGGACTCCTACAATAGCTCGCGCTTTTGCACCGTAATCGGGGAACCATCGGCGATAAATGCGGAGCGCGGCTGCTGACTCAGCGTCTCAGCGAATTGTTCGCCGTAAAGAGCCGCGACGTCAGCGTTAAATTCGAAGCTGGCAGCGTTCCAGAGCTTCCAGCGCGGGTGCTCCACGCGGTATTCGCTGCAACCGTCTCGGACACATGTGTATCCCCAATAATGTTCCGTAATAAACTCAGCGTGTGACCCAGCAGAAATTGGTTGCGGTTCGCCGGATGCGCTCATCTTGAGAAATTCCCACCTCTTCCCGCGTCGCCAGGAATATTCGACACTCAAGCTGCCATCGACGTGCTCTATGTTGTGTTTCATTGGGAGGGCGACGTAGCGTTCTCCGTAAAATGCACGAGCGACCAGTGCAATCGCGCGACGAGGCACAAGCTCGCGAACGAAAACTACGCCGCGTCGCCAGGTGGCGGCCGATTTTCTCCTCACGTAAAAACGCAGGTTCGCTTCTTCGAAATCGCGATACAGCGGGATCGGAAGACTGAGAAGCCGAGTATCGAGAAACAGAAATCCGACAATGCTGACGAACGTCTCGCTGTTTTCATAATCGATTTCGGTGCCCGCCGGAACAAGCCGTTCAATCAGTGCAGGATCGACGACATAGTTCAGCATCGCCAGATAACGCCAATTAGCAGTTAGAAATGGTTGCACGTCGCGTTCGACTCCCAAGAATCAATCGTTAACCGAGCGGACACGATAGCGAAGGGCCATTCTTTCAGTCTCAGGAATCGGGGTGAGGTCGGCTTGTTGCGCGGCTAATATCCAATTGGACCATGTTTCGTCCTCCTTTCGAGGCGCAGGTGGAATTTTCAATTCAATAAATTGCGACGCGACCGGTTCGTTGCCGATTGAAACCAGCACCGATCTGGTTTTGCTATGCGTCGACAGCGGGACATGTCCCGGAACCGTGGCATGTTCGGGATCTTTTGTGATTCCGTTCCAATCAATGAAAGCGTACTGAGTTTGCCGATTGTCAGTGTAAAGACTGACTCGGATGCTGTAACCGTCGGGCTGGTCTGGAATTTTAAATGTTGCCGGGGCGCGAAGCTCGAATTGCAGTTCGAGGCGCTTGCCATCGATGGTTGGAGGTTTGTCCGATAGCAGATAGGGAACGCCGGCCAGCAGACCGGCGAGGCCGCAAACGATCAGAAGCGACCAACCTTGTGCAAGGAAAAATCCAGCAGGTCCTTCGCGCCGGACCAGAATGGACGAAACGATTCCAATTACCAAGCCCACCAAAATTCCAAGCGGCGTGCAAACAAACACGACGAACATGCCCCGACCGCCCTCCATGTTGGACATGTGCCCCACCCTGCTTAAGTAATCGCCGACAAAAAAGGCAAGAAGGCAGCCGACGAACGCCGTGAAAAGCGCGATGAATGAAGCACGGAGAACGCGCATGAAGATTTTTCCGGGTAGCTTGCTTTGAGTTTGTCGAACAATTCGCCGTTAGATTTTGCGATGAAACCACCGCAAAACGTTATTCGGATCCTTGGTCAGGATTTCCCGACATAGCTTTCTCTTGTCCGGTACTCGCCCCGTTAAAGTTTTCTTTCGCAGCGTGCGCAACACTCTGCGTGTCGTCGTGTACATCTGCTTTCAACCTGCTGGAGTTGTTCGCTGACGCTTCGCCATTGACTGAATCTCCCGCGGATTTTTTCGCAAAAATAAAACTCGCGGTCAATGCGGCGCGGCTCTGATCCGAAACTGAAACCACAGGCTGTCGCAGCAGACTGAGCTCTTGGCTACTTAATTTTGTGACTGGCTGGGCAAGGAATTCGATCTCTCTATTCAACGCATCGGATTTGATTTTTAACCGGTCCAGCTCAGCCAGTATCAACTTTCTTGCTTCTTGCCGACGTACTTCTTCCTGACGTTCGCGCACGACGATGTTTCGCAGGAGCTCGTTTTCTCTCATCAGCCGGTCGGTCTCCTCGCTGTTTTTCCCGCTCAGTTTCGCGCTCTGAAGCTGCGCGCCAGTCGTATCCAACTGCACCCAAAGCTCCGAAATTCTGGCTACGAGGTACTGATTCTGTTTCTGACTCTCGGCCAGTCGCTGCTGCAGTTGCGTAACCTGTTGCTTCACTCCAGCTAATTCCTCGGCATTTGTTGAATTGTCGTCAGCAGGCACGTTTTTCTCTAGATTTGCCGGCGTCAGCTTGAGATCGAGACTCTCGGCAAGGAGCGCCTGCGCGGGTTGTTCCGTTTCGCTCCCTCCTTTTAGCTGGGTGAACGCTTGATCGCGCTGTTGCGCTACGGCAGCGATTTGCTTGTTTGCCTCGGCAAGTTTCGCGTTGGTTTCGTCCCTTTGTCTTTCTGCGGTTGCACGCGCCTCCTCAGCAACGGCAATTTCATTTCTCAAATCGGCAATCTGCGCGCGCAACTGCTCGGTAGTGCTATTTTCCTGCGATGCCTGCGTTTGCGTGAGCTGATTGCGTACCTGACGTTCGGACTCCTTCGACGCCTCAATTTCCTTTTGTGCATTCTCAAGCTTGGATCTTGTTTCCTCCAGCTGCGCGGTGACGGCTTCCTTCTCTTTTCGCGCGGTTTCGAAATCGCGGTGTGATTTTTCAACCACCGTCTGTAGTTGATCGAGCTTTCGGCGTAGTCTCCCGGTTGCTTCTCCAATCGCTCCATCGCCGGACCCTTGGGAGATCGTATTGAATCCTTGCGGAGCTACGATCTCGGGACCGGGCTCTGACCAGGTGTCATTCTCGGGAAGCGAAGGAACAATCTCCGGCAGAGGACTCGCAGCTGCGTTTAAGTCATTATGTCTCGATATGCGCTCCTGAACTCGCAGGATTCCCTCGCCGATCTTACGGCGGCGATATTCGACGATCGCGGACTGCCAATCGGAATGCGACCCCCTCAACTCTTCGATCAGGCTTCCAGCGAACCGAAATTTGGCCAGCGCAGCTTTCAATCGGTTTTCGTGTTCCAGCTTTTCACCCTGCTGCGCGGACAGATAAGCTTTAAGAAAAACGTCGCTCGGATCGTCCACCTGCGCCGAGAGCGGAACGATCAGAAGAAGGAAAAACAAGCTGGCGAGAAAAAACGAGGCAACTCGCCTCACGCCAAGACAAACCGATACGACAATCAAGCTGCAGGCAGATTTTCGTTCCACCGGCGCCGACAATTAGTGGAGTGGCCGGGAAAAGTCGAGTCCTTTGTTTGCAAAAAAGGATTGGAATTTTAAGGTCTTATTTCCGCATCAGCGATGGTGGCCGTAGCTCAATGGTAGAGCCCCAGATTGTGGTTCTGGTTGTTGCGGGTTCGAGTCCCGTCGGCCACCCGCCTCGCTCGACAAAGACGTGGGTGGCGCAGTTGCTGTCTTACCGCAACAACATCGTTGCTGGCAAAATGTTGCAAAATCGTAATCTTTTTGTTGACGCAACATTTCATATTTGTAATCTCGCGCGCCATGGTCAGAAACCACAGTGGTACATGGCAATCTTCAGCACAATCACGATCACTGAGCAACTATCGATGGGTCGTTGCCTTGGCAACGTTGACTCTGCTTCTCGTCGCAAGACAACCCAGCAAGGCGCAGACGGCGGAAGCAGGACAGGTCACTGTTACGGGCGAACCTGTTCCGACTCCGACGCCTCACGATAATTGGCGTGAAATGCGGCAGCACATCATGCCGGAAGTGTCGGGAACAGAAATCACGGTTACAAAAAAGGCGACGGTGATCAAGCTGGACCAACAACCGCCTATCGAAAATAATGACCTGCAGGATCTTTTTCTCAAGGCGCCGGGCTTTCAGATTACCGATCAACACACGCCCGGGCAATTCAATTTCAACTATCGAGGCTTGGGCAATCCGCAGGAATCGGAGTTCACTCTGGTGCTCCGTGACGGCCTGCCACTCATGAGTGATTGGATCGGTTTTCCGACTCTTTACTATCTGCCGCTGCCTCAAGCGATAAGCGAGATTCAATTCATCCGCGGCGGTAACAGCTTGCTTTATGGCCCTGAGCCAGCGCCAGCAGTGAACTTTGTGACGAAACGTCCTGAACCCGGTTCGCCATGGAGTTTTTATACCGAACAGATCGGTGGCGCTTACGGATATTATTCCACTTTCAATTCGATTCAGGAGGCGGTCGGTCCGTTGGAATTTCGTTTTGACGGCGGATACGTGCGTTCGGACGGACAACGGGATAACAGCGCGTACGATCTGTGGCAAACCGATCTCTATGTAGGCTGGAGGCCCGACGAGCACCAATTGTTGGCGCTCGATTTCTACTCGAGCCGGTTCTCCGGCGGTGATCCGGGAAGGATCACCTATAAGCAATGGGTAAACGACCCGAACTTTTCTTTCACCCCATTCAACCATGACTGGGTCGATCGGTACACGACTGTTCTCCGATACGAACGCGATTTTGGAGACGGCTGGCTTTTGCAGGCGAAAGGATGGTTCACTCATCAAGAGATCGACGCGCGAACCGCGGCAAACAACAATCCAGGAGCGCCGCATCCATTTCCCACAAATACCCTTTTCAGTTACGAGGAGTTCAATAATGGTGGGGCCGACATACGCTTCCGCAAGTTTTGGGGGGACGGCACCATCTTTAAAGGCAGCGCCCTCACGTTCGGCGGCGTTGTTTATCATGGCGATGCGCCGTTTCAGCGATACACGCTAACTGATGAAACTAGTGGCCCGGACTTTCTAACCGCGCCACGTGGTACGACCTCGGACCTCGTCCCGCTCGATCAATCCAGGACCTCCAATTATCAGTCGATATTTTTCGAGGATCTTATCCGCATTGGGAAATTTCACATGGTTGGCTCGTTCCGCCTTGACCATGAAGACGTCGAAGTGGATTCAGCGGCCGCCCCCTGGCTAGCAACCGTTCCTCCCACCGGGCCGGCAAGCATTAGCGCCGACCACTGGGTACCGCTGTGGGGATTTGGAATGGGTAACGATTTCGGTAACCGCAACGAAACTTATTTCAGTGCGTCTTCGGGCTGGCGGCCGACACGGTTTTTCGATATTGCTGGAACCAGCCGCACCATCGCATTCGGTGAATCGATACCTGACCCGTTCCATTCGCTGGACTTCGAACTAGGCGTGCACGGTACGCCTTACAAGGGATTTTGGTATGACGTTGGGCTGTTTTGGATGCTATTCGACAACCGAACTGAGACGCAAAATATCAGTAACACGGATTTCATCATCCTGAATACAGGCAGTAGTCGCCATCGCGGTCTGGAAGGGGAGCTTTCCTACGATTTTCTCGCCCCATTCCAACATCCGCCAATGCCCGAAGTGCAACCTGAGCCCGGCAAAGGGGTCGTCGACGCGAGCAAAAATACACCTGTGCCTGGCATATCGCTGAAGGATTATCACCCGCTCAAATTGATCGCTTTCAGCAATGTTCAGTTCCTCGACGCGGAGTTTACGGAAAGCACCCTGCTCATACCCGACACCAACCGAACCATCGTCGGCAATACGCCAGCGTTCGCGCCAGAATTTCTAATGAAAGGCGGACTCCAGTTAAGAAAAGATAATTGTTTCGATATCACGTTCTCAGCTATCTATGTCTCACAACAATTCTGGCAGGACACGGACGTTGGGAACGCCCAGATCCCGAAAGCGCAAATTGCACCTTACAAGGTGTTTAATCTCACAGGGGATTTCTATCTTACCAGAAATCTGCGGATAATTGGTGGCATCACCAATCTCACAGACGAGAAATACTACGATCGCGTGTTCGCCAACGGCATCGAACCCGCGCCACGTATGTCCGGATATGCCGGTCTGTCGCTAGCATTTTGACGGCACTCGCGACGATGTGAATAGTTAGTCGTGACCGGTGACTTGCATTGGTTGCCACGTCGCGTCGTCAGCAGTGCCTGTAGCTCAACCGGATAGAGCTTCTGACTTCGGATCAGAAGGTTGGGGGTTCGAATCCCTCCAGGCACGAATTAGCGCCGTTGTAGTGTGCCGACGAACGTTACATTGATGTTTTGATAACGCGGTGGGTGCCAGTACGCGGGAAACCCGCGTTGCCGCGACAGGCCAGAACGACTATGCATCTATCGAAGCGATGAATAGAGAACGCGAAAAGTTCATGCGCGCGGCACTCAACGAAGCAAAGAAAGCTCTCGGTCAGACCAGCCCTAATCCGGCGGTTGGCGCGGTTCTCGTCGTCGGTAACCGGATCGTGGCGAGAGGACGTCATCGGGGAGCCGGCCGCGAGCACGCTGAGATTGAATGCTTTCGCCATTTCGGCGCACGTGTGCCTGCTCATGCGACACTTTACGTTACGCTGGAACCGTGCTCCACAGAAGGACGCACTGCTCCGTGTGTAGATGCGATACTGCGGGCGGGAGTCAGAAACGTCGTTGTCGGGACGATTGACGTAAATCCACGTCACTCAGGAAAAGGCATTGTGCAATTGCGAAACGCAGGCGTCAGCGTTCGTGAGGGCGTTTTGGCCGATGACTGCGCGCAAATTAACGAGGCTTTCAACAAATGGATTGTCACCGAGCGCCCTTTCGTTATCGCAAAATGCGGAATGTCGCTCGATGGTCGATTGACGCGGCCTGCCGGTGAGTCTCGTTGGATCACAGGACGTTCCGCCCGCCGTCACGCACATCAACTTCGCGTCCAAGTGGACGCAATTTTGGTTGGTGCGGAAACAGTCCGAGCGGACAATCCGCAGTTGACGGTGCGCGGCGTTCGTGGAGCGCGACAACCCTGGCGCGTCGTGCTGACTCGCTCCGGAAGGCTACCGCGTCGCGCACAGTTATTTTCTGACCGGTTCGGTTCAAAGACACTAATTTATCGACGCGAGTCTCTGGCTGCCGTACTTAGAAGTCTCGGCAAGCGAGGCGTCACCAGCGTCTTGATTGAGGGCGGCGGAGACGTGCTGGGCCAGGCGGTCGACGGGCGCCTCATTGATAAATTGCAGCTCTATCTGGGTCCGATTTTAACCGGAGGGCCGGTAATCGCGCTCCCGGGACGCGGGGCTGAAACTACCGCAAATGCACTTCGCCTTCGGCGTGTTTCGTACCAACAGATCGGCCAAAGCGTTTACGTCACAGCATATCCAGAGATTTCTGGACCGAAATAAATCGGAAAACTTTGCCTTCGCTCTCCTGTTTAATCATTAGAAGGAAAAACAATGAAAAAACTTCTCTTAATTGGATTGGTGACAGGGGTACTGGCTTTCGTTCCGGCGCAGCGTTCTGACGCTCAAGTTTACTTCTCAGTTGGGTTCGGAGGCCCGGGTTACTACGGATACTATCCATATGGATACTACTATCCGTACCGCTATTCATACTACCGACCGTATCGGTATTACGGAAATTACCGACCTTACTATTGGTACGGCGGGCGCGGGAATTATTATCGTCACCATCGATATCATCACCACTATCGTCGGTAATAAACTGACGTAGTATCTACAAATCCAGATCGCGCTGGCCCGGAGCAATCTTGAGCCAGTTTCTTTTCAGGAGCCGCTCGAACTAAAATAGAGGCCCGGCCGCTATTTCTTTGGTTTGGGCGACTCCGCCGATTTTGTGGCCGGACCCTTGGTTGGTTGATCAATTTGGAACTCTTTTTTCAATTGCCGGATCAGTTCCGGCAGCTGCTGCTGTCGTTCGGCTTCGATTTGTTGCCGCAAGGTTCGTTCCACTTTTTGGCGTTCCTGGATGTACCGCGATTCAAACTGAGCGCGTTCCTGCGGATTCAAATGGAGGCCCGAGTCGCGAACCGCCGCGTCGGTCTCGCGCCTGATGGTCTCACGGCGCAAATTCTCTCGCTGGCGCATTACGTTGCGCTCTGCCGGGCTCATCCGCAGCCAACGCTCGGCGTTGCGCTGGAAATTTTGCCGGGCTGCCGGGGGCATTGCCATCCACCGTTCACGCATGCTCTGGCTCGGGGCACGTCCGTGCTGAGGCCCAGCCGGCTGGCGCCCAACGGGCCGGTGTGGTTGCGGTTGCGCTTGTGCGGCTGTGCAGAATAAAGCGAAAGCCGACACCGCGACGATCAGTTTACATAGTTGGCTTTTCTTCCCACACGCTATTTTCATCCCAGGCGATCAGTTCATCCAGATCAGCCACGACGTCATAATCTTGGGGATCGATTTTTGCCACCAAATCTGAGTCATTTGCAGCCTTCGTCTGGGAGACCGGATGATGCGTGGCGATGGCCATACCGACCACGACGATCAAAACAGCAGACGCCGCGGCAAGTCTCCGCCAACTGAACCAGCTGCGCATCCGATCAAAGCGAGTCGCCTCCTGGCGGACGCTCCTCACCACGTTCCGGGAAAAGAATGGCGAAAGCGTAGGCTCGGGAACGCGGCCGAGAACATCCCACAACTCTTTGTCATCTTCACGATCCATAGTCTCCAGTCAATTAAACTACCTGCAGAGTTGGAAGTTGCGCTCGAATGGCGGCCATAATCACAGTCCGGGCGCTTCAAGGAATCCTTCGAGTTGTCGAATACGAGTTGGGTGCCGCATTTTACGCAAGGCCTTTGCTTCGATCTGGCGAATACGCTCGCGGGTGACCTGAAACTGCCGGCCTACTTCTTCCAGGGTTCGACTATATCCATCGACCAGCCCAAATCGTTGCTCGAGGACCTGCCTTTCACGATCAGTGAGCGTCTCCAGTACGTCCTTGATTTTTTCCTTCAACAAAACAATCGCAGTCATGTCGCTCGGATTTTCGGCGCCCCTGTCTTCGATAAAATCGCCAAAATTGGTCTCCTCGCTCTCGCCCACCGGCGACTGAAGCGAGATTGGTTGCTGCGCCATCTTGAGGACTGACCGCACCCGATCCACCGGCAGCAGGACTTCTTCGGCCACTTCCTCGGGCGAAGGCTCGCGCCCGTATTCCTGCACCAGCTGTTTTTGCACACGCATGAGCTTATTAATCGTCTCAATCATGTGCACCGGGATGCGAATCGTGCGGGCCTGGTCGGCGATTGAGCGGGTAATGGCCTGACGAATCCACCATGTCGCGTACGTGGAAAACTTGTACCCGCGTCGATACTCAAACTTCTCGACCGCCTTCATTAATCCCATGTTTCCTTCCTGGATCAGGTCGAGGAAGGACAGACCGCGATTGGTGTATTTTTTTGCAATCGAGATGACGAGACGGAGGTTGGCTTCCACCATTTCGGTTTTGGCCTTGAAAGCCTGGCGCATCCAGCCCTTAAGTGTCTGGTACTCTTTCGCATATTCGGCAAGCGAGAACCACAGCCCCTTTTCCAGCTCGCGGATTTTGCTTTGAAGCTGCAATCGCCGTTTCTTGCTGCGAGGATTTTTGGCCAGCTCAGTTTGGAGGTAAAGCGAGGTGTGGTGCGCATCATCCGCCAGGTGCACAAACTCCTCGGTGACCTTCTGCTTGAGATAAAAAAGAGGATAAAGCCTCTGCAACGAAGTCATCATCCTTTGCAATGCCCGGAGCTTCTGCGGTCGTTTTTTTGGAGAATTGCGAGCAACTTCGCAAAACTGCCGGGTGATCGAACCGCTTAATTGTTCCACCTGTTTGCAGAGACGCGGAAGATTTTTCATATACCTCTCCCGGCTCTCGATTTTCTTGTCGAGGATCACCCGATCGAAGCGTTCCCTGCCCTCGATCAGCTTCAAGGCAAGATCCAGGTGGGCCTGCGCGATAAAACCGAAGCGATTGATGTGCTTTAGCACCATGCCTTCGGCTTCCTCGATGCGTTTGGATATTTCTACTTCCTGTTCGCGGGTCAGGAGCGGCACCTGGCCCATCTGCTTGAGATACATCCGCACTGGGTCATCCAGGATATCGACCTTGGTTTCGGTTCGCTCTTCCTCTTCCAGATCCTCCTCTGTATCTTTTTTCCCGTCCTTGTAGCGATCGACTTCCGACGCTTCGATAATGTCGATCTCCAGACGCCGAAGCCGCGTGAGAATAAGGTCCAGTTCATCGGCGTCAGTGATTCCCTCGGGCAACGCCTCGTTTAAGTCGTCAAAAGTGAGATAGCCTTGTTCCTTCGCGAGCTTGATCAGTTCGCGAATGCGGCTCTGTAATTCAATCGTCGAGTACAAACGAGACGCTGCCATTTGCTCTCCTGGCTCCGGCAAGGATCCGTTGCGTCGGGAGGAAGCGCCTCTGCGTTTAGCCTTGAGCACTGCGATTCTTGGCTGTTTCTTCAGCTTCCGACGAAGTCGAAGAGCAACAGGTCTTTTTGATGCACCGCGGCTCCGGGCCTGTTTAGGCCGTTTCGCCGACGACTGTCGGCTGCCTCCCCTGTGTTTCGAATGCCTGGCCAAGATAGTGCGATTAAGGATTTGACTAAGACGTTCGATTTGCCGCGCGGCATAGACCAACAACTAACCCCGAATAATTTCGGGGCTAATTGTCGCCCGGGCCGGCAGGCTGCGAAAGTTCGTGGAGCTGTCCCCGTAGGTCAAGAATTTGTTTCTGCAAATTTACCGTTTCACCGGTGCTTAGATTTGGGAGTTTTATTCGGTTCGTGGCGACATCAAGTTGCCGACGCAAGACCGCCTGGCGGATGCCGAGCCACCATTTTTCGACCATCGTTCCAGCATTGGGCGGCGCCTTTTGGAGGAGCCACGCAGAGACCAGTCGCTCCTCCGGCGGGGAAAGCGTGACCATAAAGGCGTTGATTGAGGCGGCGTCATCTGGATGCAGGTCGCTTTTGAGGATGCGACCAAGAATTTCTCCATCTGGGACCTGTAGGAGTATCTCATGCCAATTCTGTTCGCGAAGAAATTCGCGTGCCTTTTCATTTCGCAAAGCCAGAAGGCAAAGCATGGCGATATCGTGCCGCGGCACCGGAGCAGTCTCATCCGCCTTAGACGGGCCATCCGCTTCAGATTGATCGCCTATTCGAACTGATTCAGTTCTTTGCTTCGGCAGGAGCGATTGAAAATCTTGAGCGGCGACACCTAGATGTGCGCTGACTTTACTCACAACCTGCCCCCGCATGAGTGGATCACGGATGCGTGAAACAGTCTCAGCCAGGCTCCTGGCCAACTGCATCTTGGCGCCTAACGAACCGAGATCAATACCGGCAGTCTCACGCTCGATCCAGTAATCGAAAAAATCTCGCGCATCGGCAACGCGGCTTTCGAATGCCTCTTTCCCTTCGTGCCGGACCAGAGAGTCAGGATCTTCTCCTGCTGGCATCTCGGCAACTCGCACAATCAAGTCATTCTGAAGCAGCGCGTCGAGCGAACGCTCGGCCGCTTTCTGGCCAGCTGCGTCGGCGTCGAAGCAAAGCACAACTTCGCTTACAAAGCGTTTCAAGACCCGCGCCTGATTTTCCGTGAACGCTGTCCCCTGCGGCGCGACCACGTTGGTGATTCCTGCCTCAAACAAACTTATCAAATCGAGTTGCCCCTCGCAGACCACAGCGCAGTTCGCCTCGATCAGGGCGCGCTTGGTCTTGTGCAGACCAAAGAGCACCTTGCCTTTTCGAAAAAGCGGCGTCTCCGGTGAATTCAAGTATTTCGCCGCTCCCTCCGCCTCCTTTAGGAGCCGGCCGCTAAAGGCGATCACTTCGCCGACGTCGTTGCAGATCGGAAAAATAATTCTTCCCCGAAAGCGATCATACGCTCTTGAGCCCTCAACCGGCGCGCTTTCCGCGTCATCCCTTGTTTTTGCGAGTCCGCTCGTAATGAGGTCGCGCGTTTGGTAGCCGTGTGCGCGCGCCCAGCTACCAAACGCGTCCCATTCGTCCGGAGCGAAACCAAGCTGCCAATGTTTGGCGGTTTCCGCCGTAATCCCGCGATGTTTTAAATATTTTCGCGCTGGGTCGCCGAGATCTCTTTTTAGCAGATTTTCCTGAAACCATTCGGCAGCGTCGGCGTGCAATTTCAGCAATATCCGGCGCGCCTCATATCGCCGATCTTCATCCCCCGCGCCGCGCGTCTCCACAACTGTAATTCCGGCGCGCGCCGCGAGCTTCCGCACAGCCGATGGAAAATCGGTATGCTCGTAGTCCATGACGAACCGGAAAACGCTCCCGCCCGCGCCGCAACCAAAGCAGTGGAAGGTCTGGCGGCTCGGGCTGACCATGAACGAAGGCGTTTTCTCCTGATGAAATGGGCAAAGCGCTTTGAAATTTACCCCGGCGCGTTTGAGCGGAAAATACGAACCGATCACTTCTACGATATCGTTCGCCGCAGCAATCTGCTCGATCATTTCCGAAGGGATCGTTCCCATGCGCGCCTGATTATTTTTGCCTCGTTTGGCTTTTGAAGCGATGCCAAACTTACGCAGTGCAAGGCTGGTTCAAAACAGTTACTGTAGAGCGTCTGTGTCGGACGCGGCATCGAAATGACACGCTGGCGTTTCACAAAAACGCCCTGCAATTTTGCGCTGTGTGAAAACGAAACTCTCGATGCTGGCGTTGATATGTTCTCTCGTGGCTGCGACTGCTCATGCCCGCGAGACAATTCACAGGGGCGACGTAGTCGTCGTACCGCTCCGCGGCGAAGTTGCGCCTTCACTCCTCGCGTTCCTCCGGCGCTCAGTGAAAACAGCCGAGAGCAACGAAGCGTCCGCAATCATTTTCGACATGAACACGTACGGCGGACGACTCGATACAGCGACCGACATCGTCAACGCGCTCAACCAAACCAAAATTCCGACCTACACGTTCATCAACACAAATGCCGGCTCCGCTGGTTCACTTATCGCTATTGCCACGCAACACATTTACATGGCACCGGTGAGCGCAATTGGCGCGGCCGCACCAATCCTCCCGACGGGCGAAGATCTTCCTACCACGGCAAAGGAGAAAACGATTTCGTATTGGTCTGCTCTCATTCGTGGTTCGGCGACCAGGAACGGCCATAATCCCGACGTCGCAGAGGCGTTCATGAACAAGGATAAGGAAGTAAAGATCGGCGAACGCGTCGTTCATCCCAAGGGGGCAGTCCTCACTCTCAATGCCCAGGAAGCAACTGAGAGGATCAATGGCAAACCGTTACTCGCAGAAGGCGTCGTCGATTCGGTTGGCGATCTGATCAACAAAGCCGGTCTAAAAGGAAACGAAGTCAAGATCGAGCCGACCGGCTTCGAGCACATCGCGTTTTGGATCACAGCGCTTGCGCCTTTGCTGCTGTTAGGAGGAATTCTCGGTGCGTATCTGGAATTCAAAATTCCGGGCGTCACGTGGCCTGGGGTTATCTCGGCGATTTGTTTCGCCCTATTCTTCCTCGGGCACTATCTGGCTGGGCTCGCCGGCTGGGAAGTCGTTGCGCTGTTCATTCTCGGATTAGTTCTGGTCTTGATCGAGATTCTCTTTTTCGCACATAGCACGATTGTTTTCGGAGTCGTCGGGGTTTTCCTCATGCTCGCTTCGCTGCTGTGGACGATGATCGATCGCTATCCGGGCCAGAAGTTCTTTCCGACGGGCAAAATGCTCGCGATGCCGCTGCTTAACATATTCATCGCGATCGTCGGCTCATTTATCGTGATCGCTTTGCTTGCGCGCTACCTGCCGCGCACCAGTATTTATCGCCGGTTCGCCTTGATGGATTCAAGTCCGCCGGGACCATCGCTCGCCGGCGTGCCGCGACAGTTCGCGACTGCGATCGCTTTGACTCCAGGAATGCAGGGCACCGCGGTTACAGTCTTGCGACCGAGTGGTAAAGCGCGTTTCGCCGATCACGTTGTCGATGTGGTTACTGAAGGCGAATTCATCGCCTCGCAAACGCCGGTGACCGTCATCCAAACCGACGGAATGCGGGTCGTGGTGAAGAGCGCTGCTCAAATCTAAGGAGAATCGCCAAACAAGCACCTAGCCGCCGGCAACGACGCGGATCAATTCAACACGGTCGCCTTCGGCTAAGAGTCGCTCGGCCCATTCATGTCGATGGACGACTAGGCCGTTGTGCTCGACCAAAATTGATTGCGGTGGCAATTGATAACGATCAATTAACTCTGCAATCGTTTTAGCTTCGCGGGAATCCACGGACTCGCCATTCAGTGAAATCGTCATGCGCCGCAAAGGGCTTGGTCCCAATCTTTCCACACCGGCTCGAGTCCGCAACGGCGTAGGACTGCGGCAATTTCGGCAGGGGAACGTTCGTCGCTGATCTCGAATTGCCCCGTAGCGAGTTCATCTTCGCCGTCGTGGTATTCGGGTGCAACGATGCGGCCGCGCACGGTGCGATGGAGATGTTCGCGGCCCTGGCGCGTGTAACCGCCGGGCTCGGTGTGGCTGCCGGCGCTCATCATTGTTACTCCGATTGACGCCAGCGAGTCCCGCAGCGAGGCGCGTTCACGAGTGCTAAGCACGACCGCAAGCTGCGGGAAAGTAATCCGCAAAGCGCAAACCAATTGCACCAGTTCGCGGTCCGTCATCGAGAAGAGCGGATGAAATCCGCCAGCTGCCGGACGCAACCGCGGCAGGCTTACCGTGATTTGCGCCTGCCAGCAATGTTTGAACAAGTATTCCAAATGCGCTGCTAATGCGATGGCTTCATCCTGCCAGCGCGACAAACCGATCAGCGCACCGACGCCAAGCCGGCGAAAACCGGCTGCGTAACCGCGCTCGACGCAATCCAGTCGAAAATTGAAATCGCGTTTCGGTCCGGAAGTATGCATTTCAGCGTAGACCCCGCGGTTGTACGTCTCCTGGTAAACGACGAGTCCTTCCGCGCCTGCCTCGACAATCGGGACATAATCTTCCGTCTCCATTGGGCCCACTTCGATGGAGATTGACGAAAAATCAGGAGCGAGCACACGCACGCATTCGGCAAGATAGTCGCTGCCTGCAAATTTTGGGTGCTCGCCGGCGACAAGCAGAATCTGCCGAAAGCCCTGGCTAATGAGATGCTGCGCTTCGGTGACCACTTCGTCGACATCAAGCGTGACGCGAAGGATCGGATTGTCGCGTGAGAAACCGCAATACCGGCAGTTGTTGATGCATTCGTTGGAAAGATACAGCGGAGCGAACAGTCGCATCGTTCGTCCAAAATTTTGCAGGGTAAGGGAGCGCGAAGTTTGCGCCATTGTTTCGAGCTCCTGATCCGATTTCTGCGCAATCAGCTGGTCGAAGCGCTCGACCAGCTCCGATTTCCGCAGCGCCAAATTGTCCAGAGTCTCAACGAACGACATCAAAATAATCTCGGACGCATGCGAGTGTTCGCAAACGCCAACCGTAATCGGTCACCGCTCCGACAACTGCATCGGCTTTCTGGTTGTTGCGCAAGGGAAGCTTTCTCGGTCTCGACAATAAGCAAAGCCGCGCACTCCAAGACTCGAGCGTGAAACGCAGGATTGACGGCCACGTTTTGGACTGCAGCAGCGTTCTGTCGCTTTTCTCCAGCAAAATCGAGGACGTGATCTGTAAAAAAAGCGGCGTCCGATAATTCCGGACGCCGCTTTAGCAAATATGATCCTCAGTCCGTTAGAACGCGAAATTAACGCCGGTGCGGACCATGCCAAAGTTGTTGTTCGGTCCGTCCACGAAGTTCCAACTGAAATCGCTGACCCAGCCAATGTGCGGGGTCATGCGAACTTCCATGCCACCGCCAACCTGGCCGATTGCTCGAGACTCGGAACCGGTTTGTTGAGTACGAATGATTCCGTCGTTCACGACAACGTTCGTTCTTTCGCCGCCGCCAAAGATTCCGCCGCCCCCACCAAAGATGTAGGGCGAGAAGCGCGTGCAGCGAATCGGGTAGCGCAGCGTCAATGTGCCGAGAACAGAACCCACGGCGCGGCTCTCATGTCCAGTATGAACGTCGAAAATGCCGGTATTGGTGTCGATAAAGACATCCTCAAACGCGCGTCTGGCGTCCACCGCCCATCCTTCAATACCGACACCAAAATACCGGTGGAAAAAGTATTTGAGGTCAGCACCGCCGCCGAAGGCATGGTCCGACTCCAGGTAGCGATCATTCTGCCAATTGTTTCCCGTGAAAATGTAGGTGCCCCACAGACTGACGTTAAACTCGTTGTCTGCGTACCATTGCGGACACGGTGGCGGCGCCACCTGTTTCATCTCTTTTCCGGAATAGGTTTCAGTCCCAGCAACAGCTGCCGAAGTGATTGCAGCGCTGCATAACAGCCCCAACGCCATTCTTTTCATTCTATTTCTCCTTTGGTTAAGTCTCTCCTCAATTTCCTACGCTCCAAAACACTCCTTTGGAGCACGCAAGGTAATAACGAAACTCGCTGTTACCCCGGATGCCCGACTCTTGGGCAGGCAACGAGAAATTGCAAGGATTTTTTGGTGTAAGACACCGCCTTACGCGTGGAGTTCCACACCGGTATTTGCGTCGGTAATGATAAACTTTTCATGGTGAAATGTGGGATCGCCACGAAAGGTGAGCCGGCCCGCGTAGCGGCGCTCCAACTCCACCAGCGATTCTTCGTCTTCTTCCTTCAACCGTTTCAGCACACCGGGATTCAGAATCAC
>DASSFL010000289.1:0-1034 GCA_035694525.1 Candidatus Udaeobacter sp. | reverse complement strand
TGCCAATGAGCGCGGCGGTGCCCATGTAGATACTGGCAAAAGTGATTTTGTTGGTGGCGTCGCGAACGATCTGGCGGGTGGCGCTCGGCGCTGCGGTGTCGGCTTTCGCCAACTGCGGACGTGCCGTCGCACACGTCTGGGGCAGCTATGTGCCAAAGGACTAAACCGCTCGCGCGGTAGGCGCCCGCGGCTGGCGACGCAGCCAAGAGGATAGCGCAACGGGGCGTCCTGTCTTGAGATTGAGGGGTTGCGACAACCTCACTCAAGACAGGAGCATCCCCAATGACCGAGCAGGCCATCAGTCCGTTGCGCCGGCGCATGATCGAAGACATGACGATCCGCAAGTTGGCTTCAAAGACCCAACATGACTACGTGCAACGGGTCAAGGACTTCGCAGTGTTCCTCGGCCGCTCTCCCGACACGGCTAAATCGGAAGACGTGCGCGGCTTTCGGCTGCATCTGGCGTCGAGCGGCACCGGCACGCCAAAGATCAACGCCACCGTCTCGGCGCTGCGGTTCTTTTTCAATGTGACGCTCGATCGGCCCGAGTTGGCCAAGCATTTGTCGTTCATGCGCGAGCCGCGCAAGGTTCCCGTTGTCTTAAGTCCCGAAGAGGTTGCGCGCTTTCTGGAGGCCGCGCCCAGCATCAAATACAAAGCGGCGCTGAGTGTCGCTTACGGTGCAGGGCTGCGCGTCTCCGAGGTCGTCGCGTTGAAGGTATCCGACATCGATTCCGAACGCATGATGCTGCGCGTCGAGCAGGGCAAAGGCCGCAAGGATCGCCACGCGATGCTTTCCCCCGTGCTGCTCGAACTTCTGCGCAACTGGTATCGCATTGCGCGGCCGCAGGGCTGGCTGTTCCCAGGCCAGAACCCCGCCAGCCCGATGACGACGCGCCAGCTCACACGCGCCTGCCACGCGGCAGCCCACATGGCCGAGATTGCCAAACGTGTGACGCCGCACACCTTGCGCCATAGCTTCGCTACCCACCTGCTCGAGCAAAACATCGATATTCGGGTGATCCAGGTCCTGCT
>DASSFL010000288.1:0-4263 GCA_035694525.1 Candidatus Udaeobacter sp. | reverse complement strand
AATTCTGGTGATCGAAGATGAAAAGAAGACGGCGGCTTTTTTGGCAAAAGGCCTGCGCGAAGCCGGTTTCGTTGTCGATGTCGCCCCTGACGGCGAGGCGGGGCTGGCGGCGACGCGCGCGAGCAAGTTTGACCTACTCATTGTCGATATCATGCTTCCGAAAAAAGATGGCTGGGCTCTCGTCGAAGAATTGCGCGACGCCAGGGTGCAGACACCGGTCATTTTTTTAACGGCGCGCGACAGTGTGCGCGATCGTGTGAAAGGGCTCGAGCTCGGCGCGGACGATTATGTGGTGAAACCATTCGCGTTCTCGGAATTGCTCGCCCGCGTGCGTTCGCTTCTGCGTCGCACTCCTGCGCGTCGGAGCAAGCTGCGCATCGACGATTTGGAAATCGATACGCGCCATCAACGCGCCGAACGCGGTGGCGTGCCACTAAATCTTACGCCGAAAGAGTTTCTCCTGCTCACCCACCTGGCCCATTCGGTGGGTGAAGTAGTGTCGCGCGACGAAATTGCAGAGCATGTGTGGGACATAGGATTCAAAACCGATACGAACGTAGTCGATGTGGTAGTGCGCCGCTTGCGGGCGAAGGTGGACGACCCGTTTAAGATTAAACTGGTCCACACCATCCGCGGCATGGGTTATGTTCTTAAAGCGCCCTGAACCGCGCTCCATCGCCTCCCAGCTCATCCTGCTTTTTGCGCTGGCAGCGACCCTCCTGCTCGCCTGTGGGCTCGGCGTTTTTTACTGGATCGTCGTCCGGCATGCATTCGCGGAAGACAACGTGGTTCTCGCCGACAAAGTGGACGGGTTACAAACGAGTTTTGAACAACGCGGCGGCTTCGCTGCGGTCGCTGCGGAGATCGAAGCAGCAGGCAGCCGGCGGCGCGCTCCGTTCATGGTGCGTGTCCTCGATCCGGCGGGCGCAATCGTCGGGCAGACAACTGGGATGGAAACGCTGTTGCCGGCAAACATTTTTCCACCGGCCGTTTCACTGGAGACCGTGGCACCGAATGAACATCGAGTTGACGGAAAATTGTTTGCACTGACGACGAGACAGGCGTTTGCAGGTGGCCAGCAGTTTACTATCCAGGTGGCGCAAGACCGCTCGAGCGACGAGCAGGTCGAGAGAAAATTTGGTATTTTGGTACTGGTCGTTCTTTCAGGCAGCATTCTCGCCTCCATTCTGATTGCGATCCCGGTCACCAGGCGCGGTCTGCGTCCGTTGGAAGAAATGAAGCGTTCACTGGAGCGAATTGGGCCGACGCACCTGAACGAGCGTGTCGCACCCGCCAATTGGCCGCGCGAGCTTCAACCGCTGGCCATTGCTTTCGATGAAATGCTTGAGCGCCTGGATGATTCCTTTACACGCCTTTCTCAATTCTCCGCCGACCTAGCGCATGAATTGCGAACTCCCATCGCAAATATGCTGGGTGAAGCGCAGGTCGCTCTATCGCGCGACCGCAGCTCTGCCGAGTATCGCGAAACCATCGAATCTACGATCGGCGAGTGCGAACGGCTTTCTGGAATCGTGGACAATTTGCTTTTCGTTGCACGCGCCGATGCAGCGCGCGAGCCGGTCGAGCGGAAGCGATTCGACGCCCGCGCGGCAGTGGAGAAAATTGCGGCGTTCTACGAAACAATCGCGGAAGATCGTCATGTCGCGATCAATTGCAGCGGCCAGGGACAGATTTCTGCCGACCCCGCCTTGTTCGAGCGCGCCGTGGGCAATCTGGTCGACAACGCGCTGCGTTTTACTCCTGAGAACGGTTCAATTCAAATCGCGCTTGCCGAGCGGGCGACGGATTTCGAGGTGGCCGTCAGCGATAATGGCTTTGGAATAGCTCCCGAACATTTGCCACGGGTGTTCGATCGATTTTACCGCGCAGAGTCATCGCGCGGATCGGATGGAGCAGGCCTGGGTCTGGCTCTGGTAAAGTCGATTGTCGATCTTCATGGGGGCACCGCCAGGATTCAAAGCGAAACCGGTCGGGGTACCACAGTGAGCATCACTTTTCCCAAGGGAGAATAATCCCCACGTCCAGCCCGCGCGAGCGAGTTGATTGTCTCGAAAACACCGCCGCCGGTTACGGCTTGCAGTTCCCGGTTATTTTTTCTCGCCGTGCGTCCTCAGGAGCTTTCCGTTCGGGTCGACCTCGAATCCCCATTCTTTCCCCTGCGATCTGACGACGACTTCGTAGTTCCATCTCCCATTCGCGTCGTCTTCCCTTTTCACCCGAACGATCTCTCCCCCAGCCGCCTTCTGACTGATTGTTTGTTGAACGGAGGCGGGGAGCGACTTCACCTGGACCATTTCCCCGGGTTGTTCTCTTGCTTGCGCGGCCACGCCACAAGCGAGGCCGGCGCCGATCACTGCTGTTAATAATAGGCTTTTTATTTCCATAGGATCCTCTTCTTTATCGCCAGTACGCGAAGCCTATTGCTCGCAACAGGACTCGTCAATTGAGTACGTAAGCATTGGACGAACAGGGCTGAGAGCCGGTCTTCCGCTGCAGAAAAATTTATCTTGCTTATCATTACAATTTTGTAATTATCGGGCGATGCCAGCGCTAGCTCTCCACTCTTTTTCCAAGGCGATCAAGATTCCCGCGAGTCTTCGCGGTCAACCATTGGATACATGGCAAACTTCGGCCCGTCTCACCGCCGTACTAGAGCGCTTCGGCATCCATGTGCTTGGCGATCTGCACGGACGGAAGGTAGTTGATTTCGCCTGGGAAAAAAATTGTGGGCCAAAAACATTATATGAGTTTGATTTGCTCGCGCGGCGCGCACAATCCCGAAACGGGAAGGCGTCTTGCAATGGTCACCGCCACGGGCGCGTTCATGCTTCGTACAGTTTCAGTGCGACAGGCAGCGAACGGGCCACGGCAAAGATGCAAGAAGATGCAGCCAGGTTCGCGATTCCGGAATCGATTTGCCATCTCGCTTTCAGCGAATTGCCCCTGACGACGCGATTGGCCAACGTCGTCCGTTCAATGGGTGCTCGGAGTTTGGGCGATCTCAACGGACGCAGCGCCTTTGAATTGCTCCAATACAGAGCCTGTGGGTGGGGCACGATTAGCGAGATCCAACAACTGATTGAGCGCGCAGTTTCCGGCGAATTTGACGTTGCGCAGATTGAAGAGGCCACGGCGGCGGCCGAATTATTGAGGTTGCTTGAACAAGGGCTGGCCAAGCTACCGCTTCGTGACAGACAATTTGTTCTTGCCAGAATCGGAGCACAAATTGAGGGCGGCCGCAGCCCGGGCGCAGATCTTTTCTGCCTGACCTACGCAGAAATCGGCCAACGATACGGATTGACACGCGCCCGGGTGCACAAGGTCTTTGCAAACACACTTTATAGTTTGAGGAAAATCTGGGGTCCGCGAGTTCCGCGCCTCCTCGAAGTAATAAAGTGGCGCTGTGTGTCGGCGATTTGTCCACTGACTCCCCAATTGCTCGAGAAGTGGGTCGGCTCCCCTCCAAGCTTCTCGTCGCGGCCAGTAACGCGTGATTATTTGAACCGCTTTCGATTGTCGATGGAAGCGCATGTGCGCTTGATCGCGGCGCTGGACAAAAGTATTCCCTGTTGGCCGGACACGAATCACAAACTGCGACGCGTCGACGACCCTGTCGGCCGGTTCGATCTCACTCTGGCGCACGTTGTGCGCGAAGCCGATGGGCAGATCACTATGGCCGGAGCTTATCGCAGGCTCTCGCATCCCGGACGACGGGATAATTGCCGCCTGACAGTCGAAAAGTTTCTGCAAATGCTCCCCAGCGTCGAGTGCACCGCAGTGGAGTTCAAAGATCCGGAAGTACCGATTATCAGCCTCCGTCCATCGAATCGTGGAGTTCTCTTTCGCGATGTTCCAGGCCAAAATGGCAAATCATCAATCGCTCGGAGAGTTCATTCTAATTTACCTGCGATTCAGTTGTTTAGGAACGGCTACTGCGAGAGCCAAGCAGTCGGAAGGGGCTAACCCGATGCCCGTCCGTCCGGGTGCAAGGCTACCACCCGTTACAATGGTGTAATAATAAAACTGGCGTCGTCCAAGCTGGTGTAACAAAATCCGCGCAAAAAATTTATCTTGCTTATCATTACAATTCTGTAATTATAGCGCAAATACCTGCAGGGCTGATAGCCCCGAAAGCCTTCGGGGTTGCTGAAGTGGAGAAGCCGCAGTCCGGTGGAGCGGACTGCGGCTACACTTTCGTAAAACTTACCACGTCGCGTGCTTAGCCATGCATTAAGGCGAAAT
>DASSFL010000287.1:0-2827 GCA_035694525.1 Candidatus Udaeobacter sp. | reverse complement strand
TTCAAGATCACCTCTCGCAAATAGCGCGTCGGCCAATTTTACTTGAGCGTCCACATAATCGGGTTTGAGCTGAACGGTTCGCTGCAACTCCCTGAGGGCATCATTTCCTTTGCCTGCTGAGGCAAGGACTAATGCATAATCGTAATGCGCTTCCGGCGAGTCCGGCAGGAGGCGCGCCGCCGCTTCGAATTGAGGTCCGGCTTCGTCTCCGCGCCCAAGTCGCTGGAGCAAGCTGGCATAACCGAAATGAAATTCGCCGTTGTCGGGTTGAAGACGCAACGCCTCTTCCACGTGTGGTACGGCTGCATCGTACCTGGCCTGCGCCACCAAGGCAGTGGCAAGGTTCATATGCGACTTGGCATCAGCCGGCTTGTAGCTGAGCGCGATTTCATATTGTTGTTCTGCCTGCTCCCATTGGCCTTCCTTTTGCAACGCCCAGCCGTAATCAAAATGCTGTTTCGCACCCCTCGGCACATCTGCTGCAAGCCATGCTCGCCGTTCGAGCTCTGGAACCATGAGGTGTGTCTGCCAAAACCAGAGCGCGCTTAACGGCAAAACAAATACTGCAGCCCATTTCAAGCCGTGCCAGGCCCAGCCTGGAAGAAAACCGCCCAACGACACGTCCGCCGTTCCACCGGCAAGCCCAAGCGATTGGCGCGTGGAGCGCTCCCGCACTTTCCAGATAAACCCATCGTAATAAAAATGGAGCAGCGTGGAAGCGGTGACCACGCCGGTAAGGATGCGTTTAACCGTATCTATCCCGAGATGGGCATTGAAATAGCTCAGCGAGCCATACGCAAAGACAAGCCCTACATAAAGTCCAATGAGTGACCCGCTCCGTCGAAAGACAAAGCGCATGAATCCACCAATATTACTGTCTTTTTCCACTCGGTTGCGGTTGTAGATCCAGACTAGCGAGAGGTATTGCACGTCGTGGAAGACTTCGAACAGCGCAATACCTACGAGAATATTCGCGACAAGATTATTGCAGTACCACCAAAACGCGATGCTCGTAACAAGCAAAGCCACTTTCACAGGGTTGGGTCGCTTCCCTATGACCCACATCCGGCAGAAATGAGCGAGAAACAGCACAGAAACTGCGACCGCCGCGAGCAGAAACAGCCCCTGCCCAAGCTGCACGACTGATGGCGGGATAAAGGGTCCGCCACACATGTAATAGGTATCGAGGGTATCACTCAGCCGATATGGTGAAAGGGCTACGGCGGTGGCGAACCAGATTACGCACATTGCGAAATCGAGCCGCCGGGTCAGCACGTCGAAGGTCCCAGCTTTGGCGTCGTATATGCGGCAGAACCCATAAGTTTGCATCAATCCGTGCCAGACGCCCCAGAAGAAAACGACCAGCAAAATTCCTTTCAGGTCCCACCAAAAAAAGGCCGTACAGACCGCGAGAAGGAAGAGCGGCGCGAGAATAAAGCGCCATTTGAACCGTTCGAACAAAGCGCGATCGCCATAGGCGCGGATCATCCCCGGCAGGTGATGTCCCATTGCTCCAAACGCCGCGACGAAAAGATAAATGTCTTGCGGGCTCCAGCGCGCCTGGGCCAGGGCGAACGCCGGCAGCAACAAAAGCGGCGTGCCGACGTATAGAATCAGGTCACGCCATGAATCGAGTATCCACAACTTCGACCTGGGCGGGCCGACCGGCGCAGGCGGAACAGTTTGCAGACGGGAAAACGCTGGGCTGTGCTGCATGAATTCGGGAGCTAAGTGTTCCCTAAACCGGCGGAAAAATCAATGCCGCTCTCTGCACAAGGTCTGAACAGCCAGCGCGTTTTCTGCGCGCAATCTAGGACTCACGCGCGAAAACTAAAGTAGCATTGAGCAAGACCCAGACCGAAAAACCGAAGAAAGACGGGCAGGAACGTGATTTCTTTTGCGTCGTCAGTGACGCGTTCCGTGTTTTCGCGCGTCGTTCCTCCGTCATACTCGGCAGCGCCTGGGCATTTGCTGGAGCTGTGCTGGTCATCCTTGTTTGGCTTCTGACTGGCCCCACATTTCATTTCTCCGATACGTGGCAACTGATCATCAACACTGCTACGACCATTATCACGTTCCTGATGGTGTTCCTGATTCAGAACACGCAAAACCGCGATGCTAAAGCAGTTCATTTGAAATTGGACGAACTGATTCGAGCAATCAAAGACGCCCGCAATGAACTCGTCGATCTCGAGGATCTTTCCGACGAGGAGCTGAAGAACCTCGAGGAACAATTTCGACGCATGCGTGCGCAAGCCGAGAATGACGAAACAAGCCCTTCACGTCACGACGAGCCGGTTGAAAGCGCTGAGAGCGCTCGTTAAACAGCGTTGTCAGTCGTTTTTGCGTGGCCAGTGCGCAGGAAAACTTTGCCGCTGGGACATAACCGGAAAACTTCGCACCGGCTGCAATCCGGTTTTCGCGCATAACAACGGCGGCGGCCGTGCCAGATGAGCCAGTGACTCCAGTCGGTCCAATGCTCGCGCGGCACCAGCTTCATCAAATCGCACTCGATCTTTTCAGCATCCTTGTGTTTCGTCAGGCCGAGCCGCTGCGATAACCGGATGACATGCGTGTCCACCACGATCCCTTCGTTTTTATGAAACGCATTGCCCAGCACGACATTGGCGGTTTTACGCCCAACCCCAGGCAACGCGTTTAATTCCTCCATTGTATCTGGGACTTTGCCACCGTGTTCCTCTGCGATTGCTCGCATCGCACCGCGAATGCTTTTCGTCTTGCTGCGAAAAAACCCGGTCGATTTAATTGCTTTTTCGAACTCGGCCTGCGGCGCGTCCGCATAATCTTTCGCGGTGCGATATTTCTT
>DASSFL010000286.1:0-5021 GCA_035694525.1 Candidatus Udaeobacter sp. | reverse complement strand
CGCGAGACGGTAGCGCTGGTGGAACCTCTCCTTGGCCTGGCGAACGGGTCAGCGGCGCGGCGCTGTCTGTGGCGGGTGTCTCTACCTCGAATAGTCCAGGAATTTCCGCCGCCAAAGTCCAAAGCTCGGCACCCGCAGGGCGAGCTTCGTTTACGGGAAGCACCCGGCCTTCCGCTTTCCACTCACGCAGAGTGTCGATATTGGCAGGTCCGTATTCCCTGCCATCAACGCGCACGATCCATTCGTCGGTCACGTCTTGATCATCACGTATCATGCATTCAGAATCCATTATTCCTCTTTACGATGAAACTGCTGCTTATCGATGGTCACTATTACGTTTATCGCTCGTTTTTCGCCATCCCGAATCTCTCGAATTCCAAGGGCGAACCGACCAACGCAATTTTCGGTTTCACAAAAACATTGCGCCTGATGGTTAAGCATCTGCAGCCGCAATTAGGCGCAGTTTTTTGGGACGAAGGAATGCCGGAACGCCGAGTGAAGCTCCAGCCTGCTTACAAGGAGACGCGTAAGGAAATGCCCCAGCCAATGGTCCCGCAGCTCGATTTTATCCAGAAACTCACGCCGTTACTGGGTTTCCGAAATATTTCCCTCCCCAACACAGAGGCCGACGACCTGATGGGCTGTTACGCCATCGCCGCCTGCAAGCGACCTCAAATGGAAGTTGTGCTCGCAACCAATGACAAGGATTTATATCAACTCGTCGGCCCTTGCGTAAAAGTTTATACCACTGCGAAAGCGGATCTTGCTTCGCCAAAGGACTCATTCGCGTTGATAAGCGAAGATCAGGTCACCGCAAAATGGGAGGTCCAGCCGAATCTGATCGGCGATGTCCTCGCGCTAGCCGGCGATTCAGTCGATAACATCCCCGGAGTTGGATTGGGCCGTAAAACCGCTGCGGCATTGATTCGTGAATTCGGCGGACTTGACGCGTTGCTGGCCAATCTCGACAAGGTGAAAAGCGAGCGAACCCGCGAGAAGCTCGCTAACTCTCGCGATCAAATTTTGGAAAACCGGAAAATGGTTGATCTGGATTGCCATCTTGAGCTGCCAGTGCCGATCGATGAGCTCCAGATCAGACCTGATTATCCCAATCTGATCCATGCGCTAGAGCAGTGTGAATTTAAATCGCTGCTCCAAGAAATTCGCGATGAAGCAGCGCGAGTCGGCAGCGGCGTCCAGCAGAATCTTCTGTAATGGCTAGGCGGCTATAGACGTTTAACTCTCTGACTTCCATTAACTAACGCTCAGACACGGATTTTTCGTAAAAAAGTTGAACGCCCGTCGCTAGGAACTGTCAAACTTAACAGGTTAAGGCGATTCGGGTGGTTGCACGTTTTCTTATATTCGTTGTTTCTCCTTAGCGTGCGCTGCCCGAATCTTTTTTTGTCTATTTAACCTGTCCTCTGCTGGGCGCTTTTGGTCGTATCGCGATTTGCCGACGTTTGTACCACCCCCTCACGACAGGCGCCTTTGATAGACGCGTTCGGGTTTCGCGCTTATCGTTATTCACTCGCTCGGAACCTTTTGAATCCGGACGATCCATATCATCAAGCCAGCGCTTAACAAATTTCGATGAAGCCAGACCGTTACGATCCGATTGCCGCGGCTCTCAAGGAAGACATCGGCCACGGCGACATCACGACTGATTTTTTCGTGCCGGAGACGCTTCATGCAACAGGACGCGTTACGGCGCGTGAAAAGACCGTCGTTGCCGGCACGGGAGCCGCTGCGGAAGTTTTTCGACGGGTCGATCCCTCCATAGACATCCAGGTTCTTCACCGGGATGGCGACGAAATTGTCGCCGGCGACCTTATTATCGAAGTGCGCGGTTTGGCGCGTTCGATTCTGAAGGCGGAGCGCGTCGCACTGAATTTTTTGCAACGTCTCTGCGGCATCGCGACCCTTACGCGCCAATTTGTTGATGCCATTGGAAACCATCCAGCCAAGATTCTGGATACACGTAAGACCACCCCCGGAATGCGGGCGTTGGAAAAGGCAGCAGTGGTCGCAGGCGGCGGCGTGAATCATCGCTTTGGCTTGTACGACATGGTGCTCGTAAAGGACAATCACCTGGCGACTTTTGGAGGGCTTTCCAGTTTTGCCGATCGAATTCGTCAGCTTCGTCAGGAGCAACCAAACATCCGCATTGAAGTAGAAGCTGATGATCTAGAGCAAGCGCGCGCTTTCGCCGACGTCGAGGGCATAGACGTCATTCTTCTCGACAACATGGCGCCCGCTCAGATGCGAGAAGCTATTGCCCTGAGGAAAGACAATATCCAGTTTGAAGCAAGCGGCGGTGTCACGTTGAAAAACGTAAAACGCATCGCAGCCACGGGAGTCGATTATATTTCCATCGGTGGCCTGACGAACGCCGCGCGCGCGATCGATATTGCCCTGGAAATGACCCAGGTGCCCGGCTGAGTCGACGATGCCAGACGGGCTCGTCGCTGATGAATTGCAGGCCGACCTCGCCGGCGGCGTAATCGGCCGGGAAATTATTGTCCTCGAGCAAACGGGCTCGACAAACGATGCGATTCTGCAAATCGCGGATGCAAATTCAAAGGAGGGTCTCGTTGTCTTCGCGGAACATCAAGCCGCCGGGCGCGGTCAGCGCGGCAATCGATGGGAGTCGGCAGCTGGACGAGGACTTTGGTTTTCGATTCTTTTGCGACCGAAGATCGATCTCGCGAGCTCGCCGCAACTCACTACCTGGGCGGCCGAAGCCGTTTCCGGTGCGATTCAAAACGAATTTTCCCTCACACCCACGATTAAACCTCCAAACGACGTGCAAATTGACGGACGCAAAATCGCCGGCGTTTTGGTAGAGATGCGAGCTCAGGAGAAAGCGGCGCATTTGGCAATTGCCGGTATCGGGGTCAACGTGAATCAATCTCGCGAAGATTTTCCGAAAGAGCTGCAAAATCGCGCAATCTCCCTGGCGATGGCGCTTGGCAAACAAATCGATCGCCAAAGTTTTGCCGCCGCTCTCCTACGAAAGCTGGATCGGACTTACCGTGAAAAATTCGTGAGCGCGGGACTGTAGCCGAGGGCGCTGACCTCGGCCCGCTTCACACGATTGGATACACAGCGCTGCCGCGGTCAACTCCCGCGGCTACAACTTTGTAACTCATTAACTTTCCGACTGCTCTGCCATCCAATCGCGGTAGATGTGTGGCGAAATTTCCGAAGGTTTAATTTCGCTTCGTCCACCCCAAAAAACGTTTGTGTATGAGACTGGGATGTCGCAGGAGCGAAGATGCCGATCGATAGCCGCTTTATGATCGAGCAATAGTTGTTTATCGGTGCCGTGCGCCACGGCCATGATGTTGACGTTCTTGAACTCCGGTCCGGCTTCGCGCCAGTAGCAATGCGTCAGAATGTGGTGACGGCCGACTTCACCACCCGCTTCAATTTCGCGACCGCGCGGCACTGCCCAATGAAATAGCGCATTAAATCGGGTGACGCGCACGCCGCCCGCCGACGGCTTGACGTGTTCCAGGAAGGTCGAAAAGCGCCCGATAATTTTTCGCGCAGTCAATTCTTCCGCCACGCGATAGAGTTCTTCCGCCGAGACGCCGGCTTCATTGGCACGTGCAACCCATGGCGACGGTTTGATCTCTTCCGGAGTGAATTCGCGCTTGAGTGCGAGAAGCACACTCCATTCGGCGCCACTTAGATTGACAAACTGCACTGGAATCATTCTTGCCGGCTGATCCGCTTTGCTGCCCGGCTTGATCGTTTTCCGGCGAACATGTCCCACCCCTAGGGTGAAAATTCCTTTTGCAGGCATAATGCGAAAACGCTCGGCCCCGACTTTTTTCGCCAGCAATTCGCAATGGGCTTCGAACGAAAATCCCTGGGGAACCTTTACAGTAGTCCAAAGTTTGTAATCAGATCCGGCACTGACAGTGTCCGTGGAGCGCAGCACTACATGACCTGAAAAAGGATCGTGCTGAAACATCCAGTCGAAGGCCGCGTCGATCTTTTCCTCGGGAACTTTCCACGCGACCAGCGCGCCCTGAGCCAGGTTCGTCGCAAGCAAAGTTTGCCGGACACGCCGGATTGTGCCTGCGCGCAGCATGGCACCGATCCGGGCCATGACCACATCGACACCTAGACCTGAGCGGTTCGCAATTTCTTCAAATGGCTCGCGCACGAATCCTTCGATTTTGTCCTCTGAGATGGCCAAAATTTTTGCGTTAATCGGATCGTTGTGTTCAACCGGCAGCATCACTGAATTATTGCACACATCGTCCAGGCGGGCACGGCCTCGGAAAGTTGAGCTTCCTGCTTGCGAATTCTTTCGGACCGGGCGCTTGCTCGCGATTTCTTCGGAGTGGAACGTTTGGCTGGGATGATCAAGGCGATCTTTTTCGACGCAGTCGGCACTCTGTTTCACTTGAACGGAACGGTCGGCCATCACTACGCATCGGTGGCCAATGAGGTGGGCCTTACGCTCGATCCACAGCACCTCGATGATGCGTTCTATTCGGCATGGAAGAAAATGCCAAGCCGCGCTGCAATCGCCGGCCCGCGCGAGAACGATGATAAAGGCTGGTGGCGTGAACTGGTCGATCTCGTCCTTGACCAGGTTGCGCCTTCATTAAGCGAAATCGACCGGGATAATTTTTTCGAAATCGCCTACGAACACTTTGCGGAAGCCGGTGTGTGGAAACTTTATCCTGAAGTTCCCGGCGTCCTGGAGCAATTGCACGTGCGTTTTCAGCTCGCGGTGCTCTCAAATTTCGATGGGCGCTTGCGGTTCATTCTCGAGCACCTCAGTATCTCGAAGCTTTTTACGCACATTTTCATCTCCAGCGAGATAGGCGCAGACAAACCGGACCCCGAAATCTTTCGGCGCGCGTTGAAGTTAGCCGAACTCAAACCGAATGAGGTCCTTCACGTTGGCGACGATCTAGAAAGGGATTGGGAGGCAGCCAGCGCCGCTGGTTTGTCGATCTTTCGATTGGACCGACCAAAGAATTCGCTGCGCGATTTGC
>DASSFL010000285.1:0-18802 GCA_035694525.1 Candidatus Udaeobacter sp. | reverse complement strand
GGCTTATCTCTTTCTCGTTAGGCTCTACTTCCGTTGAGCTGAATAGTCCACAAACTATAACACCTATGACCGATATTCGCTCCACCACGGCCGCGAAGGCCGTGCTTGCAATCGGGTTGATGGCTGCGCTCCTCCTGGCTGGCTGCGGAAAGAAGCGCACGCCGCAACACGTCCACATCGGGCCGGATTCATTGCCGACGAAAAGCTATGAGCGCGGACCGGAGGAGAGGTTCAATCGCTCAGATTACGTGATCAAGTTGAAGCAGATGACGAGTTTTTATGACGTCCCGGGCGAGGCAGGCTACTTTATGAACGGCGAAGATTATGGCTTCGACGCGCTCTCATTTCTCCTGACTGAAACCCAACCGGGCGGCGGGCCGCCTTTGCATACCCACGACAGTGAGGAATCGCACATCGTTCTGCACGGCCAGGTTGAGTACGTGATCGGCGATCGGCGTTTTACGGTGGAAGGGCCGTATGTGGCGCGTGTTCCGGCAGGTGTGCCGCACACTTTCCGCAATTCCGGAACGGAACCGTTCAATCTTATCGCCGTGTTTCCCGACAAGCATCTTTCCTACAAAGAGCTCGGCAAAAATCCGCTTATAAAACCAGCCAAGTAATCGCAGGCAGCGCGGCGCATCCGAAAAAGTGACTGATCATCCCTCGTCGCCCGCGTCAATGCTCATCGTTTTTCCTTTCTGGTAACTGCTCCGGTTCGGGAACCCCCCGCAGCTGCCTGATCTGCTCAAGCTGCTCTTGCGTGATTACCAAAGCTTGGTTGGCGTGCACCGTAACGCCACCATCGTTCCACCCGAACAACCCAGCCGCAGCTGACGCTAAGTCGCGTAGATGCGCTGTGTTGCTAACCGGTAGCGGCTCTTCAGCTTGGGCTGCTGCTTCTGCCGCTCTGACTGTGGCCTGCGCCAGTCCGCTCTTTGTGCGCTCTCCCAGCTCCTTGTGTGTCGCAAGCAGCACGTCACCAGGCTTGGTGACAGTGGTGACAACTGCTTCTTGCTGCTTAGGCGCGCGTGGTTCGAGCCACTTGTAGCGGCTGCTCCACTTACGGACTGGTTTTCGAGTATTTCACGCTGTTGCCCTTCTCCTGCGGTTGCGCTTCATCGGAACCACGTTCTGGGGCATCAACCATTCGCCTACAGGAATCGTGGGTCGTGTTTTGAGATCCGTGTAATGCGCCGCAGTCGTAGTTAGATCGGCATGGCGCAACACACGGCTGGCCGCGTAAATTCCGTGCTCAGCCGTGATCAGCGAGCCAAGTTCTTTGCGCAGCTCGTGGAGCGGCTTCCTTGCAGTCACGCCATACTTGCGCAGCCATGCTATCACCCGGTCAAATACGTTTTGCACCCTGTAAGTGCGTCCCCATGCTCGCGGCCCCGATATGCCGTCACCGCCTTCGATAACAAACGCCCCTGTGGCACGGGCGCGAAAGCCTCTGAGTAGTTCAACAACGCTCGCATCAATAGGAACTTCGCCGCGTGAATCTGCGCTTTTCAAGCTTGCCATGTCCGTGTGCTCCACCCGGATAAGGCCGCGCTCAAAGTCAATCTGATGCCATGCCAATGTGTCGATCTCGCCTTTGCGCAATCCAGCAGCAAGAGCAATCAACACGACGAGAAACGCAGGCGAATCCTTTTCCGCCAGTTCATCGCGTGCCTGTGTTAAGAGCGCCCTGGCATCAATGCGCGAGAAATACTTGGCGCTTTGCCTTGGAAAAAATTCCACGTGCTGAAATGGCGTCGGCTCTGGCAATGGTACAAAGCGAGCGATCTTTTTGCCGAACAAACTGCGCGCTTGTCGCAACATAGAATTACACGAGGTCATTCGTGAACGTTGTTCCGCTGGCGTCTTTGCCTGCTTGACGTATTCCATGCGCCACTTCTGGACTGCTCCCAGGGAAAGAAGCGAGAGCGGGGCAGCGTCAATCGCGTGGCGATAAGCTCGCGCGCCGCCACCCTTTGGGCCAAAGCGTTTCCGGTTTCGCTTCACCCGGATGGTGTCCCCAACGATTTTACGCAGTGCTCTAGCATACATGGAGAAGGTCGCAGAGTTTACCGTGGTCACGGAGCGCGCCGCTTTGAGCCACTCGCCCACTGTGGCGATGGTGTCTGCGGCTTTCTGTGGGCGATATTTCGCAAACGCGCCCTGAACTCCGAGCGTCAGAAAATCTGTATAAACGTTCGCTGCTTTGCGCGCCGCCGCCTCCGCGTTTCCGGTTCCGAGCGAGAAGGCCATCCGCTGCCCGCGCATTTGCAACCGCATGGAGTAATGGGGGGACGTCTCACCACGCGCGTTAATCGCCCTGAAAATACGCGATCGCCAGTAGCGCGAATCATTTTTCCCGACTCCCCTGGTAATCGTGTTTGCCATTTGTTTGCCACTTTTTTCGTTCAAGCCTGAGTCGGTCTGTTCCGTTATGTGCTCCCGAATGGGGTCTTGCAGTACCTTTGTGCGACTGGGTTTATTGCTGTTCTGTGGGTTCACGACAGAACGCTAGAACGCAGGACGGAACATAGTCAATAGTATAATTTGTAATCAGCAGGTCGTGGGTTCGAATCCGACTGCCGGCTCCCTCTTTCTAGAATTCGTCGAAAAGGTTGCTTGGACACTTCTTGGACACTTTTACACCTCCGAGGTGACCAGAGCACTTCTGACTTCGGATCAGAAGGTTGTGGGTTCGAATCGCTCCAGGCACGCCATTTTTTTGCATTTGTCGCCGCTATGTCGCCCTTATTTTGGGCTCACGACGCGCCAAGATCGCGCTACAATTGTTTTTTAAGCCCCCTTTGACCAGAGTAACCGCCCGATGTCATCGACGATTTTTGCGCATGTTTACGAAGTCAGACCGCGCAAAGAGAAACGCGGCTTTGATCTCATCTCCGATGCGTTGCCATTCGGTCGTCTCTGGTGCACTTAAGCCCGATTTTCATCGTGCTCCTAGAGACAACTCTTGACTCAGTAACATCAGGGCCGGTTTGCAGGCTTTTGCCCGTTTCTGCAATAGCCTTTTCTAGTTAGGCCATTTATGAAAGGCTCAAATTTCGCTTCAGCTTTGGAAACTTCGTTGCGCCTTTTCCGTAGAATGAATTGACGAATGAAAGCACCCCTCAATCAGAGTGGTAATGTGCTGCGCGGCCAACTGCAAAAACGGCATCACACGGGGAAGCCGACAATCAAAACGAAAAACTCACGTTTTGATACTTTGGTTGCTCGTTACTACCCCGCCGTTTACAGCTTCGCTTTGCGATTGACGAATGATCCTCGGGAAGCAATCGTGCTAACGCGCTGCGCATTCAATAGCACCCGAAAGCAACTACGGATTTGTTGCGACGAGAACGTGGTTGCGTCGATTCTAATATCCAATTTAATCCGAGCAGTCTGAGCGTCGCTTTAGTTCGGCAGAGAAAATGGGCCACCAGTAAGTGCGGCAAAGTTTTTCAAGCGCTCTGTTCGCTTCTGGGGATTCTCCCTGCGCCGCTGCGACCATGCTCCAATGGGTGGTGGCGAATGCTGCCGCACCGTTTTGAACGAATCTGTCGCGTGGCAGACCATTTTGCGCATCCACGCAGCGAGCGAAGACCTCTCGCTCGACATGGCAAGCCGGTCTTCGCGGCCGGTCAGTTTTGGGAAAAGATTTTGAACCGCGGATGGGGCGGTATCCTACCGAATGGCGTGCACAACCTGCTGCCGCAAGGCAATCGCAAACGCGCGCTCCAAGTCTTCGATCAAATCGTCCACGTCTTCTATTCCGACTGATATGCGGACAAGGTCTGCTGGTAGTGCAAACGTTTGCTTCAGCGATCCTGGAATGCTGGCATGCGACATTGCACACGGCAGGCTGATCACGGAGTTCACCGAGCCGAAGCTGACGGCTATGGCGAATAATTGCGTACTCGAAACGACGCGCTGCGAGACAGAGGCATCGCCGGTTGTGAAGCTGATCACTGCGCCATCACCGGTCGCTTGCTTTCGGTGAAGCTCATGATCACGGTGAGTGCTAAGTCCGGGATAGTACAGCTGGTCAACCATGGCGTGCTCCGAAAGAAACTGCGCGATGGTATTTGCCGATGCGTTCTGGCGCTCTGCGCGCAACACAAGGGTCTTGATTCCACGGAGCAGAAGCCAGGAATCAAATGGACCTAAGCCGGCGCCTTCCGCGTTTTGTTGAAACGCGAATTGTCGATTTAACTCAGCGTCGTTTGTGATCAGCGCGCCGCCAGTAACGTCGCTGTGCCCGCCGAGAAATTTCGTGGCGGAATGAATTACAACATCCGCCCCGAGCACAAGCGGTTGCTGAAAGCAGAGCGAGAGCATCGAGTTATCTACCGCGAGAATCGCCTGGACTGAATGCGCGAGTTCCGCCAGCGCTTTGATGTCACAGATTCGCAATAGCGGATTGCTCGGTGTCTCAATTAGCAGGAGTCTGGTTCGCGAACTCAGACTGCCGCGCACTTTGTCCAGATCCGTCGTATCGACATAATTCACATCAATTCCGCTGCGCGACAGAACCTGATCGAGCAGACGGACAGTGCCACCGTAGAGATCGTTTCCGGCGATAATTTCGTCGCCGATTTCCAGCCGCCGCGCTAGCGCCGTGATCGCGGCCATTCCGCTGGAGAAGGCACACGCATACGCTGCGCTCTCGAGTTTCGCTAGTTGCTGCTCGAGCAATTTTCTCGTCGGATTTGCGGTGCGGGTGTAATCGTACTCGCCGAACTCCGCCGCGCTTTGTTGGCGAAAGGTTGCGGTTTGGTAGATTGGCGGGGCGATCGCACTATAGGGATCGCCGTTTTCTTTCAACTGAACACAGCGAGTGGCCGTTTTCACGCGACAACCTCCTCCAACTCTTCGGAGATTGATTCGGCGGCCGACAATTCGCGGCGAATCGCAAAGAGGTCTGCTATAACGGCTTCAGTCGTCGGCCAGCGGCCAGCGCCCGTGCCGCACACGATGCGTCTTGCGCCGTTTCCGGTTTCGATTATCAATCCGTTTTCAGCGCCTTGTAATCGCGCAAACGGGTGATCAATCGGCAGTTCAACCGGCGCGACGCGAGCTTCCAAACTCGTTGCGTTAGATCGACAAGAAGCGACTAGCCGTATCGTGCAACCGCGCTTGCGCCCCTCGCGCAAAACCTCGGCGCTCAAATGTTCGATGCCGCGCTGCGAGATTTTTGCCAACCGCAGCGAAACACCGAAAGCTGCTCGCGCGAGCAGAATTAATTTTTGCGCGGCATCCGTTCCATCGAGATCGAGCGTCGGATCGACTTCAGCATAGCCGGCTCGTTGGGCCGCGCGGATTGCATTTTGCAATTCTTCGCCACGCGCGAGCTGGTCGAGAATGAAGTTTGTCGTCCCATTCAGAACGCCGTAGAACGCCGAGATCACGCCGGTGGCGCGTGCGCACTCGATCGCTTCCAGCGCGGGCATTCCTCCTCCAACTGCGGCACTCGCGCGAAGGGTAACTCCATTTGTGTTCGCCACCGCTTGCAGTTTTTCGCCTTCGGCAGCAATCACCGCCTTGTTTGCAGTCACGACATGACGGCCGAGTTGCAACGCGCTGTTAGCCAAAACCGAAGCGCGCTCCGTTCCACCGATAAGCTCGATAACTACATCGCATGGGCTCGCAATTAACTCGTCTGCATCGAGAGTCAGCAGGTTTTCCGGAACGCGCGGCACTCGCGCGCGAGAAAGATCCCGCACCGCGACGCCGATCAGTTCGAACAATTCTGGGAGCGCGGTGAGTCGTTCATAAACTCCACCTCCCACGGTCCCACAGCCGAGCAGCGCAACGCGCAACCGCTTCGGCATAGTCTCGCTCTCAACGAGATCGATGTCGGAACCGATCTGCGTCCCGCTGGACGCCCCGATGCATGTGATCTCAAATGGCCGACCGCATTCGGCAGCCAAGCGAACCGCTTTATGTTGAACAATTGCGCCGTCCACGCGGAGCGCGGTTCCATATTTCACATGACGGAATCGCAGAGGCCGTGCTGCCCCCACACATGTCGGGTCGCTAGTGTAAAGCCCATCGACATCTTTAAGAAGAATGCATCGCGCGTCAAGTTGATGCGCAACAAATACGGCCGATAAATCGGAGCCACCGCGGCCTAACAACGTAGTGTCACCTTCTTCATTTCGGCCAGTGAATCCCGGCAACACCACGATCGACCGCTCCAGTTCCGCGCGCAGTCGCGCGACATCGACAGCGACAACTTCCGAATCGAGCTCCTGACCGATGGTGCGCAACCCGGCTTGCGCCGGATCGAGAACCTTGGCCGGAATGCCGGCTCGATGCAGAGCGATGCCAAGCAGCGCAGACGCAGTCGCTTCGCCTGTCGCGAGCAGCATTGCCAGAGCGGATTCTTCCGGCTCCGTGCAAATCGCCTTGGCCAGACCCAGCAAGCGATCGGTTGTATTACCTATCGCCGAAACCACAACCAGGACTTGCGACCCGCCGCGCCAATGCTGATAAATTTCGTGCACCACTCGCGGCAAATCACTCTCACTCCGCAATACGGAGCTACCAAATTTCAAGACGACAATGTTCGCGGCTGTCATAAGAGTAATCCCTCCGCACATGCGTCGAGCGCTTGTTCCAGATCGGCGATGATGTCATCCGGATTTTCGAGTCCGACAGAAAGCCTAACGAGTCCGTCCGTTATCCCGGCAGCCGCACGTTGCTCAGGTGGCACCGCATCATGCGTCATGGAAACCGGATGCGTGATAATGGTTTCAGCCGCGCCCAGATTCTCGGCCAGCGCGCAGAGGCGTACCGAGTTCATCAAGCGCACGCCGGCGTCAACGCCACCTTCCACTTCAAAAGCGATCAACGCCCCGCCGTCGTTCTGTTGGCGTCGAGCAAGTTCAAATTGCGGGAACGACTCGAGACCGGGATAAACTAGTCGAGTGATGCGCGGGTGCGATTCCAGAAATCGGGCGATGCGCCCCGCGTTCTCGCAATGACGCGCCATGCGCAACGGCAACGTCTTGACTCCTTGCAATGTCAGCCACGCCGCAAACGGCGATTGGATGGCGCCGATCGTGTTGCGCGTGAACAGGAATTGCTCGTGCAAACTCGCGTCGCGAGTAATGAGCGCGCCTCCGACTGTAGCGTTGTGGCCTTCAATGAACTTTGTCGTTGAATGCAGAACAATGTTTGCGCCAAGGTCGAATGGGCGCTGTAGCGCGGGCGTCAGCAGCGTATTGTCTACTGCCAGCAATGCGCCGGCCTTTTTCGCCAGGCTAGAGGCAAGACCGATATCGGTGAGTTTCAACGTCGGATTGGCCGGCGTTTCAATGAAAACCAAGCGTGTCGGTCTTAGCAAAGCCTTGGCGAACGCATCCTCGTTTGAAGTATCGACAAATTCAGTCTGGACGCCGAACGGCGCTAGTGTTTGACGTAACAAACGCACCGTGCCGCCATAAACAGCTTGCGAACTCACTACGCGGTCGCCGCTTTTGAGCAGCGCAAGGAATAACGCGCTAGTTGCCGCCAATCCCGTCGAGTAACACGTGGCAAATTCTGCGCCTTCGATCGCGGCCAGTCGGCGTTCTAACGCAGAAACGGTCGGGTTTCCAGATCGGCTGTACTTGAAGCCTTTATCTTTACCGACCGCTTCCTGCCGGTAAGTCGTTGTCTGATAAATCGGAGTCAACATTGCGCCCGTGACCGGGTCGGCAGTTGTCCCAGCGTGCAACGCCAGAGTTTCAAAACTGTAGTGGGTGTCGGTTTCGACTGCTTCGAGTGTAGTGATCATCGCACTTTTTCCTTTCGTTGTTGTGCAGCAATCGAAAGGCTGCGGTGCGCGCAAGAAACCGAAAAGCGCGGAGGGATTCGAGTGAATCCGCACAGCTCTTTAGCAGTTTTTTACGTGGAGCAAGTCGCCTTAAATCGCCACGTTTCAGTTCAGTATCGAAGCGAGAATAAAGTCGGATGTAACCGTGTCAAGAAAAGTTCTTCGCCGTGTCTGAGATACAGCGCCCTTTGGAGGCGTTATTCTTGGTTCGAATCCAAGCGGGATAGCCATGAAGACCCCGAAAGCCTCCGGGGTACGTGCCCTGCGGCCTCAACTATTTACGACCACGTGAGGCGAAGCCTCTTACGCGGCTAGCAAATCCTCCAAATCGGGGTATACTTGGTGTTCCCCTTTATGAAAGAATTGAGCATAGAGAAGCTACACATTGCCGTTGGCGATCAGGAGATCGTCCGAGGCCTGACTCTTCGCATCCCACGGGGCGAAGTGCATGCGCTCATGGGTCCAAATGGCTCGGGAAAAAGTACGCTGGCCAAGGTTCTGGCCGGTCACCCTGATTACCATGTTACCGCTGGCAAAATACTAATGGATGGTGAAGACCTTTTGGAACTTGAACCAGACGAACGCGCGCGGCGCGGCCTTTTCTTAGCCTTCCAGTATCCGAGCGAAATTCCAGGTGTGACTATCGCTAACTTTCTCCGCGCGGCATTGCAATCACGCCTGCCCGAAGGCGAGGAACTTGAGGCAACCGATTACTACGCGAGGCTTTATGAAAAGATGGAGCTGCTTGGGATGGACCGCTCGTTCACGTCGCGCGCGGTTAACGAGGGTTTTTCCGGCGGCGAAAAGAAGCGCACCGAGATTCTGCAAATGGCAGTGCTTGAGCCCAAATATGCGGTGCTCGACGAGACCGACAGCGGCTTGGACATCGACGCGCTCAAGACGGTAGCGCACGGGGTAAACTCATTGCGCGGCCCCGATCTTGGCATATTGTTAATTACGCACTATCAGCGCCTCCTGAACTACATCGTCCCGGATCACGTCCACGTGATGGTGGCGGGGCGAATCGTTAGAAGCGGGCGGAAAGAGCTCGCTCTCGAACTCGAAGAGAGAGGTTACGATTGGGCGCGCGATGCGGCGACTGAACCAGCATATAGGTAAATAGGGAAAATTCACAATGAAAACAGAGACTTCTGCAGTCGATATTGATCGAAACAAAGGAGACTTCTTCTATCCGGAAGCTCACGTGCGCGATGCCGGCGCCGGCCTGAGCGAACGCACCGTTCATTACATCTCAGACGTCAAAGAAGACCCGGACTGGGTGCGTGAGTTTCGCCTAAGAGGGCTCAAGATATTTTTGGAAAAGCCGCTCCCGACACATTGGGCTAGCAAGGATCTCGAAGCGATCGACTTCGACAAAATCCGCTATTACCTCTCCCCCGGGACTGAGGCGAAACGCAGTTGGGATGAAGTGCCGGACGACATTAAGCGCACCTTTGAGCGTCTTGGCATTCCCGAGCAGGAACGAAAATTCCTCGCAGGCGTGGAGGCGCAGTTCGACAGCGAGGCGGTCTATTCAAACATCAAGAAGGCGGTCGGCGAACAAGGCGTCATTTTCGTCGGATCGACAGAGGGACTGAAGAATTATCCGGAAATTTTCCGGAAATGGTTCGGCAAAGTCATCCCGATCGCCGACAACAAATTTAGCGCGCTGAACTCCGCTGTCTTCAGCGGCGGCTCGTTCATTTACGTGCCGCCTGGGGTGAAAGTGAAACACCCGCTGCAGGCTTACTTTCGCATCAACGCCGAAAACTTCGGGCAATTCGAGCGCACGCTCATCATTGCCGATGAAGGCTCGGAAGTGACTTACATGGAGGGCTGCACCGCGCCGAAATTTAACACGCCCACATTGCATAGCGCCGTCGTCGAATTGGTCGCGCTGAAGGGCGCAAAGATTCAGTACATCACCGTGCAGAACTGGGCGTCGAACGTCTTCAACCTTGTGACCAAACGCGGTCTTGCCCAGGAAAACGCCGAAGTGAAATGGATCGATTGTAATATCGGTTCGCGGCTCACGATGAAATATCCCAGCGTGATCATGAAGGGTCGCAAAGCGCGCGGGGAAGTTCTTTCCATCGCGCTTGCCAATGACGGCCAACACCAGGATACAGGCGCGAAGATGATTCACGCGGCAGATGAAACAACCAGCAACATCATTTCCAAATCCATCTCTATCGGAAAAGGCCGCGCCACGTACCGCGGACTGGTCCACGTGCCGAAGCATCTGAAGAATTGCAAGAACAACACCGAGTGCGACGCGTTGCTTATCAATGCGACCTCGCGAACCGACACCTATCCGGCGATCACCGTGCGCGGCACCGGCAACGCCGTTCAACATGAAGCCAGCGTCAGTCAGGTGAGCACGGAGCAGATTTTCTACATGCAACAGCGCGGCCTCACCGAGGCGCAGGCGATGAGCTTGAGCGTCAATGGTTTCGTCAACGATCTCGTCCGCCAGTTCCCCATGGAATACAGTGTCGAGCTCAAGCGACTGATCGAGCTGGAGATGGAAGGCTCGGTCGGATAATCGCCTACCCGCTGCACGTGAGTGTAACCATAGGACGCATGCGCCCTATGTGTCCTATTTCTAAATGACCAAAAACGAAACTGCGACAATCGAGAAGCAGGCCGCGCCAATTCTTTCTGGCTCGAGTGAGACACGCGAATTCCCCGATTGGTTCCGTGAACAACAGCGAGCAGCCTGGAAACAATTTGAGTCGTTGCCTAATCCGACCCGAAAAGATCAGGCGTGGCGATTCGCCAATGTCGGTCTTCTCGATCTGAGCCCGTTCGAATACGGTGGTACATTAACTGAGAAGGAGCGCGCAACTATTCTCGAGCAATCGCGCGGACTCGAGGAGGTAGCTGGGCGCATGATCTTTGCGGGTGATGAGCTTATCGAGCGCGACGTGATTTCCGATCAACTGAAAAAGCGCGGCGTCATTTTCCAATCGCTTGAGCGGGCAATGGTTGAGCACGCGGACGTATTCCGTAAACATTTCATGTCGCAACCGGCAAAGCTTGGGTCTGCCAAGTTCGCCGCGCTGCACCAGGCATTGGTTTCGTCAGGGACGTTTCTTTACGTGCCGCGAGGCGTCGAGATTGAGTTGCCAATCGAGATTTTCCATTGGCTGAATGGTGAAAATGCTTCCGCGTTTCCGCATTTACTTCTGGTCACGGACGAGCTCGCGAAGGTCACCGTGATCGAACATTTCCGCTCCGTGAATGAACACGTGCCCGGATTCGCGTGCGGCGTAAACGATCTCGTCGCCGGCCCTGGCGCGAAGGTGACATACGTATGCGCGCAAAATTGGGCAGATAATGTTGTCGCGCTGCAGATGAATTCGACAACGGTCGACCATGATGCTTCGGCCATGAGCCTGAATTTGCATCTTGGTTCGCGCTATTCGCGCTTCGAAAGTCTAAGCCGGCTCATCGGCGAAGGTGGGCGCAGCGATCTGCTTGCGGTCGCTGTGGCGAAGCACGAGCAGGAATTCGATGCTCGCACGTTGCAGGACCACGTCTCGCCGCATACCGCGAGCGATCTCCTTTACAAAAACGCGCTCGACGACCGCGCCCGCACCATTTTCGGTGGACTCATCCGGGTAGAGCCGCACGCCCATTTTACCGATGCGTATCAAAAGGTGCGCAACCTTCTGTTGAGTGACGACGCAGAAGCCAACTCAATGCCTGGCCTCGAAATTCTCGCCGACAACGTGCGTTGCACCCATGGGGCGACTTCCGGCCAAATCGATGAAGACGAGCTTTTCTATCTTCGCACCCGCGGTATTCCAGTTCCGGTCGCCCAGCGTCTCATTGTGACCGGCTTTCTGGATGAAGTCGTCCAGCGCCTCGATCACCCGGTAATATCTGGGCATCTACATCGGATGATCGAAGAGAAATTCACGAAGAATCGCGAAAATCTGCTCCGGCGCGCGGGGTGACGATTGTGTTATTTCGCCGTTTCCTGATTTAACTCGAAATTGATTTTTACGTCGTAGTGATCGCCTTTAACGAGGCCGGTCGGCGGGGAATCGACTTCGGTTACTCGTGTCGCAATTGCTGCGACTGACTCGTTCACTACGATATTTTCGGAAGGTTTGATGATCTCGAACTTGGAAACGTGACCGTTTTTCTCGATCCGAACTTTTACCAGCGTCGAAATCTTAGTGCCGGAGGCGACTGTAGTCGTTGGCTGGATCCATGCGCTGTAAAAACGGTCATGCAACATGTTGCCGTACCATCCGAATTCCGATGCGTTGCCTCCCCCGCCCGCGCTGCTACCTTTGCTGGCTGAACCCGTTTTCACACTGCCGCCATCGGAGGATTTAGTCTTCGTGCTAGGGGTTTTCGTACTCTTCTTTTTCTCTGTGCTCGAATCGGACTGTTCCTCTTTGGATTTTGCCAGACTCGACTTCGTGTGCGCCGATGATTCGGACACTTTCGCCAACACAGTTTTTTTGGGAATCGGCTTAGCTGTCGGTTTCGATGTTGCCTTCGGCTTTGCTATTGGCCTTGGAGCTGGTGTTGCTGTCGGCGTCGGTTTCGGCAATTCGATTTCGCTCTTTGCCTGAGTTAAGGGGGGCTGTTCCTTTTCTGTTTCGTCCGGCTTTGAGGGTTCTGGCTCAACGGATGCAGCTGAAATCTTTTTGGTCGCCGCCGCAGTGCCCTCTGATCTTTCGCCCGCGAGATCTTCCACTCTGCCTAACCAAACCAAGCTTTCAGCCTCCGGCGCACTTCGCGCTGCTAAACTCCAGCGAATCAATCCTGCGATCAGTGCGACATGCGCAAGCGCAATTAACGTGACGTTTCGCCAAAAGCGCGGCTTCTTCGACATCTATTTCGACTCGGCCCTAGTGGCGATGCCAACCTTCGTAATTTGCGCCTGCTTTACCGCATCCATCAGCGCAATCAATTTCTGCACAGGTAATTCGCGATCGGGCCGAATCACGACGGCGACGTCTGGATTCGTCTGTTTCAATTCCGTCAGTCGGGCCGTGAGCGCTTTCAAATCGATTACCTGATTATTGAATCGAATCGTCTCACTGCGGTCGATCGAAAGAATTTGCACCTGAGCTGACTTGATCGGCGGATTTGTCGCTCCGCTCGATGGAATCACGACATTCATGCTGCTTTCCAGCAACGGCGTTGTGATCATAAAAATGATGAGCAGCACAAAAGCGAGATCGAGCAACGGCGTAATATTGATCTCGCTGAGCGTTGAGAGATTTTGGCGTTGCGAGTAGCGTCTCATCTGCGAAATGCCGATTCACGTACGCTGTGATCGACGTATTTGTGCTCGAATTCCGAAGCGAGCTCCGCGGCAAAATTGTCCATCTCGACGATGATCCCGCGAATGTTGGTGACGAGAAAATTGTAACCGAACATAGCTGGAATAGCGACGCAGAGCGCAGTCACCGTTGTGATGAGCGCGCCGGAGACGCCCGGCGCCATCGAGACGAGACTGGGCGACCCGGCCTCAGCCACACCGGTGAAAGCGTCCATCACGCCCCAAACCGTGCCGAGCAAGCCGAGAAAGGGCGATCCACTGACCGCAGTTGCGAGCAAAATCATCTGCGATTCGAGTGAAAGCGCTGTTTCGCCCACCGCTCGTTCCATCGCCGCGTTTACCGCGCCCATTTGTGCTGGCGAAATTTTATCAGCGATCCCGAGTCGCGCGCGAAACGTGTCATCCACTTCCGGAGAACCGAGCAGATGAAATGTCATTTCCTCGCAGCCGGCGCGATACACGTTAAAAACCGGCGATCCCGGAAAGCGCGCGTTCTTCTCAAACAGACGCAATGGTTGTCGATCCTGTCGAAAAGCGGCGACAAAACGCGCGTTCTGCTTTCGGGCAAACCGGATCACGCGCAATTTTGTGATCATGATCGACCAACTGAAAATGGAGACGACAGCAAGCAGAGTGAGAACAAGTTTTCCTGCGATCGTCGCGTGATCGAACGCAAAAAGGAGACCGCCGCCGGCCGCTACGATTTCCGGAACGAGCATTCCCGTGTCACCGGGTTAAGTAATAACGCTGTTTTGCAGAAACGCTACTTGTCATTTCGAGCGCAGCTCGACAGGACAAGCTATGGGGAGAGTTTTTGTGGAAACGTCGGCCGCATTTTTGCCACTGCGACAAAGCCAAGACCAATGGCGATGAGGAAGAAAGAAAAGAATTGGCCTCGCGTGAAGGGACCGACCAGCGTCGCATCGGGTTCGCGGAAATATTCGACTACGATCCGAAAAATCGCGTACCAGATAAAAAATAGTCCGGTCAAAACGCCGTTTGGCTCGCGCCTGCGAGTACGCACGAACCACAAAATCGCGAACAAAACGATTCCTTCGAAAAAAGCCTCGTACAGCTGAGAGGGATGGCGCGGCGAAAGAATTGAGCGCAACGCGGTGGCCACTTGTGGCTGGCTGCGAACTGCTCCAACGATTGTGTCCGGTGTCGCCAGCGATGGGTCGATTCGCGCGCATGCGGCGACCGCGCGCTCGGCTTCCTGAGGATGATCGAATAGTTCCTTGGGGAATTGCACTGCCCAGGGGACTCTCGTCATTCGTCCGTACAGTTCACCGTTGATGAAATTGGCGCAGCGCCCAAAGAACAAACCAATCGGCGCAGTCACACCCAGATTATCGGCAAGATTTGTCCACGAGATTTTGTGTCGGTACGCGTAGTACAAAGTGAAAAGCAACAGACCAAGCATCCCGCCGTGGCTGGACATTCCGCCTTCCCAAACGCGAAAGATCGACAGCGGCTCGCGCAACATTTCGGGTTTGTAGAAGAAAACGTAGCCGAGGCGGCCACCGATGATCACGCCAAACAGCGCGCAGCCAGTGATGAAGTCGCCGACTCGTTGCGGGGCCAGATCGGCATATCCGCGTTTCGCCAGCAAGAGGAAGAGTAGATAGCCGCAGATAAATGCAAGCACATAAGACAGACCGTACCATCGCGGTCCGACGTTGTCGTAAATGCGAAAGATAATCGGATCGAGATTGTGCAGATAATACGCGAGCATTGCGCCGACTTTCACAGAAGTGCGCGACAGCCGCAACGAAAACGCGCGTCATCCCGAGCCGCGAAGACGGCGAGGGACCTCACAGCCGAAGTTTTGGTCACGCAATCTTCGAGCTGTGATCGACAGCGCGATTGGGAGATCCTTCGCTCCGCTCAGGATGACCACGCGGTTGTCGCCGCGTTCCTCTGAGCACCTTTCGCAAAAACGGTGCGGTGCGGCTCACGCGATTCTTTGCGACTTGTTCCGGCGTCCCGCATGCGACGACTTCGCCTCCATCCGCGCCGGCCTCTGGGCCCAGATCAACAATGTAATCGGCTTCTGCGATCACGCTGAGATTGTGTTCGATCACGATTACCGTGTTTCCTTCGTCGACGAGCCTATGCAGCACGTTGAGCAGCAGTTCAATGTCGGCCATGTGCAGGCCAATGGTGGGTTCCTCCAGCAAATACAATGTGGAGCCTGGCTTGCGCATCTTGCGAATCCGCTCATCCGCCGCGCGGCTCACGCCACGTTTCAGTTGCGTCACCAGCTTTAACCGCTGCGCTTCACCGCCGCTCAGCGTTGGACTCGGTTGTCCCAGCTTGAGATAGCCCAATCCCGTATCGACCAGCAAAGAGAGGGGGCGCGCAATTTTGGGATGCGCCGAAAAGAATTCCGCTGCTTCCTCGATCGTCATTTCCATTACGTCGCCGATCGATTTGTTGTTGTAGAGTACCTCGAGGGTTTGCGGATTGTAACGTTTGCCGTCGCAATCTTCGCACGGCACATAGCTACGCGGGAGAAAATTCATTTCCAGTTTAATCATGCCCTGACCCTTGCACGTCTCGCAACGACCGCCTTCGGCGTTGAACGAGAATCGGCTCGCAGAATATCCGCGCACGCGCGAGACGGGTAATTGCGCGTAAAGATTCCGGATCTCGTCGAATACTTTGACGTAAGTGCCTGGCGTCGAGCGCGACGTCTTACCGATCGGTGATTGATCGACTTCGTAGATGGCTTCGATCTCTTGCGCACCACTAACCAGTTTGAACAGATCGCCATTTCCCGCGCGTTTTCTTTCTTTCAGCTGCTCGCGGACTGCAGGCCAGATTATCTCGTGCATCAATGTCGATTTGCCGCTGCCGGAAATTCCTGCGATCACCGAAAGCCTGCCGACGGGGAAACGAACATCGATATCTTTCAAATTATTCGCTCTTGCGCCACGGACTTCGATCCACTCTTGAACGTTGCGCAGAGACCTGCGCGATCCGCGGATGGGATGCCGAAGTGGTACTTTCAGGCAGCGTGCCGTCTCGGAAATTGCATTGCTTTCCACGTCGAGCAGCGTGCCGGTCGCAACGACTTGTCCTCCGCGAATTCCGGCGCGCGGCCCAAGATCGACGATGTGATCGGCGCGTCGCATCGTTTCCTCGTCATGCTCGACGATAATTAGCGAGTTTCCCTTGTTCCGCAGCGCCGTCAGCGTGTCGAGCAATCGCAAGTTATCGCGCGGATGAAGACCGATCGTCGGCTCATCCAGTACATAAAGAACACCGCGCAGGTTTGAGCCGAGCTGCGCAGCCAACCGGATTCGCTGAGATTCTCCGCCGCTTAACGTTTTCGCCGAGCGCCCAAGCGCGAGATAACCGAGGCCAACTTTATCCATGAAACTCAATCGCTGCTGAATCTCAGGAACGAGACCGGCAGCGATCGTTTGATGCGTTCCCCGGAACTTCAATCTCTCGACCTTGCGCGCTGCTTCGCTGGCCGAAAGATTGGTGAACTGATCGATCGTATAACCTTGGACGCGGACGTGACGCGCCACGGCGTTCAACCGCGAACCGTGACAATTAGGGCATTCGCGCGCTTCGCCTTCCTGGATCCATTCGGATTCACGCTCGGCGGCCAGCTCGGTTTCCAGAACCGATTCACCGTCGGGGCTCGCAGCGGTTTGCAGCTCCTGGTCCCAAATTTCGCCAAATCCGCCGCATTCTTCACACGCGCCGTGTGGTGAATTAAACGAAAACAAACGCGGATCGAGCTCCTCGAACGCCCGGCCACAGTTTGGGCAGCTCATTTCTGTGCTGACGACCGTAATGCGGTTTTTTGTATCGAGCAGGCGGGCGGTACCGCGGCCGATCTCCAGCGCCCGGCGAACGACGTCGCGGGTCTCCGCGATTCGCTTCCGATCGATGACGCCAGCGACCACATCGATCGTATGCTCTTTGAACCGCTCCAATTTTCGAAAAAGCGGCATGGGAACTAGTTTTCCGTCCACATACAGCGTGTCGAATCCCTGGCGTTCCGCCCAGCGCGCGACTTCGGTATGAAAACCTTTTCGAGCCTTGACCAGTGGTGCAAGCACTCTCACCAGTCCTCGTTTCGCTGTTGATTGAATTTGTTTGGCAATGGCGGCGAGGCTTTTTTTCTCGACGGGTAAATCGCAGTCCGGGCAAAACTGCGTTCCCGTTTTTGCGAAAAGCAGTCGGAGAAAATGATAAACCTCCGTCACTGTCGCGACTGTCGATTTCCCGCCGCCGCGTGTAACCCGTTGCTCGATCGCCACGCTCGGAGGCAACCCGCTTACCAAATCGACATCCGGCTTTTCAAGCTGCTCGACGAATTGCCGCGCATACGGCGACATGCTGTCGAGAAAACGTCGTTGTCCCTCCGCGAACAGGATATCAAATGCGAGCGTGGATTTGCCGGAGCCACTCAGACCGGTAATGACCACCATTTGCTCCCTTGGAATTTTGACGTCGATGTTTTTCAGGTTGTGCTCGCGTGCGCCGCGGACTTGGATTGCGCCGTTACGTCCATGAACTCGAAATCGTGGTGCTTCCTCAGCCGCGCGCGCTAATTCCGTGCCGTCATCCCGAGCGAAGTCGATGGATCCCGCAGAACTACCCTGTCGATTTCGCCACGGGATCTCTCGACTTCGCTTCGCTCCGCTCGAGATGACGCGACGCAAGAACTTCCCCGTGTGCGAATTTTCGATCTTCGCGATTTGCTCCGGAGTTCCAACAGCGACCACATCTCCGCCTGAGTCTCCGGCTTCCGGCCCGAGATCGATAATCCAGTCAGCACACTTGATCACTTCGAGGTTGTGCTCGATCACCACGATGGAATGACCGCGATCGACCAGCCGCTGAAATAACCGCAGCAGCATCGCCACGTCATCGAAGTGAAGTCCCGTGGTTGGTTCGTCGAAGATGAACAAATTCCCGTGTGGCATCGGCATTTTGCCGATAGGAAATTGGGCGGAGGGCAATGCCACGACCTTTTCCGTTTCGCGCAAATGCCCGACAAGCTTCAGCCGCTGAGATTCGCCACCGGATAGTGTATTCAGCGGTTGGCCCAGCCGCAGGTAGCCGAGCCCGACCTCCTCAAGCACGCTAAGCGGTTCAGATACCGTTTTGTCCTCGCCAATTTGCGCGAAAAATTCGATCGCTTCGCTCACGGTGAGCGTGAGCAGATCGTGGATTGATTTTCCGTGTAGTTGAACTTTCAGAACGTGCGGTTGAAACCGTTTGCCTTCGCATTCTGCGCAGCGCACGAAAAGATCACTCAAAAATTGCATCTCAATTTTCTCGTATCCTGTACCGGAGCAACGTTCGCAGCGACCGCTCCCGGAATTAAACGAGAAGGTGCCCGCCGTGAGTCCCTGCGACATTGCTTCGGGTTGAGCGGCGAACAATTCGCGAACACGATCGTAGAGTCCCAAATAAAGCAGCGGCGTTGATCGGGGCGTTCGCGCAAGGGGTGCCTGATCGACCATAATTACGTCGCGGATGCGATGCCCGCCGGTCACCGATTTGCATGGACCCGGCTCCTGATCGGACGACTGGCCCTTCGCGGCGAGCAGATTCCGGTATAGAACGTCGTGGATAAGCGTGGATTTCCCGGAACCAGAAACGCCGGTGACACATGCGAAAACTCCCAGCGGAAGATCGACGTCGATGTTCTTCAG
>DASSFL010000284.1:0-12052 GCA_035694525.1 Candidatus Udaeobacter sp. | reverse complement strand
CTCGCTTGGGCAGGCAGCGCGAGTAAGTGGAATCACGCCGGCTGATGTTGCAATAATATCTATATGGTTATCTAAGAATAAGTTATGCAACATTCCAGCCGTGGAGACGACCGTTAGTTCCGGATAAGGTTTCCATGCTTGCGTTGGTCGTCGTGGTGATCGGAAGCTATCTATTGGGATCAATCCCGTTCGGCTATCTCGCAGGTCGGATCGCAGGGATCGACATCCGGAGCTGCGGTAGTGGCAACGTCGGCGCAACCAACGTTATGCGAACGCTCGGAACGGGTTACGGGTATCCCGTTTTCGCCGCAGATTTCTTGAAAGGTTTCGGTTCCGTGAAGATGTCGATCTTGATCGCTACACGAGTGCAACCGGAATGGAATTCGCCAGAGATGTTTGGAATCGTCGCGGCGATATCGAGCGTGCTCGGGCATTCTTTTCCCGTGTGGCTACGCTTCAAGGGGGGGAAAGGTGTCGCCACTTCAGCCGGGGCACTTTTCGGGTTGGCTCCGATTGCCGCGCTGGTTGGTGTTGCGATTTGGATACTGACCTTTTGGCTTACCCGTTATGTTTCGGTCGCCTCAATTGCCGCTGCAGCTGCATTACCTCTCATCATTCTGATCACAACCTGGCTAAGTCGAAGCACGGGAAAGTTGCTATTCTACTCGTCGGTTTGTCTCGCGGCAGTTGTGATTTGGCGTCATCGTTCAAATCTTTCGCGGCTCAGGCGTGGAACGGAGCCGCGCTTTACTCGAAAGTGAAAATCGGCGAAACAGCAATTCTCGGGGCTGGCAGTTGGGGAACGGCTTTGGCCTGGTTGTGGGGCAGAGATGGTCGTGAGGTTTCGCTTTGGGGTCATAACGGCGATCGCGCGGCGCGCATGCGGGAAACACGCGAGAACAGCGACTATCTGCCGGGGCTTAAATTACCTGGATCGGTGCGTGTTACCTCCAAGCTCGCTGATTGCACCGACGCGGATTTGATCGTCTTCGCAACGCCATCGACAGCCTTGCGAAAGGTTGCAACCCAGCTGCGAGAAGCGATTGGGAATGAGCGCCCGGTCCTACTGAGTTGCGTGAAGGGGATCGAGCACGGCACCGGGATGCGCATGAGTCAGATCCTAAGCGAACTTTTTCCAGATCAGAAGGTCGCGGTCTTATCGGGCCCGAATCTCGCGGCAGAGGTCGTACAAAACTTCCCGACTGCGACCGTGATTGGCTGCGACGACGCTGAGTGCGCAACGAATCTGCAAAGCCTCTTGGGGAGTCCGCGCTTCCGTGTTTATACCAGCCAGGAAGTCACTTCCATCGAACTGGGTGGCGCTTTGAAAAATGTGTTCGCTGTCGCGGCGGGGATCAGCGATGGGCTCGGGTTAGGCGACAATTCCAAGGCGGCCTTAGTGACGCGATCGTTGGCCGAGCTGGTGCGCCTGGGAGTTGCTTTGGGAGGAACCGCGCAAGCTTTCTATGGATTAAGCGGCGCGGGCGATTTGATTGTGACTTGTTACAGTGAGCGCAGCCGCAACCACACAGTCGGCAAACGTCTCGGGCGAGGCGAATCACTCATGCAGATCAGCCAATCCATGAGGATGGTGGCCGAAGGAATTCCCACTGCGCGGAGCGCTTTTGAGTGCGCACGCCAGCTGAAGATCGAGACGCCGATAATTGATCAGGTTTACGCCGTGCTTTATGAGCAGAAAAAACCGACGGGTGCGTTGGAAGAAGTGCTGAGCCGTGAGCAAAAAGCAGAACATCTCTAGGCGATGCATGAACCGTAGCCTGCGACTGGCAAGCTGGAAATTACAAACCCGCCGCTCGATATCTTTCGCAGAATTCCCCGATCACAGCCGGGTATAACTCGCGCTCGGCGATTTGAATTCGCGCATGCAGGCTTTCGGGCGTGTCATCAGGCAGGATCCGCACTTCGCGCTGAGCGATGATCTCACCGTGATCGATTTTCTCGTCGACGTAATGCACGGTGCAACCGCTTACCTGCTCGCCCGCCGCGAGCGCCTGTTTCCAAGCTTTAAGTCCGGGAAATTTAGGCAGAAGCGATGGATGGATATTGATGATCCGTCGTGGGAACGCCTTGAGCATCGGTGCATGCAGCACGCGCATGAACCCAGCGAGAACCACGAGGTCAACACCGGCCTCGCGTAACATATTTACGAGTTCGTTTTCCACTTCCGGCTCTAACCGGGTGCGAAATTGGCCAGACGGCAAGAATGCGTTAGCGACGGAAAACTCCCGTGCTATGTCGAGGATTGGCGCATCCAGGACGTCTGAGATTACAACACGTGCTTCCGCTGCCAGGTCGCCTGAGCGGATACGCTCGAGAATAACCCGGCAGTTGCTTCCTTTTCCTGACCCAAGAATTCCAATTGACAGCCGTTTCACTGATTCATCCTAGCTCTAACGATATCTGGAGATCGATTGCGGGACGCGCTCCACAGCTTTCAAGGTCTGTTCTCGCATATTTGTTCGAGCAGGCGCGAAGTCGAATAACCTGCCTCAAATGGAATGATGCGAATTTCCGCGCCGATCTCCTTCAAAACTGTGCGCTCCTCTTCGTTGAGGGTTTCCGAGGTGTAGTCGCCGCCTTTCACATAAATGCCAGGATGGCTTGCAGCAATAAACTGCGTCGCTCGGAGTTCGGGAAAAATTGTGACGAAATCCACGCACTGTAGGGCCGCGAGAATTTCTGCGCGATCGCGCTCGGCGGTAATGGGACGTCCCTTTCCCTTCAATTCGCGGACCGAGCGATCGCCATTCAAGCCGACCGCTAACAAATCACCGAGCGCGCGTGCAGCCTGCAAGTAGCGCACGTGTCCGACATGAAGCAAGTCAAAGCAGCCGTTTGTCGCGACAAGTTTTTTCCCGGCAGCCTGCAACTGCTTGCTGCGCTCCGAAAGTTCTTCGAGATCGACGATTTTAGCGCTCATGCCTTTCCCAATTAAACGAGAACTATGCGTTAAACGCGCAAAAAGGCGCGGAAAAGTTCCAAAAGCATCGGGATGGATTGTAGGCAATCGAATTTTTCGCCGCGAAATCTGTGGTTGGCCTTTATCCTCGATTTGAGCCACGTTCTGGAAGATGAAGGCGAGAGAAACATTCCAAATTTCCAGGAAACCGGTCGTGCCTGTCGCAGAAATTGAGAAGTCACACGATCTGGGTAATGCCTTAGGGTTGCCGCGCTTTCACGGTTCACCGCGTCTTCTCGCCATTGCGCGCGACCCTTGGACAATTTTTGCATATTGGAATGTTGACTGGCCATCGATTTTTAAAACCGCCGTGCCTATCGATAGACGGGTTCATCTCAGGATTCATTGTGCAGACGGTCTGGAGGAGAAAGAAGCGGCTATCGAACCGATGGCGGGAATGCATTATGTTTCAATGTCCCAACGGCATCGTGCTTGTCGCATTGAGATCGGATATTACCAGCCAGCTGACGTCTGGCGTTCAGTGGCTATGTCGAATGAGATTTTGATCCCGCCCGCGGAAATATCCGAAGCGGAGAATGTGGATCTTGCTACCATTCCGCTCCATCTCAGGTTTCAACAACTTGTCGATTTGTTCGGAGCCGCGAATGACGATGCATTGGCGACCGTAATCTCTCGATTTCAAACGCGCGCAGTGAGTAGCGGAAAATATGAAAAGTTACGTCCCGAACAGCGCAAAATTGTCCGGCGAGCGGGCGTTGCACTGTCCGAACTCGCCGATGCACGGCGCGCTTTCAATCAACTCGATAGCGAAAAGCTCCGAAGACAGGTCGGTGCGCTTCTGGAACGAGGCGCAACCAGCCCGTCGAGAGGATTCAACGTCGATTGGACTTCAGCTCGATCTTAAAGCCTATTGTCTCCTAAAATTTGTCAGCGGGGCATTTTCTCAACGCTGATATGTTACCGCGCGGGATTGCTGCTGTTTCTAGTTCTCGCCTGGCGTTTCCATCATCAAGTGCCGTGCGTGTGTGTGATCGGAAACTTGGGCAACCAGGTTTAGTAGGGCGCCCAGACTCCACGCGAGCACGAACCCTGCCGCGCCGATGACAATGCCGAGTGGGCCCGGGATGTATTCCACGCGATAACGCGCCAGCCACAAGATTGAGCCGAGCGAGCCGAATACAATCCAGATTACACCGGCGATTTTCAGCGCGCGCGACCAGGCGGTCTCACCGGGGATTTTCCGCGGGCCAAGTTTGGAGTTGTAAACGCTGTAGCCGAAGTAAATCACGATGCCGAACGCAAACCAGTAAATCAACCGCTCCCAGGTTAGCCACGGCAATGAGATCATAAGAGCAAGGGCTGACAGCGCACCCATCGGTGCGACGAACCACACAGCTGGCGTTTTGAATGTGCGCGGCAACTCAGGCTCGCGCACCCGCAGCACAAGAACTCCAATTGAGACGATCACGAACGCCAGCAGTGTGCCGATCGAAACGAGGCTCCCAGCTTCGCGCACAGTGAAGACTGCTGCAAAGCAGGCCACAACGATTCCTGTGGCTATCGTCGTGATATACGGCGTGCGGAATTTTGGATGAATCCTGCTCACAAACTTCGGCAGCAAACCGTCGTCCGCCATGGTGAAGAAAATCCGCGACTGGCCCAAGAGCATCACCAGAATGACCGAGCTGAGACCGGCGATGGCGCCCAGTTTGATTAGCGAGGCCATCCACCCCACACCAGCGTGATCGGCAGCGACGGCAATCGGATCCGGTACATCCAGTTGCAGATACGGGACAATGCCGGTAGCCACCGCCGACACTGCGATATAGAGCACTGTGCAGATCAGCAGCGAGCCGATGATGCTGATCGGCATGTCGCGCTGGGGATTCTTTGCTTCCTGCGCCGCTGTGCTCACAGCATCGAACCCGATGTACGCGAAAAACACGATCCCTGCTCCCTGCATGACGCCGCTCCAGCCAAAATGTCCGCGCGTACCGGTGCTCGGCGGGATAAACGGATGCCAGTTGGCGGGATTGACCGCGTGAGCCGCCCCGACGATGAACAGCAGCACCACCGCCACTTTTACAAACACAATGACGTTGTTGACTGTCGCCGATTCGCGAATGCCGATCACCAGCAGGAGCGTAACGATAGCGATAATGATGACGGCGGGCAGATTGAAGATGGCCGTAACTTGCGTTCCGTCCGCCAAGGTAATGAGCGTTCCGCGCGCCGCCGATAGCTGGGCCGGAATATGAATGCCAATGTCGCGCAGAAACGAGACGACGTAGCCTGACCAACCGATGGAGACTGTGACCGCGCCGAGGGCATATTCCAGAACCAAGTCCCAGCCGATGATCCACGCGAAAAGTTCACCGAGCGTCGCGTAGCCGTAGGTGTACGCGCTGCCGGCCATTGGCACCAGCGACGCAAACTCGCTATAGCACAGCGCCGCAAAGATCGAGGCTACACCCGCCAGCACGAACGACAAAATTACCGCTGGCCCCGCGTTCTGCGCCGCGACCGTGCCGGTTAGCACGAAAATTCCTGTGCCAATGATTGCACCGACGCCAAGCGCCGTCAGATTGGTTGCCCCTAGCGCACGTTTCAAGCGAGTGTCCGTCAGTGCTTCAGCTTGAAGTTGGGTGACACTCTTTCTTCGAAATACATTCATGCGCGAAGTTTTGTTTTGGTTTTGCTAACCGGGATGGGCGGAGCAAGTCAAGTTGGCGATGATTTTTTTCCAAGAAGTTTCCAAAGGAAATAGATCGGCACGCCGCTAATCACGATCAACAATCCCGGCCAGGTCGTCGCGGTTTGATAAATGAAAAGCACGAAGAGAATTGTGGCTGCTCCGACAATGTAGAGAATAGGCACAACTGGATAACCAAACGCCTTGTATGGACGCTCTGCGTCTGGCCGCTTCCACCGCAGCAAAAACAATCCTCCGATTGTGAGAATATAAAAAATTAGTGCGGCAGAAATGACGTAGTCGAGCAAATTTCCATAAAGATTGCCGTAACTTCCATCTGCTTTCACGGTGCGCGGCAACACGAGGATTCCAGCCCAGATCCCTTGAATAACGAGGCCCCAGGCAGGGACATGGTTTTTGTTCAACTCACTCACCCGCCGGAAAAAAAGACCGTCGCGCGCCATCGCATAATAGGCGCGGGCGCCCGCGAGGATCAGTCCATTATTGCAACCGAACGTCGAAACCATAATTGCGACCGCCATGATCGTCGCTCCGGCGCCGGGAAAAATTACGTTTGCCGTTTCCGATGCGACGCGATCGCTCGGCGCATTTTGGATCGAGGCGAACGGAAGCGTTGCCAGATAAGCGACATTCGCCAGCAGATAAAGTCCGATAACCAGAAGCGTACCAAACGCGAGTGATAACGGGATGTTGCGCCGCGGTTCCTTCACTTCTCCGGCGATAAAGGTGATGTTGTTCCAAGCGTCTGCAGAGAAAAGGGAATTGGTTTGTGCAACGCAGATGCCGACGAAGAGACCGAATGCAGTCGCAGCGGTGAGTCCGGCTCCCACATCTTGTAACCCGCCTCGTAACGCCCAGAAGTCGCGAAAGTTTTCCGTACCCGCTCCAGACTTCACGCCAACGATGATTCCCAGTACGACCAACGCGATGAGGGCGCCCGTTTTGGCTGTGGTAAAAATATTTTGGATAAGTTTACCGAGATTTAACCCCCGCGTGTTCATGAAAGTCAGCAGCGCAATCATCGCCAGGCCGAGAAACTGCGCGGTAGAAAGTGAGACAGCGTATCCGCTAAACCAGCCACCAAAACGGATCGGCGGGATGAGATAGTTGGATTCAGAAAACCACGGGATAAGTACGCCACTGTAGCGCGCGAACCCAACCGCCACCGCAGCAATTGTACCGGTTTGAATCACTAAAAACAGCGTCCAGCCGTAGAGAAAACCCCAGAGCGGACTGTAGGCTTCCCGCAAGTAAACGTATTGGCCACCAGCCTTCGGCATCATCGCCGCCAGCTCGCCGTAAGACAGCGCGGCCATCAGCGTCAGCAAACCGGTCACAATCCAAACAACCAGCAACCAACCGGGCGAACCGACCTGGCGTGCGATAATCGCTGACACGATGAAAATTCCCGAGCCGATCATCGAGCCCGCGACGAGCATCGTTGAATCGAGCAGCCCGAGTCCCCTGACGAATTTTTGATCGGCTACCGATGTTTCAGTTGTCGCCGTCGTCATTTGAGCCGGTTGCATTCGGCGGAGAGTAAATCATCACTCAGGCGTGCCGCGCAATGACAAAACACTCGGTTTACTGTTCGCCAGGCAGCCGATCGTAGAAACGCGAAATTACTTTCACGCAAAAGGAACCGTGTTAATCTCACGCCCCGTGACGTGTTCAAGCCCGCAGCGATGGTCCCGGACATTTTTGTCGATTTCGACCGTTGTGGCAGTGCTGATTGCCGCGTCGGCTGCCGTCCCGCAGGTAACTTACGCGCGAACAGACACGCGCTTCGTAGCGATACCGCTGGTGCGTTCCCGGCAAAATCATTTGATGGTGCGCGCTTTTATTAACCGCAGAGAGGCTTGGCTCACCATCGATAGTGGTGCCCCGGTAAGCGCAATCGCTGTAAATCGTCGCAATTTTTTTCGGCTCAAGCCGATCACCGCCAAGTCGAATCTGCCATCGCGCATTCAGATCAACGGCGCATTCAACAACGTGGCCATTGCGCGCGAGCTGCGGCTCGGAGGGCTAACCCTGATCGATGAACCACTGGTTACAGTGGATCTGGGCAACTCTGCTCGCGCGTCGCGGCTGGTTCACGAGGAGCAAATCGACGGAATCATTGGAGCGGATATCCTTTTCCCAACCCAGGCGGTGCTGGATTGTCAACGGCAATTGCTCATCTTGAAGACCGACCCCGACGCTTTGGGGGGTGTTCCTGGTTTCGACCGGCGCGGATTGCAAGCAGTTCCGATTCAAGTAAGCGACGGTTTTAATTTGTATGTGAATGGTTCGATCAACGGGAAACCCGCCAAGTTCATGGTCGATACAGGTTCGTTCGCGACGCTTTTGCATCGTTCTTTCGTCAGGCGAATGCGAATTGCCACCCGCGAGACGGAGTATAGTTCTTCAGCTGTGAACCTGAAGGACCGTGGCCTGCGCGTGGCGAAGATTCGCAACCTGTCGGTGGGCTCGGTCAATATCACTGGCAAGGACGTAGGCGTGATCGATATGGAAGGATTAATTCACGACGGGTTGTTGGAAGGTTCGCCGCCGGTCGCCGGGCTGCTGGGTGCGGAAACGCTGCGCCGTCACCACGGCATCATCGATTTTGGCACGCGCACGCTTTATTTACAGCAGCGCGAGCTTCCTTGGCAGCGAATCGGTTGGCGGCGTTCAGCTGGCCCAAACTTCACCTACTAGGATTACTGAGTAACCGCGCGGTTGCCCTGTAATTTAATGATGGAAACGGAGCCAAAGACCATTCGCGGCGGTTGCCTGTGCGGCGCTATTCGATACGAAGGCATCGGTGAGCCGTACAACGTCACGCATTGCCATTGCGAAGATTGTCGCAAGGGTGCCGGCGCCCCATTTGCGACCTGGGCTTCGTTTCGACGGGGCAATTTTCAATTTACCAAGGGCAAACCGCGCGAAATTGCGTGGGCCGGGCGCGTCCGCTCGTTCTGCGCGACGTGCGGCAGCGCGCTGACTTTCATGAGCCAACCGGATGCTGATGAAATCGATGTCACTGTTGCCACTTTGGACCAGCCCAAAATCGTTTCTCCAGCCGACCATATCTGGACGGAGGATCGAATATCGTGGATCAAGCTCGCGGACAATTTACCACAGCATGCACGAGGCAGAATCGAATGATCTCGAGTCAATGCGCATTCGCGCGTTGGCGATCGGAGCGCAGAGCATCGGAGCTTTCGCGCTCGGTGCGTTGGCAATCGGAGCGCTTGCATTAGGCGTCGTTGCCGTTGGCCGCCTTGTGATTGGTCGAGCGAAAATCAAGCAGCTCGAAATCGACGACCTTGTTGTGAATAGATTGCGCGTGACGGATTCGCTGGAAATTCCACGCGATTGAGTTAATCGCGCTTTAAACAGTTTTCTTCCGCCTTAACTGAGTTTGTCGTGCGATGAACACAATCACCCAAGCTTTCGTTCTCGCTACTGGCCTCGACACTCGTTTGCGTCCGCTTTTCTTGTCATTCCGAGCGAAGTCGAGGAATCTCTCATTTTTCTGCTGATGAAGGAAATCACCCAGGCATTCGTCTTGGCCGCTGGCGTCGGTAAACGTCTGCGGCCGCTGACAGAGGATTTACCAAAGCCCCTGATCCCGATTTTTCAAAAGCCGCTTATCACGTTTGCGCTCGATCATTTAATCAACGTTGGGGTGGAAAGGTTCGTCGTTAACACGCACAAGCGGGCCGAGCTATTTGAAAACTTTTTTCGCGATAACGAGTATGAAGGCCATTCGGTTAGGCTGGTTCACGAGCCGGATTTGCTTGAGACCGGCGGCGGAATCAAGAATGCGGAACGCTATCTCGGTAGCGATCCGTTCCTGACTTACAGCGGCGACATCTTGACCGACATCACACTGCAGCCGTTAATCGACGAACATTTCCGCCGCGGGAATGATGTCACGCTCGCATTGCGTGAAACAGGTTTGGCTTCGGAGGTGGCTCTGCACGACGATCGCGTTGTCGATATCGCGACTCGTTACGGTACGATGGGGGATCTTGATTTCGCGAACGTGGCTGTTTGGAATCCGAAGATTTTCCTGCAAATCCCGCCGCAACAAAAAATTTCATTCATTCCAATTGTTGCGGATTGGATAGGCAAAGGTGGTAAGATCGGCGGCCTGGTAATGAACGACGGAAAATGGTTCAATATTGGCTCGCGTGCTGCGTATCTCGACGTGCATCGTGTGATTTTGCGAGAGCAATGGACGCCTCATTACATCTCAACACCGGAGTGGCCGGAGCGCGTCGCAAAATCCGCCACAGTCGATCCGAGCGCACAGCTGCGCGGCTGCTCGGTCGTTGGAGAAAATTGCCGGGTCGGCGCGGGAGCCTTCCTTGAAGACACAATTTTGTGGCCGGACGCACAAATTGCTTCCAAAAGTCAGCTTCATGGTTGTATTGTCCGCTCCCAAAAAAAAGTCAGCGGCATCCATCGTAACAGTGACATCTAGTATGAGGACCGAATTTCTTCTCCGCCGGACGCGGATGCATTTTCCGCTTCTGGAGGTGGCCGATGTAAAAATTCGCCCGATTGAAAAAGGCGGGTCTGATCGAAAATTCTATCGAATACGTTGCTCGCAGAACCAGACGCTGATCCTGGTTAAGTACAATCTGGAGCGCGAAGAAAATCGGCATTACGTCGAGATCGCGAAATTTCTGGAGACCCATGGAATCCGGGCGCCAAAAATTTATTTTCACGATGCGGCGGAAGGCCTCATCTGGATCGAGGACTTGGGTGAGCACGACCTTTACGGTTATCGGCACGACAGTTGGCTCGTCCGCCGCGCGTTTTACGAGTCCGCGCTCGATGAAATTATCAAACTTCATCGCCTGCCGGAGTCCGTGTGCGAGGAAATGAAGGAGCATTTGCCCGCGGAGTTTAACGCCGCGCTTTACCGCTGGGAACAGCGATACTTTTTCAACAATTGCCTCGGCCGCTATTTCAAGGTTAGCGAGTCAACACGCAAGGAGCTGGCAGCCCTTCCCAGTTTGCGCGAAATCGCAAAACGTCTCGCGAGTTTGCCACGGGTTTTGGTTCACCGCGATTTTCAATCGCAAAATATCATTATCCAGAACGGGCAGGCTAATCTGATTGATTTTCAAGGAATGCGACCGGGATTGGCTGAATACGATCTGGCATCACTGCTTTTTGATCCATATGTCGAGCTTGCAGCCGCAGAGCGATCTGAGTTGATTTGTTATTACCGGCAAAAACAGGCAGACAACCGGCGCAGCGTCAACGGGCAGTTCGACGACACACTGCAACTGTGCGCCATGCAACGCATGATGCAGGCGCTGGGGGCTTATGGGTTTCTGGGCCTGGTGAGGGGGCACGAGCATTTTCTGCAATACATTCCGAGAGCTGTGCACTCGCTGCGCGGGATCGTGGGGAAGATCGAAGATCTCAAACCGCTTGCTTCTCTTCTAGACGATCTTGGCTTGTCCGATCTAAGCGGGTAACGGCTCTGTTTTTTCTCGAGTGAGTTGCCATCCAAATGGTTAGCCTCGGAGTCTCAGTTTCAAGAGCACCCGAGCGTTCGCTACTCCACGCCAACGAAAGGATTAGTGCGACGCTCCGTTCCGATCGTCGTTGGCGGCCCGTGTCCTGGGAGCACTGTGACTTCGTCGCCGAGCGGAAATAATTTTTTCCTGATCTCCTGCACTAGCACGTCGATGTCTCCACCCGGTAAATCCCCACGGCCGATGCTTCCGGCGAACAACACGTCGCCGCCGATAAGCAATCGGTCCTTCGGCAAAAAGAAACAAAGGCTGCCCGGGCAATGCCCCGGAACTTCAAGCACTTGGAATTGTGCGCCGAGAAATTCCCGGCTGGGCGTTGCTTCGATCAGAAAATCAGGTTTCGCCGGCTCAATCTCCAGTTCAAAACCGAAGCTGCGGAAAAATTCTCGATCGGAAATCATCGGCGCAGTCAGCGGATGACAGCCGATGGAACAACCAAACTGCCGCTTAATCCTAGCGACATCCTGTACGTGATCGACATGCCCATGTGTCAGAAGCAAAAGTTTAGGATCAACCCCAAGTGACCGGACCCATTCGCAGGAACCTTCAGGTGCGTCGAAAAGAATCCAGCCCTGTGGCGCTTCAAGCAGGTAACAACTCGTTTCAAAAATGCCACCGCAGAACTGCTTGTAATTCATTTGGATTTGATTGTTGCGCGATTTGGCTACAGCTGAACGCGGGAGTTTTTACGAATAATTTGAATGTTCCCGACTGTCGATTGTCTCATGTTCTACTTTACATGCCGATCTTCGTCTCGTTGCCTTGCGCTTCATGCTGAAATCTGCGAACGTAATTAACTCTTCTTTTCACCGATGAGATCATCTTTGCAACGATCATTAGCGCTTTGCGCCATCC
>DASSFL010000283.1:0-11757 GCA_035694525.1 Candidatus Udaeobacter sp. | reverse complement strand
GCTTGTAGCATCAGAGATATGGATAACCCAGTGGGAGATAATCGCTCGGATAATTGCATGGAGAAGAGATTATGCCATCGCACCGCCACTCGTTTCGGCTTGATCGTCTCAGTCGCGCTTTTGGCGGCGGCGAACGCAGCCGCGCAGCAAGCGCCCTCCGACGCCGGTCCGCGTTTACAGCCCAATGCGGGCGGCGAGGCAGCAGAGGTCAAGCGAGTGGTCGACGGCATCATGCAGCCGTACTTGGCGCAAGGACAACACACGACCCGTGGCCGCACATGGAGCCGTTCTCCTAGTTTGGGAGCGATCGTCGCGGTTTCACTGCACGGCCATCGTTACTTCTTCCCGTATGGAAAAGCTACTAACGCGGGTGCTCCGTTCACGCCCGACACCGTGGTGGAGATCGGCTCCTGCACCAAGACGTTTACCACCACGCTGTTCGCGCTGGCCATCAACCGCAACCAAATCGTCCCCGACGCTTCCGCTCAGAAATATATGCCCGAAGGCTACACGCTCCAGGCGCGGCAGTTGACACCGCTGGAACTGGCGGACTTCACCTCGGGAATGCCTGACGACCCGACGAACCTGCCGCGCTTGCTCGAACGGCGAAGCATCGATTACTACACTGTTAACGACTTTCTCACTTGGGCTTCGCGCTACGAACCGACGACCCAATTGCCTGCGCCCTATCGCTACTCCAACGCCGGAATCGGGCTGCTGAGCTACCTGGTCGCGACAGCGACCGGCAAAACCTGGGAAGATCAGGTGAACTCCGAGATTCTCCAGCCGCTGGGCATGGCCGACACGACGCTGCGGCCCACGCCTGAACAGCAGAAGCGCCTGGCACAAGGACATAACCGCGCTGGCCAGGATGCGCCGCGCTGGCCGGTCTTCGCCTGGTACGCTGCCGGCGGACTGCGCTCAACGGCACAGGACATGATCAGCTTTGGCGAGGCCTATCTCGGCCATAAGGAAGTGAACGGCAAACCGGTTTCCGCTGAATTGATCGCGGCGATGCAGTTGGCGCAGAGACCGATTTATACGATGCCGAACGGCAACAAGCAGGCGATGGCCTGGGTAAACAATATCGGCGGAGGCAATCCCAACCTGCATCCGGTGATTATGAAGAATGGAGGAACGGCAGGGTTCGGCACTGGGATCGCGATTAATCCAACCAAGGACGCGGCCATCTTCATCGGCATGAACCAGGCCGGAGCTCAGCCTATCGCGAAAGGGGTTGAGATCCTGCGGCACCTCCCGTAGGGATCGGTTATTCCGGCCGGGGCAACGTTTGGATCACAAATCATATGTGCATCGTCTTGAGATCGCCAAAGTTCATCTAGCCAATCGATGAACCGAACCCAGTCACTTGCGTGACGCCCGCGAAGAAACGCAAGGTTTTGCTTCAAGTGGCTGGGTGGCTTATCTCTTTCTCGTTAGGCGGATTCCACTAGTAGGAAACAACTGACCAATGATCTGATGGCTGCTGAAACAATCAGGCAAGATATTCATCCGACGTCCGGTTCAGACCAGGATGGGCCGATCTGGGGCTATCATTTTGTCCCCAACCAACCAGCACGGTCAATCACTTCGGAGGCGGCCGGTGAGTTTTTGACCGCGCAAGGTCCCGCCGCACCGGGTGAATTCGTCTGGTTGCATTTTTCGCTTTCCAATGTGTCTTCTGAGCCTTGGCTACGGCGGTATCTAACCTTGCCCGATACCTTTTACGAATCGTTGCATAGCGACGTAGACTCCACTCATTTGGAGCAGGACGCAGACTCACTGGTGGCTCGTATCCATGATGTGCTTTTCGATTTCACCTTTGATGCCCCAGTTGCGACCACCAGTCTTTGCGTAAAACCGCGCGTGCTGGTAAGCGCGCACGTCCGGCCTTGGCGCTCGATTGACCAACTCCGGGCAGCGGTGCAAGCGGGCCAGGTCTTTCGCTCGCCAATTGAAGTTCTGTCGCGCTTGTTGCGAGATCAGGCCCGTGTGTTGGCTGACATTGTGCGGAAGTCCACCAAGCGAGTGGCCCCAATGGAAGAGCGATTGCTGGCCAAGTACGTTTCCGTCAGTCGCAGCGAATTAGGTTCTCTGCGGCGGATGTTGGTTCGACTCCAACGGCTTTTAGCTCCGGAGCCGGCTGCATTCTTTCGCCTCCTTAGCCGCCCTCCTGAATGGATTGCAGAAGAAGAGCTTCAGAACCTGCAACAAGCCGCAGAGAAGTTCTCCACTGCCATCAGCGACACAGCGGCCCTGGTTGAGCGCGTTAAACAGCTTCAGGAAGAATTGGCCGCCTTTGTCAATGAGCAGACCAATCGCACGTTGTTTGTGTTGACGGTAGTAACTGTGCTGGCCTTACCGATCAACCTGGTGGCGGGCTTGTTTGGCATGAACGTAGGTGGTATTCCTTTAGCTCAACACCCGTACGGTTTCTTTTTGGTCGTGAGTCCCCTGCTGGTATTGACAGCGTTCCTGGCGTATTGGGGGTTGGGTAGACGGCGTGACTAAGGATTTCGGTAGACTCGCCTTGGAGGTCCTAAGCGTTGGGCGATGTATAGCCAACCATCTAACCAGATCATGCAGCTAACGGCTACCCCGCGCGTGTTTACGTTTTGATGAGTGAAGCATCATCAGATTTCAGTTCGGTCACGGTGTCGGTAGTCATAGCTGATCTTGTTTTCGTTAGGTTGAACATTTGAATCGATATGCGCGGAGTTCGGATTAGTTACCTGATTGAGCACCCAGAGTACATCCCGCAGTTGGCGCAGTGGCTCTTTGCGCAGTGGGATTCTATTCTTGGCGAAGAAACCCCTGAGGCTCGAATCAAGAAACTAAAGGCGCACATGAATCGAGATCAGTTGCCTATTGCTTGGGTTGCGCATGCGAATGGACAACTTCTCGGAACTGCCGCCCTTCGCGTCCATGATCTTGAGGGGCGCGAAGACCTGACTCCCTGGCTCGGCGGAGTATTTGTTGGTTCGCATTTTCGCCGCCAGGGTATTGGTGCCGCACTCTGTGCCACCGTCGAGGACGAGGCTCGGTCGCGAGAGATAAGCACTCTGTATTTGTTCACGCTCGACAAGCAGGCATGGTATTCACGCCTAGGCTGGACAGTACTTGGCCCGTGTGTTTGGCACGAGCGGTCCGGTGAAATAATGTGCAAGCACCTGCAGATCGTCTAACATTTTACATCATGGCGGCGATTGTCGGCGGTGTGAACTGCTTAACCGGATCTCTCACGAGGCGTCGCTTCAAGCCATCTAACGAGTCGCTGTAGAGCAACGAACGAACGAAAGAGAAGTAGAATGACTAGTCTAACTCGTCTCCAGCGACCATTCCGTGCGTGGATCATTTGGGATCATCATCAGACGTTCTGCTTAGGCCGATCAGTAACTATGGCCCAGTCAGGCTCCAGCCGTTGGGAAGAGCTGGGCCATACGCCGATCCGACAAAAACATTGTTGTTTAGATACCAGATGGCTGTTTGACGAGTGCTAGCCTGATAAAGTGTAAAGTCTGGACGGCCGTCGCCGTTGAAGTCTGCTGTGGCTACCAATGCCCAGCCGCCGGGAATAGTTGGCCCCAATGCGGCGCCAGTCACTGTTAGTCCTGATAAATATACGATCGCTGTTTGGCCAGTACTGGCGTAGACCACGGCGTAATCCGGGTGGCCATCGCCATTAAAATCAGCTACACCAGTCAAGTTCCAGCCGGGCGGAAGTGTTGGCCCGTAGCCACCCCCAACATGAACGTTATTGTTCATGTACCAAACCGCTGTTTGGCGTGTGCCCGTGTTGTAAAGCACGTAATCCGGTTTGTTATCACCGTTAAAATCGGCTGTGCCAACTAATTCCCATCCACTGGGGAGAGTCGGTCCATAAACGCTTCCGATGAACGCTGGCCCAGACAAATACCAAAGTGCCGTTTGATTGGTGCTGGGGGCGAAGAGCGCATAATCTGAATCACTGTCGAGATTGAAATCTGCCACCCCCCTTAGTGCCCAACCAGCCACAAGAGTCGGACCATACGCGCTGCCGATATAAGAATTGTTATTTAGGTACCAGATGGCCGTTTGACGCGTGCCGGCGTTGCGCAGCACCCAATCCGGGTGGCCATCGCTATTAAAGTCGGCTACCGCGGCCCTACCCGCGCTGGGAGTGGCAGGCGCCGGCACTTTGAAGGCATAGATCTTGTTGTCAGCGGGGTAGTAAATGCGGCCGCGAGCGACAATGCCGGTATTCCATTTCCGCGTGCCGGTCATCAACTCGTTTGCGCCACCGCCGGCATAAATCACATTTCCGGTATCGCCATCGTAGGCGTGCAAACGTCCGTCGCCTCCACCGCCGGCGACCCAGACGATTGCGTTATTCGCGCCGTCTGTCGAGGTAACCCAAGCTGAGCCGAGACCGGTCTGACTCATGCTCCACGCAGGGACTATAGTGGGCGGATTTGTAGGAGTAACCTTATAAGCTGCAACGGCGTTGTTTTCGGTATGAAAAACAAAATATGTTCCCTGCCTCGTGTGGTACGTGGCAGCTGACTGACCTCTGACAGCACTAGGAAGGTGCGCCGAGGCTACCGGCGGCGAGACCCCCCCGAGATTATTGCGGTTAAGTAAGTAAGCCATGCCATCTTTGCCCAGCGCGAGCACCAACTGCGAAGGAGTGGCCCCCGGCACATCGACAAGCGTGGCGCTGACGCCACCGAGATCAACGTCGCCTTGATCGAGTGCTAACCAATTAGGAGGCGCCCAAAAATCGCTAAAGACAGGTCCGGTTTGCAAACGAATAACGGCTTCACCACCCATCCAATTGCCCTGGGTGTTAAAAGTGTTCCCGGTAATTACAAAAATGTTGGTGCCATCGCTGGCAACTCCCGAGTGCCCCCAAATGCCGCCACCGATGGCAGCGGTCGCCCAAGCTCTCACACTGGAAGGGTTATTGATTGCTATACCAACAACCCACCCGTGATACGTGCCGCAATCGCCAGCGAGTCCAGAAAATGGCACATATAGGACACCATTCACGACGGCAAGGCCGCCTCGCTCATTTTGCACGTTTGAGGTAAAGGTCGTGCCGTTGAAGCTTACAGTTGCATCCAGGTTGACCGGCCAACCAAGATTAGTTGCGCCGGTATCCACGTTTAGCGAATAAACGAAATGCTTCTTGGGATTGCCATCAATCATCGCATCGAGGAAAAGCGACCTGGAAGCGAGATCGACAACCGGAGTGCCCGTGATGCCGAGCGGATTAATGTTGCCGCACGGCAGTCCTGAAGTGACCGCCGGGCCGAGGTTCCGTTGCCAGATGACAGCACCTGTCGTTGCATTGAGCGCATAGACATTGTTCGATTCGGTCACTGCCACGACCATTGACCCATTGGGGCCGCCCTCGATGTAGAGCGGCTGTGCATACACATTGCCTGAAATTGTTCCGTTAAAGTTCAGGTCACGCGTTAGATTGGCCGCGTTGGCTGGCGTAAATGCGGGATCAATATAGAGGCCATCGCGAGAAAGATGGTTGTGCTCCTGTGTAACGTTGACTTGCGCATTTGCAGGAGGTGCGGCAGTCCACAAAAGAGCAACGATAAGTGACAAAGAGCAAATCGAAGCCTTCATAGATTGACGAAAATACCGCGCTTCCCTTCTAACAACCGCGTTCCCTTTTAACACTGCGCTCTGTCGTTCTGTCAAGTACTCCAAGAACGTAATTAGTAACAATCAGGTTATCTTTGGAGTTCGGTGGTTGCTGTCTGCAGCGTCGGGCTGCGCGGTGATTTCAAGCGCGCACTGGAAGAAGCGCTCTTGTCCTCGACTGCGGACCTGGATCTGAAATTGTTGCTCGAATCACGTCGGAGTTCCCGCTAAAAAAGTTTTCTATGATTTCGACCTTCCGGTTGGCCCACCTATGTCGCTCGCGCGCCGCGGCTCCGTTCACGAGCAGGCTGGCTCCATTGGGCGGCCAGTTGACTCATTCACGCCACTTCATTCGGCTTTCGCATGCCTATCCATATCGCGTCGGTTCCCGCGGGCTCCATTCAGCGTGTTTGCCGCGATGCCCCAAGCGTGGCTTGTCTCTTTTCCCTTTGGCGATGTGGAGCGCGTCGGTCGCCCAAAGCAAACGAGGAAAATAGAAGCCGACAATGGGAACAAGGACGATCGCGGTGCTGGTCACCATTGCGTTCAGCGTGATCGGCGTGCTGGGTGACTACTTCCTCAAGCTGGCCAGCGCGCGCGAGCAACCGCTGCGGACGAGTTGGTTTTATCTTGGCTTCGCCCTCTACGCCTCGACCGCGTTCGGCTGGGTGTTCGTAATGAAGCACCTGAAGCTGGCCACCATCAGCGTCCTCTATTCTGTCTCCCTGGTGCTGCTTCTTACCGCTATCGGCGTTGTGCTGTTCCGGGAGTCATTGAACTACTTTGAGGTGATCGGAATCGTGTTAGCCGTGGTTTCGCTCGTGCTATTGATGCGCTTCGCCTAGCGATCCACCCTTGAGTTATGCCTTCGCAAAAACCTTATCAATCGCTGAAGCCAACCCAGCACTTTGGTGTGAGCTTGTGATTATGGGCACGCCAATTCCCAAAATACTGAAGGCTTATCTCTTTCCGTTAGGCGTTATCTATTTGCAAGCCGATACTGAACCAGCGCGATCACCGCCCTCGCAGTCAGGATTGTCTGCGCCACTGACGCTATTTCGGCGAACGCGAATCGGCGTGCGTTTTGACGTCGCGTCTTTGCTTGTCCACCACGCGGCGTAGTTCGCGTTCCATCGTTTTGAACGCGTCGTGAATTACCTTGTTGAGCAGCTCGTGTGAGCCGTTGTCTATCCGTCTTTCGTCAGCAACCAGCTCATGACCCCGTGCCACAGTCACATCGATGCGGCATCGGTAGGGATTCCCTTTTTGATGTGTGTGATTGGTTTGCTCGATGGCTACATCGCAGCGGTTGATATGATCGCAAAATTTTTCCAATCGCGCCGCATAATCCAAAACGAGATTGTCGATCTGGTCAGATTTTTCCAGACCCCGATACGAGATCTTAACAGGCAGTTGCATGATTTATTAGATATTAGTGAGCTCCCTGGCATTGAGGGAATAAAAAATTCCGAAACTGGATGCTGGATACTTGATACCTGATAGGTGGAGGAGTCGCCCCGCCTTTTCATCCAGTATCCAGTATCGAGTATCGAGCATCAGATCATTAAATTTGCTGCAACGAACGAAACCGCGAAAGGAGTTTCGCCGGCTCTACTTTTACCAAATCTGATTTCACATGCTCGACGATCCGGTCGCGTACCGCCGCAGGAAGAAGATCCACAATCGCCCCGTGAATTTCCCCCGGCGCAGCAAACGACCAGCCTTCCTTTCCATCGACTGAAACAATTTTTGTAATTTGATCGGCGAGCTCCTTATGAATGCGCCGGTCGATTTCTGTCGCCAATTGCGTTCGCTCGGCAATGGACCCCGGCCCATGATGAGCCCCCGCGCCGTTGATCACAGGAAACCGCCCAGCCAAATCGCTCACTTTGTCCACGAATCTTCCGTGCGCGTCGGTGATGTTGAATGCCTGCACCAATTGCAGGCTCGGTCCTCGCGTCGGCGTCTCATTCACCCGATATGCCTTTAACCCGCCCCGATCAGTGACGATGATAAGCGAGCTCGGTGTCATGACGAATCACTGACCAAAAATTTGGCCGCGCATCAAAATATGCGCTCTACATCTCTATAGACTAATTCGATTCTGGCAACAAGATTGCGTGCTGAATTTCTCTGCCATGCGACCGGCTATTCGCGGCGAGCGCGCTCTTCCTCCGCACTGAGCGGAGGAAACTCCACATGACGTTTCTTCCAGGATTCCTCGCGTGCCTGAGCTTGCGCCCCGCTTACGAGTTGGAGCAAGCAGCAAGCGCGACCGCTAAGATCGACGTCGTCGCCCGAGGCAAAGTTTTTTGGCGCAGCGAGGAAACCGTTCGGGTCCATTGTGTCGAGAATCAATTGCCACTCGAGATGCTCCTGGCCGGGCAGCACAAAAGGGATTGGTTCGTAATGGGCATTAATCAGCAGTAGAAATGTGTCGTCGCGGATTGGTTCACCTTCAAAACTGAGAACATCGATCGTATCGCCACTGAGAAGCATGCCGATACAGCGAACGAATGGCGAAGCCCATTCTTCGTCGCTCATCTCGCTTCCGCCAGGATTGAACCACATCACATCGCGAATTTCGGAACCGCGTATCCGCCGACCCTGAAAAAATTTCGGCCGGCGAAAGACGGGATGCGCCGTGCGGAACGAAAGCAGCTTTCTCGTAAACTCCAGAAACCGATTTTGCTTTTCGTCGCGCGTCCAATTGAACCAGCTGATCTCGTTATCCTGGCAATAAGCATTGTTGTTGCCGTTCTGCGATCGTCCCCACTCATCTCCGCCGCTTAACATCGGAACCCCCTGGGAAAGAAGAAGTGTGGTCAAAAAATTCCGCCGCTGCCGCTCGCGCAACGCGTTGATCTGCGGATCTTCGGTTGGACCTTCCGCGCCGCAATTCCACGAGAGATTGTTATTGTCGCCGTCTTTGTTGCCGTCACCGTTCGCCTCATTGTGCTTTTCGTTGTAGCTGACCAGGTCGTTCAAGGTGAAACCATCGTGTGCGGTGACAAAATTAATACTGGCGTACGGTCGTCGCCCATTGTGCCGGTATAGATCGGGACTGCCGGTGAGCCGGTAACCCATCTCGCCAACGCGGCCCTCGTCGCCTTTCCAAAAACTGCGAATCGCATCGCGATATTTGCCGTTCCATTCGGCCCAGAGCACGGGAAAATTCCCAACTTGATAGCCGCCCTCGCCCACGTCCCATGGTTCCGCGATTAGTTTCACCTGCGAGAGCACCGGGTCCTGGTGAATGATTTCGAAGAAAGCGTGCAGCTTGTTAACGCCGTCTCGATCACGGGCCAGACTCACAGCAAGATCAAAGCGAAATCCGTCCACGTGCATTTCCAACACCCAATAACGCAGGCTGTCCATCACCAGCTGGAGCGTCCGAGGATGCAGCAGGTTAAAAGTGTTACCCGTGCCCGTGAAATCCAAATAGAACCGTGGTTTGTCCGGAAGCAGGCGGTAATAAGCGAGATTGTCGATCCCGCGGAAACAGAGCGTCGGGCCGAGATGATTTCCTTCGGCCGTATGATTGTAAACTACGTCCAAAATCACTTCGATGCCCGCGGCGTGAAGACTGCGCACCATTGATTTGAACTCGACGACTTGTTCGCCCATTTGCCCGCCGCTGGAGTACTGCGCATGCGGCGCAAAAAATCCGATCGTATTGTAACCCCAGTAATTCGTCAGACCGCGATCGATTAAGACCTTATCATCGATATGCGCGTGTACCGGTAGTAGCTCGATCGCAGTTACGCCGAGCTTTTTGAAATAATCAATGGATGCCTGAGTGCCGAGCGCCGCGTAAGTGCCGCGCAATTCCTCTGGCACGTCGGGACAAAGTTTGCTGAAGCCCTTCACATGGAGCTCATAAATGACCGAACTGTGCAGCGGCGTGCCGGGCTTTTTGTCGCTCTGCCAGTCGAATCCGGTATCGATGACGACCGACTTGGGCACTCCCCACGCATCATCGCGAAAGTCCTGAGTCAGATCCTCCTTCTGGCCCCCGACGACGTAACCGAACATTTCATCGGCCCAGCTCACTTCCCCGGCGATGGCTTTCGCGTAGGGGTCGAGAAGGAGTTTTGAGCTGTTGAAGCGAAAGCCGTGTTCCGGGTCGTATGGGCCGGAGACGCGAAAACCGTACAACTGTCCTGGACGCACATCAGGCAGGAACACGTGCCAAACCTGATCGGTGTGTTCGGTAACCGGAATGCGGACGTTTTCTTCAGTGGCTTCGATGCTGTCGAACAAGCAAAGTTCAACACCGGTGGCGTGCTCGGAAAAGATGGCAAAGTTGACACCGTTCCCCATCCACGTCGCGCCCAGAGGATAGGGGTAGCCGAGGAAAGTCCGTACCGAAATCATAAACGCGCCGCGCATTTATCCGGCATCGAGTCCCCGTTGGCAATCCGAATGGTGAAATCAATGAAGATCCTGCTGATCATGGAGAGGAGATTGGCCCGTGTACGGAAAGCGACGCGAGGGCGCGTCGCACTCCAAAAGCTCGCGCAAAAACTAGAAGTGTCCGCATTGATTTTCGCACGAAGTGCTTTGGGAGTGCGAGGCGTCTTCGCATCGCTTTCAGTCCGCTCGTCAGGTACCATGCCGGCGGTGTGAGCAAAGTGATCCTCGCCGCGTCCGTTGCAATTTGCATTTTAGCGCTCTACTTCTATGCGCATTACAATTGGCATCCGCTACCCGCGGGAACAACCGTCGATCGGATTCTTGTGGAAAAATCAGCGAAAAGATTGTCGATCTTTCGCGACGGCAACCAGGTCAAGCGTTATCGAATCGCCTTGGGCCGGAATCCTGTCGGCGCCAAGCAGGAAGAAGGCGACATGAAAACGCCGGAAGGAATTTACAAGATCGATAACCGAAATGCGCAAAGCAGTTTTCACCTGGCGCTGCACATTTCTTATCCGTCAGACGAAGACAATGGGCGGGCAGCCGCGCGGGGCGTCTCAGCAGGTTCTGACATTATGATCCACGGAATTCAGAACGGACGCGGCTGGATTGGCGCGTTCCATCGTTGGAAAAATTGGACTGCCGGTTGCATCGCGCTCACCGATGAAGAGATCGAGGAACTCTGGCGTGTGACTCCGAACGGCACGACGATCGAGATTCGCCCCTGACTGTCACGGCGAGTATCGCCGATCAACGCAGAGCTGTAGCCGGGGCGGTGACCCCGGCCGACATCACCGATGCCGGCTACAACGGCAGATCTTACAAATCCTGCAAGGCACGCTTCGCTTTTTCTACATCCGATGGCCGCAGAACGATCAGACCTTTTTCCACTGCCCGGCCGCCGGCGAGATATACGTATTCAATATTGACTTCGGCTTCAGCTAGACGCTCGGCAATCTTCGCCAGGACACCTGGTTGGCTCGTGGTTTCGATCATCAGCACTTCGGTCTCTAGCGCCAGTGTTCCCGCCTCGCCCAGAAGCATGAGCGCCTTGGTTGGATCGCTTACAACCATGCGCACTACTGTGTGATCAACGGTGTCGGATGTAGCCAGCGCGTGGATGTTAATTTCTGCTTTCGCCAGCGCTTCACACACGCGCGCAAGCGCCCCGGGACGATTTGCAAGAAAGACTGCGAGTTGGGTGGCCGTTTCGATGGAGAGCGATGGGTTCATGCTATTTTCAACGTGACGCCGGGAATGGCTTCTGACAACTCGGTAAAAGCCGGAGACGTGATTCCACTCTCATCCTAAGCCATTACAATTTCCGACGGCGACGGGCCTGCGCGAAACCTTATCTGCCAATTATGGATTTGAAGACCACTTCGAAAGAATTCGCTAGTCCCGATAATTTCGGGATTGTCGATCCAAAGATGGCAACAATTACTGAACGTCGTTCAGTGAAGTCGCGAACTTCGCGGCGCACTATCGGTTTTGTTACGGCATCTTCCATCGTTATCGCCAACATTATCGGCACAGGCATCTTCACCAGCCTCGGCTTTCAACTGGCAGACATTCAGTCGGGATTCCCGCTGCTCATGCTCTGGATCATCGGCGGAATCGTGGCGCTCTGCGGCGCGCTTTGTTACGGCGAACTCAGTGCCGCGCTGCCTCGCTCCGGAGGGGAATACCATTTTCTATCCCAAA
>DASSFL010000282.1:0-4549 GCA_035694525.1 Candidatus Udaeobacter sp. | reverse complement strand
CGCTGCGTTGGGGTCCGTGCCTGGAGCGGCATTTGTATATTTTGTCGCGAGAACCACGCTTTCGCGATGTCCTTTGAGAAACTCGCCGAGAAAGGACTCACTGGTGCCCTTCGTGTAAATGTTGGCGGTATCAATGAAGTTACCGCCCACTTCCCGAAAAGCGTCATATATTTTTTTCGCGTCGTCTTTGGACGATCCCCAGCCCCAGTCATCCCCAAAGGTCATCGTGCCCAGGCAGAATTCCGAAACACGCAATCCTGATTTTCCTAAAAGCCTGTAGTTCATAGATGGTTTTGTCATGTTGAGCGAAGCGAAACATCTCGGTCCCTTCGCAGGCGCATCCGTGCAGAAACGATCAGAGATTCTTCGCTTCGCTCAGAATGACATTTATGAAATGGCTAGATCAATTCGCGCGGCGCGTGGCTTCGAACAGGAACCACGCGCGTCGCTCGGTTTCATCGATCCAAACTTCGATCAAACTCGCTGTAGCAACGTCACGATGTTCGTCGCACACGTTGTGCGCTTCGCGAAGCCGCGCGGTCAGCGTCCGATTGTCGTCGGCTAACTCGGCCAGCATGTCCAGCGGCTCGACATATTCCGCATCGTTATCGAGCACTCGCTGATTACGGGAAATTTGACCGATCGATCTTAGCGTAAGTCCGCCAATCTTTCGAACTCGTTCCGCGATTGGGTCGGTCATCGCGAAAAGTTGATCAGCATGTTCGTCGAGCAACAAGTGGTAGTCGCGAAAATGTGGACCACTCATGTGCCAGTGGAAATTTTTCGTTTTCACGTAGAGCGCGAAGACATCGGCCAGAATGGCGTTCATCGCCGCGGCGATGTCTTTCGTCGCCGAAGGCGTGAGATCGGTTCGTGTCTCCAGTGGGGCGTCACGTCTGTGTAGAAGTTCTATCGTCTTTCTCGAATTAGATTTTTTCATAGTTTTGTTTGTACTGGTTGATGTTCAGTTGGCGCGATCAAATACACTTTTTTTGTTACGGTTGTTTTGCTGCGCCCGCCGTACCACGGGTTCTTCCAATTCTATTCGATTATCGGTCATAAGCATCTCGTTTGGTTTATTTTTGTTGGCCCGCCTGCAACGCCGTAGCACCGCGGGCAGGCCTATGATCTCTTCGACTATCACCGCCTTGGCGATTGCGCGTTCGCAGGGATTTTCCGCTGCCAAGAATGAGATAACGCCTGTTCTCTCGTTTCGAATAAAACGCGAGCAAGCGAAGCCGTCACCGGTGCCACCACAACCGCCACTACAGTTGGATCAAGCCGCGTCGGGTGGCACTTGCCACGGCTTCGGTGCGGCTGATGACATTCATCTTGGCAAAGATCGCTTTTACGTGCGATTTCACTGTACCTTCGCTGATAAATAGCGCGGAGCCGATTTCTTTGTTGCTCTTTCCCTGGGCCATCAGCTTGAGCACATCGATCTCGCGCGAGCTCAACGTTTCGCCACTAACGCGTTCCGCCAGCTTGGCTGCGAGATGAACGGGGACACAAGTTTCACCGGCGTGTACCCGGCGAATACTATCCATCAACGCTTCGCGCGGCACGTCCTTGAGCAGATAACCCTTCGCGCCGGCTTGAATTGCACGATAAATATCTTCGTCGCCGTCGAAGGTGGTAAGGACAATGATGCGAGCGTGCTCATCGTGGTCGCGGATTTCTTTGATTGCGCCGACACCGTCGAGTTCGGGCATCCGCAAATCGAGCAGGGTCACATCCGGGCGATGCTGCTTCCACAAATTGACCGCTTCGTGGCCATTGGTGGCTTCGCCCAGTACCACCATGTCCGGCTTGCGCCGAATTAACGAGACCAAACCTTCGCGCACCACGGTATGGTCATCGGCGATGAGAACACCGATGCGCCATTTTTTTGGTGTGGGCTTCGCGCTGCGTTGCCCCGGACGGTTCGAGCCGGACTGGCGTTTCGACGTGCCGTCCCCAACAGAGGCGCGGGTTGTAGTTTTGCCCGCTGGTTTCGTTTTCGTTTTCACGATGTCGATTCACCGTTGTAGGGCAGGATGACAACGACCTTTGTGCCTTTGCCCCGCGCGCTGGTGACTTTGAGTTCCCCGCCCATTTGTTCGACGCGCTCCCGCATTCCGGCCAACCCCAGGCCATCATGTCGATCTTTCAGCCGGAATCCGCGGCCGTCGTCGCGAAGCTCGAGACGCAGTTGCTTCGTATTGAAAGTTAGTCGCGTTTCGAAATTGTGGGGACGCGCGTACTTCAGCGCGTTAGTCAAAGCCTCTTGTCCGATATGCAGAAGATTTTCCTGCCAAACTGGCGGGAGTTCGCGCAACCTTCCTCGAAGTTCGAACCGGGTGTGAAGCATGGTTCCGGCTGTTGTGTTCTTAACACTTCCTTTCAGCGCCTCCCAAAAATTGTCTTGTTGTAAGGCTTGCGGCCGAAGCGCGTGGACCGATCGACGCGCTTCATTCAAACTTTGCCGCGCTAGTTCGCTGGCCCGCCGCAAATGCTCGTTCGCTTCCTTACGGCGGTAACATGCGATTGCGTCTTCTACTGCTTCCAATTGCACAATTACGCCGGTGAAACCTTGTGCGAGTGTGTCGTGAATGTCGCGCGCCATTCGATTTCGTTCTTCCAAAATGGCCGACTGCCGGCTTTGTTCGGCAAATTCATTGAGTTGAATAGCCAACATCGCCTGATGCGCGAGCGCTTGCGCTAGTTCGATCTCTTCCGGTCGGTAAGGCGGCCGGTCGCCGTGACGAATCCCGATGAACCCTTTCACGCGCCCTCCCACCAACGTGGGAATAGTCAGATATTTCTTGGTTCCCTTCGACTTGAAATATTCGCGAATTGCTGTTGTGACACGCGGATCGTTCTCAATGTCCTCGCAAATGACCGGTGCTCCTGTGAACGCGGTCTCCTGAAGCACTTTGTCCTCTTTCCACAGGAGAGGATTCTTGACGAACGGATGCTCGGGGTCGGCTGCCGCAAAGTTTGAGCCCTGCACTGCGGCCCGCAACACGAGCGACTGAGTTGCTTCGTTCAATAACCATAAGATTACGCTTTGTGCCCCAAGGAGGCGACCAATCGTGCTCAACATTTGTCCGAGGAACCTGTCTGGCGCCGGCGCAGTCGCGAGAACATCGAGGGTGTAGGTGAGAGCCTCCACCTGTCCGCGCGCGAGCTGCTCGGAAGCGCGCAGAGCGTCCTCGGCACGATCACGTTCAATCGCGATCCGCACCAGGTGCGTCGCTAACTCGATCAGTTCAAGGTCTTGCGAATCAGGACTCCGCGTTTGGCGATAGTACATGCAGAAGGTTCCCAGGACTGTTCCTTTCGACGAGAGTACTGGACTTGACCAGGACGCTTGCAGCCCGTGTTTCAAAGCAGAGGCGCGATGCTCCGGCACGTTCCACAACGGGTCAGTCGAGATATCGGAGACAATGACCGGGGATCCCCGAAACGCAGCGGTGCCGCAAGAGCCAGCGCAGGGGCCAATTGGTAGCTTTTCCATTTGCTGCGTCCATTCTTTGGGAAGACTTGGTCCTGCAACGACATCCAGATGAGTGCCATCAGCACTTAGCAACAGAACCGACGCGAGCGTACCGCTTCGCTGTTCCTCGATAATCAGACACAATTCATTTAAGATCTCTTTCAGCTCAACACCGGTCGCGATCATCTCCAGCAGCCGCTTCTCTCCGGCTAACAAAGCTTCGCCTTGCTTGCGCTCAGTGATATCACGAACGATGACTTGGGAAGCCGGAGCGCGCTCGTAAAGGATCGGGATCGCGGTCACTTCTACGTCCCGGACTTCTCCATTCAGCGAGACGAATTTCTCCTCGATCAGCGGGGCGGTTTCTCCTGCTCCAACCTGGCGAATCCGGTCTCTGACGACCGGCAGCGAGTCCGGATGAATGAAATCGAGGACGGAGCGTCCCACAAGTTCGTCGATATTTTTTGCACCAAAGAGCCGCACGCCCGCCGGATTGACGTAAAGCAGCTTGCCGTCTCGATGGACACAAATGCTGTTCGGAGAGAACTCGACCAGTACCCGATAACGTTCCTCGCTTTCTTTCAGTGCCTCTTCCGCTCGTTTGCGCTCGGTAATGTCCAACATGACGCCGCGCAGCCGGACAGGCTGATCATTCTCGACCACAACGGTCACGACATCGTGCAGCCAAACGATGCGGCCATCGGCCGCGACCATCCGATATTCAAAATCGTGCGGACGTTTCGCGCGGGTTGCTTTGATACAAAAGCTAGTCGCCCATTCTCGGTCGTCAGGATGAATGTGGTCCTTCCAAAAAGTTGGTTCAGTCGTCCAGCGCGCCAGTGGATAGCCCAACATGCGCTCGGCTTGCGGGCTAACAAAGTTGAAGGCAAAGGTCTGCGCGTCGGCCTCCCATACGATTCCGTCGAGCGAATTCACCAGCGCCACGTAATTCTGGTGCGCTTGCCGCAGCGCTTCTTCCGCTCGTTTGCGTTCGCTGATGTCGCGCAGGATCGCCTGAAAATATCCGCCGCGTATTGCGGAAACGGAGACCTCCACGGGAACGATTTCTCC
>DASSFL010000281.1:0-1553 GCA_035694525.1 Candidatus Udaeobacter sp. | reverse complement strand
TCCGAAGTCTGACGTGCTCATCGGAAAATGGAATCCGCCGCCGGTCGTGCGAGCGCAGCCGCTTACAGGTTTTGGCGCTCAATAGATAACGATGCTTGCCCAGGCTGTCACCGTTGCGGCGTGTTACCGGTCTCTCGTTCCGGCGGTCGATGCCTGTCGCTGCGCAGGTACAACTCGAAGCTCAGGGAACAGGCTGAGCAACCCAGCGAGTAGCTCAGCTTTCAGTTCCTCCACCGTCATCTCGGCAAACGGCTCCTCAACCTCAGGCTCGCTAGTACCCGGAATCACAGTTGACTGATACGTCGCCCTTTGACGCGACGCTGATGAACTTTGGCTTTGGTCCAGACGAACGGCTTGGCGTTTTGGTTGTAGGCCGCGATGAACGCATCGATGTGCTCCCTGAGCTGTTTGACCGATGTGAATGATGCACCGTGCAGGGATTTTCCTTCCAAGATCGAGAACCAGATTTCCACTTGGTTTAGCCAGGAAGCCCGTGTCGGGGTGAAGTGAAAATGCACATCCGGGTGACGCTTGAGCCAGCGATCGTTCTTGGGCTTGTGGGTGTTGAGATTGTCGAGGATCACATGGATTGCGGTGTCCGGGTGGTCAGCGACTATATCGTTCATGAAGTCGAGGAACTCGACGCGCCGGCGGCGATTTTTGTGCAAGGCCGTGACCTTGCCGGTGGCCACCTCAAAAGCAGCAAACAGGGTCGAAGTGCCGTTGCGCTTGTAATCGTGACTATGGCCGGTCAGAGCCCGGCCGTTCGGCAGCTTCAGATAGCCTTGGGCACGCTCCAGCGCTTGAATGGAGGGCTTCTCATCAACGCAGATGACGATGGCGTTCTCCGGCGGAGCCATGTAGAGACCCACGACATCGGCAGCCTTTGCGACGAACTCGGGATCATCGCTCTCGCACCAGGATTTGCGGCCCGAAAGATCGATCTTTTCTGTGCGCAGGAAGCGCCAGACATACTGCTCATGCACGTCGCCCAACTCAGTGGCAATCAACGATCCGGTCCAACGCGCAAATCCGGCCGGCGGCTCCCGATCCAACACCGCCAGAATGCGGCGACCGGTCTCGTCACCGTAGGTCGGCGCTGGCCCTGGATGCGGTTTGTTGCCCAATCCAGCCAAACCGTCGCGGACAAACCGGCCGCGCCACGTACTGACGGTCCGCGGCATCGTGCCGAGCATGCGGGCAATCGACCGCGTCGAGCGGCCTTCCTCTGCCAACAAGACGATCCTGGCACGAAAAACGTCGCGCTGTTTCGTCGTCGGTGCCCGTATTCGAGCCTCAAGCACCGCGCGATCCGCCGGCGCCAGCCGGACTACCGCTGCTTCGGGAATCATCGGAATGTTGAATCACGAATCAGGGCTCCGTAAAAGCGGGTACTAGGAGCCAATAGGAAATGATCAATATACATGAGCTGATCGTGCTGCGCGATTTCGAAGCTCTCGGCCAGGTGCGCCATGGTGGTTGTGCTAGACGCTATCTTTAGCTCACCCCCAAACCGATCGCGCAACCTCGACAACCAGGCGGAGCTTGGCTTC
>DASSFL010000280.1:0-3236 GCA_035694525.1 Candidatus Udaeobacter sp. | reverse complement strand
GGACCGGTTCACAGGAAGCTTCGCACGTGCTGCGGGCAATGAACCCGAGCGCGGATGGCGCCCGAAGGAGTCTGCGTTTTTCTCTTGGCCGGTTCAACACTGAGGCGCAAATCGATCGCGCCATTGAAGTCATTCCGAAAGCAATCGAAAAGTTGCGTCAGCCGTCGCTCGCTCGCGAACCGGTTGCTACGTAAGCCTCCGGCTCGCCACGGTACGAGCCCATCGGAATGACGGACTTGCGATTTCGCATTCCGCAAGCGGGACGGATGCGCTAGTTTCTGCCTATGGAGACGCCACGTGATCCTGCCGCTTCGCGCTACGAACACGCGGTGACGGGTCTGCGCCGGAGCGATCTCGATCGCGATCCGATCAAACAGTTTGGAAATTGGTTCACTGCGGCAATCGAAGCCGGTATTCGCGATGTCAATGCAATGAGCCTGGCCACAGCTGGGGGTAATGGCAGGCCGTCTGTGCGCATTGTTCTTTTGAAAGGCTTCGACCAGGACGGGTTCCTGTTTTTTACTAATTACGAGAGCGAAAAAGGTAAGCAGCTCGATGCCAACCCATACGCGGCGCTGGCATTTTACTGGATCGAACTCGACCGACAGATTCGAATTAGCGGGAAGGCGGAAAAAACCGCGCGCGAAGAATCGCAAACCTATTTTCATTCGCGCCCGATGGGCAGTCAGCTAAGCGCCTGGGCGTCGCGGCAAAGCCGGGTGGTTGATGGACGCCGCGTGCTGGATGCGCGCATGGCAGAGATGACCGAACGTTTCGGTGATAAGCGCATTCCGTTGCCACCGCATTGGGGTGGGTATCGAGTGAAACCGGATATGATCGAATTCTGGCAGGGTAGACCGAACCGACTGCACGATCGTTTTCGTTACACGCGCCAGTCCGATGGTACTTGGGTGATCGACCGGCTGGCGCCGTAACAATGAACAATCCTGATGGCCGAATCGAGATAATCCAGGGCGATATCGCGAAACTCGATGCAGATGCGATCGTAAACGCGGCGAACACGACGCTCCTTGGTGGCGGAGGAGTCGATGGCGCAATTCATCGCGCTGCTGGGCCCGAGTTGCTCGCTGAATGCCGGACTCTCGGCGGTTGTCGACCCGGCGAAGCGAAAATGACTCGCGGATATCATCTTCCCGCGCGCTTTGTCATTCACACGGTTGGTCCTGTTTGGAGCGGAGGAAAACAGCATGAATCCGAAACTCTGGCGAACTGTTATCAGAATTCCTTGCAGCTCGCGGTCGAAAATGGAATCAAGACGATTGCTTTCCCGGCAATCAGTTGCGGCGCATATGGTTATCCGATTCCAAACGCGGCCCGGGTCGCTTTGAAGACCGGCCGAGATTTTCTCGCGACTGATGACAGGATCGACAAAGTAACTTTTGTTCTTTGGAGCGAAGATATTTATGAGGCATATCGGCAATTGTTGTAGCCGCCGATGCCTGGGCGGCGCGACACACGCGTTGCGTGGAGATCAGCGCCGCATTTCGCAGAGCGAACCGGCTACAGAAGTAGAGAAACGCAATCAGGCCACCGGATACGATTGCATTTGTGTATGATTAATCCGAACGAAAACAATCTTACGGGGGACGAACCGCTGCCGACGCCGGTTCAGCCGGGCGAGCAACAAATTGACCCGGGTGGGCGTGAGCAGTTTCGTCAAGCAACAAACAAATTTTCCTCGGCCATGAGCCAGACGTGGGATGAGACAAAAGAGAGAGCCGGCCGCGCGCGGGAGCGTACTGAATACTTCGTACGCGAAAATCCCGTGCCAACGATCCTTGGCGCGTTAGGGCTCGGAATCGCGATTGGGTTGGCTATCCGCTTTGCATCTACCAGCGAGCGAAAGGCCGAAATAGAGGTGAAGTCGCCGCTGGGAAATTTCGACTGGGGTGTTCTTTCGCTGCCTTTTCTCTGGCCGTTGTTCAAATCAGCCAGGGAAAAGTATGAAAGCTCGGCTGAAGCAGTAAAAGATGGCGTAAAACAACTGAAAAAGATCGACGTGGACCGCTACGCAAAGCCAATCCGCAAACGCTGGAAAGCCTGGACGCGTTGAGGATCGTTGCAGATCGGCGCGAATCGTTCACCCGAGCTCGAGAAAGTCATTGACGAGATCGGCGAGCGGACGCGGATACTGGTACATGAAAGCGTGGCCACCGCCATTGAATTGAGCCAGCCACGCGCCAGGAATAGCGTTGACCAGCCTCAACGCATTGGACGGCGGAATCACGATGTCGGCCGTACCGGTGGCAATTAGCACGGGCAGATTCATTTCTCGCAGCCGGTTCCCGATGCCGGGGCGGTGCCATGCGTCCATCGCCGCGACCTGACGATTAACGAGATCAGGAGATAACTGCGCACGCGCCGCTGCTACGATATCGCCGAATTCGCCATAAACGGATTCGGCGATTGCCCTCGGAAAAACCAATGACAGTAATCGACGCGCCTGTTCATGAGGCGTGCCGGACATGTCGATGAGTTTTGACCACACGTCGGCTGAAGCTCGCTCTGCGTTAGCTCCTCCCGGATCCGTTGATAACAGGATGAGTTTCTTAATACGATCCGGGTGCTGCGAGGCGAGTTTTTGAGCGATGAAGCCGCCCATCGACCACCCGAGTACGCTTGGGCGCTCCACGTCGAGCATCTCGATTACTCGCGCGGCATCATCGGCGAGTTGGTCGATACCAAATGGCCGTCCGTTGTCCGTGGAAGAACCGATTCCGCGATTGTCGAGGAGGACGAGCTCGTTGGAAGACGCGAGCCCGGCGATAAAAGAAGGATCCCAGTCCGCACTTGTCGCGGCGAAACCATTCAGGAGAACGAGCGGTCGGCCATTCCCAATTCGACGATAAGCGATTTGCGCTCCATCGACCTGGATTGTTTCGAAAGAGTCACCGGGCATCGGCGACGTTAGGAAGTAGCCCAACGACGGTCAAGGTCGCTGTTGTAAGTGTGAGGAGAGGGAAATCCGCCAATGACTTCGCGAGTCAATTACGGCGCAGTATTCCCGACGTGCGGACGGATTTGGTAACCGAAATTTTTCTTGGCGTCGCGCGCGGACTCACCGGGATCGGCGGTTCCGGCTACAGCTACACCGAAGCGCGTTCGGCCTTAATCTCAGCGAGTTCAGACACGGAACTTGCGCTGCTTCGACAGCGCCAGATCGCAAACGCGACGAACAAGAGGTCAAGGGCAACAAAGATTGCGACATATGTCTC
>DASSFL010000279.1:0-4427 GCA_035694525.1 Candidatus Udaeobacter sp. | reverse complement strand
TCGGTGCCGGATTCTGCGCATCCCAATCTTGACCAGCCCCCGCCGCCAGTGGGTCTTGGTCTGGCGGCTTCGGACCTCGAGGAACTCAGCAGCCTTGTAAACAACCGCACCGCCGTCACGATTACCGACTGAATTCAGAGTAAAAAAATTACAATGTTAAACGGACACGATTGGACATGACCGCGAGTTTCTGGACTTTGTAACTCTTTTAACGGTGTAACTTTTTAACTTCCATGGATTGGCAACCGCTCGATTTTGAAAAACCGATCTTTGAACTGGAACGGCGCCTCCAGGATTTAAAGAATCACTCCGACGCGCATGATGTCGACCTTGATTCGGCCGTTAAGGCAGTTGAGGGAAAACTTCGCGAAACGCGACGGGAGATTTATGCCAATCTCACTGCCTGGCAGCGCGTGCAAATCGCGCGGCATACGCAACGGCCGTTCGCGATGGACTACATCGAACGGTGCTTCACAAATTGGATTGAACTGCATGGAGATCGCCGCTTTGCCGACGATCGAGCCATGCCTTGCGGTCTGGCCACACTTGGCACACAGCGCTGCGTCGTCATCACCCACCAAAAAGGTCGCAACACAAAAGAAAATGTGATGCGCAATTTCGGCTGCGCGCATCCTGAAGGTTATCGCAAAGCACTGCGATTAATGCGACTGGCTGAAAAATTTCGCGTGCCGGTGATCTCATTGATCGATACGCCAGGGGCTTTTCCCGGGATCGGATCGGAGGAACGTCACATTTCGGAGGCCATTGCTGTAAATCTTCTCGAAATGATGAGGCTTCGCGTGCCGATCATAGCGGCAGTCATTGGCGAGGGCGGCTCGGGTGGCGCGCTTGGCATCGGAGTGGCAGACCATGTAATAATCCTGGAAAACGCTTATTACTCCGTAATCAGCCCGGAAGCGTGTTCCGCGATTTTGTGGAGAGACCGTCGACATGCCGCTGAAGCCGCCGAGGCGCTTAAATTGACCGCACAAGATTTATTGAAGCTGGAAGTGGTGGACCAAATCATTTCTGAACCGGACGGCGGCGCGCATCGGGATTATGATTCTGTTGCTGCAAGTCTCGGCGCAGCGCTGCGCCAGGTCCTGCAGGAGATTTCCAAGATTCCAACCGACGAACTGTTGGAAAAACGGTATCAAAAGTTTCGCCGGCTGGGTATCTTCTCCGAAGGCAAAACCGCCACCGCCTCGGCGCGCTCTTGATGTGATGCTTGGGACTTGGGGCAAACTCGCGGGTTTTGCGTGGCTGGGGGCGGTCGGGATCTTTGCGACACCCGCAAGCGCCGTAGAGCCAGAGTTTCGCTTCGACCGCGACACCTTGTCGTTCGCAAATCAAACCGTGTTCGAATATCACGAAGGACAGGCTTCGTTGCGGAAAAAATCGCCGGTGAAACGAGACGCATACAATCGCCACTGTTTCGTGTTGTGCCGCACAGCGATGCAATTTAGGAAGTTCGCGCGCTTTGACCCCGACGGCGTTCCCCTGGACGATGCGTCATTGGCTACTCGCGTTCGCGCTGTGACACACCGAGCGGCTTGGACGGAGCCATTACCCGAAAATCAACGAATTGTGTTTCCAGGATACAAGAACCTGCGGGAAATGAGCGAGGCACGTCGCGAACTTTTGCAACGAAACATCGGCCATGGCTGGCCCAGCTACTTCCGAATCAGTAACGGGCGAATGATGTTTCAGCCGGGTGCCGGGTATCAGGAGAAGACTCACACTCGTTTGAATGCAGCCTTGGCGCGCGGCGAGGTGTTTATCGGATTCCTTACTACTTATCCACGTCTGAGCATCAATCATTCCGTTTTAATTTATAAACAAAAGTCTTTCTCTCCGAATCCTGGAGTTGAGCGCTATTTCGTCTACGATCCCAATCATCCAGAATCACCGCGCGAGCTCACCTGGTCTCCGCACGCTCGCAGTTTCTCGTACCAAAAAGATTGGGATTTTGTCGGGGGCGACGTTCGCGTTTATCAAGTTTACAGCAAGTGGCTGCAGTAAAAACGATTCTTTTGAGGAGATAGCCAATGCCAGAGATTCCATCGCCGCCGAAGCCGACTCCGCCGAGCCCTACACCTCCTCCGGAACCATTGCCGCCGAATCCGCCAGTTCCGCCGATAGGAGAGCGAGGATCTTAATTTGCGGCTGGAAACAAAAACCGCAACGCCGGCTCGACCCGCGCCGACCAAGATGCTTCGCTATGATCCGCGCCTTGGGCTTCCATGTATTGAATGTCCTTCTGAGGTTTCCAGCCTTTTTCAATAAGAAGATCGAGCAACCCGCGTGCGTCTTTCCAGCCTGGTTCGGCTGTGCCCGTGTCGAACCAGATTTTCAACGGCAGCTTCTGCTCAATCGATTCAACGAGTCGATAAATTACGAAATCGTCCCACCAGATCGATGGCGACATCACCATTAGTCGGCTGAAGGCTTGTGGGTATAAAATTCCAATCACAAGCGTGGCAAGACCGCCAAGAGATGAACCGCCTAATCCAGTGAATTGGGCATCCGGGTTAGTCCGATATTTTCGGTCGATGTAAGGTTTGAGTTCGTCCATCAGAAAACGCGCATACTTTCGGACCAGGCCTTTGCTGCGTTTCTTGCGTTTTGCGTTGGTATCAATCACTCCCCGGGTGGGAGCATATTCATCAACGCGTTTGTCGCCCGTGTTTGCAACGGCCACAATGATGAGCGGTTCGACAAGATTCTCCTTAATTAAGCGTTCGGCGGTTTCGTCCATGCCCCATTCCACTCCCGCAAATGAAGTGGCTGCATCGAAAACATTTTGGCCGTCTTGCAAATAAAGCACCGGGTAACACCGTCGAGAGAGAGGCTGGTAACCGCGCGGCAAATAAACCAGGACGTCGCGTCTGTTTCCGAGAATCTTCGAGGGAAACGCGCGGTGCCGTTTAATGTTTCCAGTAAGTGTATGCTTCGGCATCGAAAAACGAGACGCTTCGCTGAAGATCAGATACAGCGCAAGTCCTCAACTTCCCCGTTCTGCGGGTCGTCCGTTACCAGGCTTGCGATTTGGCCTGCCCGCAACCAAGATGGACGGACTATTTTCAATGAACGAACGTCACATCAAATGGTACACGCCGTGGTTGAGCCGCGAATTTGAAATGCTTGTGTTCGGAAGTGCCGGTGGGCTGCCACTGATCCTCTTTCCGACCTCATTCGGCCGCTATTATCAAAACAAAGATTTCGGTCTGGTCGGGTCCGTCGGCGGCTATGTCGATGCTGGCAGGCTGACGGTTTATTGCCCGGACGCCATCGACCTGGAGAGTTTTTACAATAAATCGATTCATCCAGCCGATCGGATGCGGACACATAACGCGTACGAGAACGTAATCGTGCGCGATGTGTTCGATCTCGCGCGGCGCGAATGTAACTCTCATCGTGTGGCGGTCTGCGGAGCCAGTCTTGGTGCCTATCACGCAGCGAACATTGCTTTTCGTCATCCGGACGCCGTCAGCCATCTCATCAGCCTGAGTGGCTCGTTCGATATCAGCTCATTTTTCGACGGTTATCACGACGACAACATTTATTTCAACACTCCCTTCGAATATCTGCCGAACCTGTCCGACCCGTGGAAATACAACCACATGGGCATCGTCCTCGGCACGGGCGAGTGGGATAATACCCGCCACGAATCCTATCGCTTGTCTGAGATCTTGAATTCTAAGGGCGTCAAGCACTGGCTCGACGAGGGAAAATGGCGTGGCCACGATTGGAACTACTGGCGCGACATGCTGCCGTATTATTTGTCGGTCCTATGAGTTTTTTGTGTCAATGAAAGTGGTGATTGCCGCGACTGGCGCCAGCGGAACAATCTATCTGCAAAGGTTGCTTGCCCAGATTGATTGTGCGGCGAACGAGGTTCATCTGGTGATGAGCGCGCATGCAGAGCAGGTCGCGAAGCAGGAGCTCGATGATTTCAAGATCCCATCAAATGTTTCGCACCATTCTGAAAACGACATGAACGTGCCATTCGTCAGCGGCTCAGCGCGTTTCGACGCAATGGTGATTGTCCCTTGTTCGATGGCTACGCTGGGACGAATCGCTTCCGGCTGCAGTGACAGCGCACTATTGCGCGCAGCGGATGTTTTCTTGAAGGAACGGCGAAAATTGATTGTCGTCCCGCGGGAGACCCCGTGGAATTTAATTCATGCACGGAACATTGTGACGTTGCTCGAGGCGGGAGCGATCGTGCTGCCGGCGATTCCCTCGTTCTACAGCCGTCCGGCTTCCGTAACCGCAGTCGTGGATACAGTGGTTTGGCGTGTTCTCGATCAAATAGGGCTGCCGAGCGCTCACACGTATCGATGGGGAGAGAAGAGCCGGACACGCAAGAAAAATTGAAAATCGAAGGTCGGCTCGCGCGATGGTTGATCGCGTTCGGATTTTGG
>DASSFL010000278.1:0-1394 GCA_035694525.1 Candidatus Udaeobacter sp. | reverse complement strand
GACAAAGCGTTTCAATCTGCCGGCTGAACACGCCTCCGTGCTCGCGCAGGAGAACGGCCCGTTTTTCGTCGGCGGCATGTATCAGATGCTGCCCGCGTTGACAAGTGTATTCGACCAGGTCCTGACGGCGTTTCGCAGTGGCGGAGGCGTTTCTCAATCCCAGTATAACGACATGATGTGGGACGGTCTGGAAAGGTTCTCGTCCACTTGGTTTGAGAATTTGCTCTTGCAACAATGGATCCCCGCCATGCCTGACGTGAAAGCGCATCTTGAACGTGGTTGTGACCTGGCAGACGTGGGATGCGGACGGGGTCGCGGCCTTATCAAACTGGCGCAAGCGTTTCCGCGGTCGCGTTACGTGGGCTACGACAACTTTGGTCCGACCGTTGCTCGCGCGACGGCGAACGCGCGCGAAGCCGGCGTATCAGATCGGGTGCGTTTCGAAGAACGCGACGTGTCGAAAGGATTGCCCGCGCAATTTGATGTGATCACGACGTTCGACGTTGTGCATGATGCGGTGGATCCGCTTCAGTTGTTGCAATCGATTCGTCGCGCGCTTCGGCCGGGCGGCTTTTATGTTTGTCTCGATGTCAACTGCTCAGACAAGCTCGAGGAGAATTCGAATCCGCTCGGCGCGATGTTTCATGGGGTAAGCGTGTTTTATTGCATGACGACGTCGCTCGCGAACCATGGCGCAGGACTCGGCACGCTCGGTTTCCATGAAGCGAAAGTTCGCGAGCTTTGCGAGAAGGCCGGGTTCAGCAGCGTGCGGCGCGTGCCGCTGGAAAATCCTTTCAACAATTTGTACGAAGCAAAACCGTAACCTTGGTGTCCCTGTGACGTCTTTCGCGTTTTTTCGCTTTGGAGAAAAATATTTCGTCGGTTTCCCTTGAAAAAGTCGCGCAAGGGTTTACCGCATCTCTTGTACATGCGGCAGACAACGAGCCGTCCTTAACCAATTCTCGAATCGTGTAGTCAGAACAACAACGGCAGGCACTATGAAAAGAGCGAAATCCGTGCTCGCGTTCATGTTTCCAGTCGTGCTTTGGGTGAGCGTCACCGGCGTCGAATACGATGTGGCGATCCATCTTGGATTTCTGCTCAGCGCGGTGGTGAGCGTTCTCGCTTTATTTGTGCTATTGGGCGGCCTGTTTCGAGCGCCCGAAGGTTATGAAGACCAGAACGGGTTTCATGTTGGCGTGCCAGCAGGCCTAACCCTGCTGTAGCCCTCGTTTTCGGTGGCCAGACGATCGGCGTTTCCTGAGTGATCAGCGATCCGCCGGCTGTAAGTCAGCCTTTTTGGCGTCGGAAGCTGTAGTGCGATCGAGCCCGCGCCGCTTGAGCAACGGCTCGACGTAAGGATCGCGTCCCACAAAATTCTTAAATAGCCCGAG
>DASSFL010000277.1:0-1832 GCA_035694525.1 Candidatus Udaeobacter sp. | reverse complement strand
TCCTCTTTGATTTCTTGTCCTTCGCTTATGACCTTTTGCGTTTCGATTCGGTAGCCTGCCGGCACCAGGTCGGTGCCTTCTCTGACCTGCGCAATTAGCCGATCGTTCTCGGGATGAACAAGGCGGAATTCCAGCTTCGCGACCTGGGCCAATTGCTGCCGCGCCGCCGCAATCTGCTCCGGATCGAGTCCAGGAATTTGCACAAGTATTCGGTCGGCACCTTGTGGCGTGATCACCGGTTCGCTCACGCCGAACTGATCGACACGCTTCCGAATCACCTCGACCGCCTGATCGAGCGTATCAGCGCTGATTGAGCGGTCACCGTCCGGACTGAGGCGAATCAGAAAGGATGTGCCGCCTTGCAGATCAAGCCCAAGCCGGATGGTTTTGTCCGGCGGATAGAGGGTCGTGACGCAAAACGCGACCAGCAAGACGGTGAGGACCGTGCCCAAAATGCGTTTGAGGCGGGCGCGGCTTGTCGCGAAGTACCAGCCGAAGAGACCGAGCAACGAAATGCCTGCTAAAAAAGTAAATCCAGGAGTCATAAAATAGGTAAGAGTTGAAAGGGTTTGGATCCGGCAGCCTGGTGCCAGATCCCAGATCGTTGGCGTGCCATGTCGCACAGGCGTTGTCGTAAACGACTAACGTTGCAGACCGGGCGAGCCGGTGAAGACGGCGACTCAACAGCGCCGACAAGTCCGAAGGAGCTTTAAACCGGCGGGGCGCGTTCGCGAAGCGTGAGGCTTCCGCGAGCAATGTCTGAATGAATTCTTGTCGCGCAAAGCGAGCGCGCAGGGAAGTTGATGCGACGTAACGAAACGTCCCCCGCCGAATAGAAAAGCTGAACCGGTCGTTGGGCGTTGCCCTTTCGAATACAAACCTTCGTCGGAGTCTTGGCGAGGACGCAGAAATTAATTTTCCCCTTGTCGTTAAATTGCTCGCGATGGTGCTGAGCGCCTGTTGTGGAACTATGGAGAGTCTGCAGACTCGGCGAACAGAAGGATGCCAGTGCAATCAGGCCGAAGGCGCTGATGACTGCTCTGATTGTCCGGTTCACCTCAATAGCTTCGCTCACATCCGTTCCATACGGTTTAATGTTTTCGGACGCAAATCGCTTTATCCAGCCAGATCAAGATGCGGGTCACTCGCGTTGTGCGGCAATTCGCGGAGGTGCTGTTAGCGCGTCGCATCCGCCGATTGCATGACTCCAGCGCCGTGGATATGATCGCGCTCGTGCCCGTCCACCGTAATGAAAAAAGCGCCAGCGGTTTTAGTGCCTTCATTCGCGCCGAGCTTTCTTTGTTCGTCGGTCTCGGAACGGCATCAATCTTCTTTGGAACCGGAAGTCGGCTCGTTGAAATCATCGCGCATCCGGTCGCGCTGATAGTTCTCTTCCTCTGGCTTTTTGCTGTTATCCTTTGGTCCGCGGTGTCCGTGGCCCGGCATGCTGACTGCCTTGCGATCAAGTGGGGCGAGCCTTACGGGACTCTAGTACTAACGCTGTCCGCAATCAGCATCGAGGTGGTGATGATTTCTACGGCGATGTTGCATGGCGAAAATAATCCTACGCTTGGGCGGGACGCAATCTTTGCTGTGGTCATGATTGCGCTCAACGGGTTCGTTGGTCTGTCCCTGCTAATTGGCGGATTACGCCATCGCGAGCAGTATTACAACCTGCAAGGCGTCAATTCCTATCTCAACGTCATCATGACGCTAGCGGTGCTCGGTTTGGTTCTGCCAAACTTTACTACTACAACGCGAGGCCCAACATTTTCTACCGAACAGCAAATCTTTTTCATTGTAGTGACGCTATTTCTTTATGCGATTTTTCT
>DASSFL010000276.1:0-1891 GCA_035694525.1 Candidatus Udaeobacter sp. | reverse complement strand
GCTCGACACCAATACACGATGCCACTTGGTCGGTTCCTAGACTTGTTTGAGACACATGGAGCGTTAGACGAGACTAACGGGGCGATGTTATCTGTCGCACGTAAGCTAGCAGACAACTCTCCATTTGTTAGAGACATGCCTGTGGGAGTGGGTATAGCAAAGGATGCAGCAGACAAAGCGTATTATCATACGGATGAAGTGGCAAGTAGTGCTGGAATGCTAATTTCACCCTTCAAATTAGCAGGCACTGACAGAGTCGACCACGGTGGACTTGAAGAACAAGCACGGTTTCAGGGTGGAAAATGGGTACGAGAACTGATGGAACCCAACGCTATATTTCCACACTTTATGAATGAGGTTGGACATGCAGCGTCTGACTTTGCATACTTGAAAGACATTGGGTTTCGAAACGAGATCAACAGAATATTCGAGTATGTTGATCAACACATTAAGGATTTGCAGTTAACCACTGGTGGTCGGAGCGAGTGGACACAAAATCCCTTACATAGTCTTACAAATCCGCGTGAGTTTTTGGCAGGTATATTTAATGATGGTAGACTACATAAGTTACTAAATTCGATCGACGATCCATTTGCTCCACTTACAGGTGCGGTTCCAGCAAGAGGCAGAGATACACTGTTTACTCGGCTTAAGACTGCAATCCAGAATGTGTTAGTTAACGTGTTTGGAATTGGTCGAGAACCAGCGGGGACGTTGCTAAACCGAATGGAAGAGTTGGCTAATAGAGGGTTTGAGATTCAGCAGCGTATGAATCTGCGACATAGAGGGGATATATACCAACAAGCGATACAACAACAGTTGCTTGGAGGTATCTTACGGCCTATACCTAAAGGTGAGGGTGAGACTCCATTACCCACATGGACTCAGGGTATGGTGATTCCGCCATATACACCTACTCCTATTGAGGAGATAACCGGAGCAGAACGTATACGTGCAGAAAACGCTGCGATAGTGACCAGAACGCACATTTCGTCGGTGATCAAGAATCATGAGTCCTTGCTGGCAGACGCACAAGCCCAGTTAGCTGCTGGAGTACCAGGTGCACAAGAAGCGGTAAACCGTGAATTAACTGCTCTGCGGTCACTTCGTCACATGATGTTGACTCCACGAGAAAGGTATGCTCTTTCGGCTACTGAACCTGCTCCACTTCGTGAGGAGCGAAAGTTTCCACAAGGGGTGAGGCCGGAAGCTGCACCTGAACAGCCAGATGTGTGGACTGTGACGCCCGAAGGGATGGTGTTAAAAGGTCCAGCTAGAGCACCAGCACCAAAGAGTGAGGAAGGAGGACAGATACTAAGGAGTCGAGAAGTACGGGAAAGTGTTTTTGACGGATTAAAAGAAGGTGAAATTAAAGCAGGTGCTCCGGTTAACTTACAAGCCTTTCATGGAAGTCCAACAAGGCTTAAGGAGACTCAACCATTTACGTATTGGACGACTGACGAAAATTACGCTAAAGCACACGGAGAACCCAACTCAATGGTGTTGAATCTAAAACACCCATTGTTAGTGAATCGCCCAATAGACGACGATTTCTACTCTATTTTAAGTCCTGAATATAGACCCGATGGAAGTCACGAGGATCTTATTAGACAGGTTCGGAAAGAATACGGGCAACAAGTTGATGGAGTAATTTCTAAGGAAGCTACTGGTACTACTGTGATTACGTTTGAACCAACACCAGTTGAAGCACAGCGACTGCTGAGGTCCCGCGTTGACGGTCAAGCGGTGTTAGACTCGATGAAGTCAGCTGCACTTTACGTACATGAAGATGCCGATCGCATCTGGTTTAGACCCTATGATGGTAACTATTTTCGAGACACATACGGTCCTGCGTTTGGATTCAATTTAAGGTGGGAACCACGAGGTGAAG
>DASSFL010000275.1:0-1574 GCA_035694525.1 Candidatus Udaeobacter sp. | reverse complement strand
CCTGTCACTGCGCCCGCGCTAACCAACTCCAGAGTCAGCCGGTGAATAGCGTCAAAGACCTTTGGCAACTCCACTCGAATTGCGGCCAGGTCGTTCACATCAAAAAAGCGGCGGTAATTAATTTCCTCGGCGGCGACCCGCCAAAACGCCAGCCGATAAGACTGCGCATTGAGCAGTTTATCCAGCGCATCAAAGCTGCGCGGGTCGCCGGGTTCGCCGTTAATCTGGGCCAGCGCCTTTTCAATTGCTTGTTGGACTTGCGGAGCTTCCGCGCAACGACGTTCGAGACGTCGCTTGATGATTTCCTTTTCGCGAATCCGCTCCGCGATGCGTTTTGGATCGGTCTCGGTACGTTTTGGCAAGTATTCGAGCGCGGTCAGGATACTTTGCAGCTCCGCGTAGAAGTCCTCTTCCTTGTGTTCGGCGAGATTTTGCAAGGCGATTTCCAGAACGTAACGATACGTTCCGGGAGCGATAGGCAGTCTTCGCCCGCCGTAGAGCAAATAAAACGTTCCCTCCTCAAAGCGCACTTGCAGTTCGCCGCGCTCGAGAACACGCCCGTATTGGTCGCTCAAGATCGGCAGCAGAACTTTATCGCGAAGATCAGACTTCAGCGGCTGCCAGTCGATATCGAAATAGGGCGCAAATCTCGAACTCGGCCCATTTTCGAGCGCGTCCATCCACCATTCGTTGAGCGGCTCCGCGATCCCCACGTGATTCGGCACAAAATCGAGCACCTGTCCCATCGAATGCGCATGCAACTCCGCGATCCAGGCGTCGTAATCCTCGCGTGAGCCGATCGCCGGGTTGAGCTTGTTATGGTCGGTGATGTCGTAGCCGTGCAGACTGTCGGGGTTCGCTTGAAAATACGGCGATGCATACACGTCGCTGACTCCCAGCGCGTCGAGGTATGGAACAACCTCGCGTGCCTGCGAAAAAGTGAACCAGCGATTGAATTGCAATCGGTAGGTGCAGGTTGGGATCCTTGTCATGTCGAGCGAAGTCGAGACATCTCTCAATGTTCTCCTTCGATGGCTTGGTCAAACAGTAAGAAATTTCAGAGATTCCTCGACCCCACTCGGAACGACAAAACGCTGCTACATCTTTTCCGGCACTTTGATGCCTAACAAGTCGAGTCCGCGATAAAGGACTTTCGCGGTGAGATCGCACAAAGCCAGTCGCGAGCTGCGCACCGGTTCCTCCGATTTCAAGACCGGACAGGCTTCGTAAAAGGTATGGAAGCTGTTTGCCACTTCGAAGAGATAATTTGCCAGAATATTCGGACGGAAATCGTTCAATACGTGTGGAACGACCTCAGCGAACTGACACAGGCGTTTTGCAAGGTTGATTTCGGCGGAATGGTCGAGCTGTAGTGGCATTGGCTTCCAGCCAACCTCTTCATCGGCAGGAAGCCGATGCCACGACTCGCCTGCTTTACGGAAAATCGAGCGAATTCGCACATATGCATTCTGCAAATAAGGAGCCGTATTTCCCTGGAGGGACAACATTTTCTCCCATGAAAAAACGTAATCCGTCATCCGGTACTGTGACAGATCAGCGTATTTGACTGCACC
>DASSFL010000274.1:0-3169 GCA_035694525.1 Candidatus Udaeobacter sp. | reverse complement strand
CTGCTTAATTTCGTTCCCTACTTAGGAGCTCTGACAGGCATTATCTGCATGACCATCGGTGCCGCGCTAAGCTTCGATAGCTTGGAGTATGCCTTCGTTTTTCCTGCGGTCTATCTCTCTTTTGGCGTGTTGGAGGGCAGTTTCATCACCCCATGGATTATGGGGCGCTCCCTTACTTTGAATCCGGTAATCATTCTGCTCTCACTTACTTTCTGGGGCTGGATGTGGGGAATCGTTGGTATTATTCTCGCTGTTCCAATCTTAGCCGCTTTTAAGATTCTTTGCGCCCACATCAAACCAATGGAGCCGCTCGCAGAGTTCCTGAGTTGACGTGATTCTACAAAGACCTTGTGCCTTCGGCCAATGTGAAAAAACCATCCCTTCTTAGTCGTCGCGGCGTGCAAATCCCTAGGAGGTTCTCCTATTCGCTGGCAACTATGAAATCAGAAACACGCGCAGTTATTAGTTAATGCGAATCAACCCTTAAAAGGAGGTGAGAACATGTTGGGTTGGGCTGTAACTTTTCTAATAATTGCTCTGATAGCGGCAGTGTTGGGATTTGGTGGGATCGCAGCTGCGTCGGCAGGAATTGCAAAGATCTTATTCTTCATATTCCTGGTGATGTGCGTGATCTTTTTCATTTTTGGCTGGCGCGGCAGAGGAGTTCCTTAATACGCGGAAGCGTCTGGTTCGTTTCACTGCGGCGATTAGCTTCACGTAGATTGGTCGCTTGCAGTTATACCGTTAAAGTACGGGTGCGCCCTGGGTTCACAAGCCCTTTAGCTCAGGCTCCGAGGGCCTTTCTTTTGGTTTACTAGTTTCCTTTGAAGGGGGACCAGGAAGTATGGTCTAATTTTTTCGAGCGTCTGTGGAGCGCGGATCGGTTTTTGTCCGCGCCATCTGGCGTGCGGCCACAAAAGCTGAGTGGCTTAGTTTTGGGGGATATCGGTTGTACAACAAAGCGCCCTTACTGTGCCGCCACTCGGCAGAACAGAAAGGGCGCGATAGAAACAAGCGGGACTTCTCGCTCTTAATCCTCGTCGAGAGTTACGCGATCGACCATTATGTTATCGCCCGTCCCGACGTAGTGAACTCGGACAGGGATTCCCACTCGAACTCGCGTCCTTACGGTATCTTCATCGAGGACCTTACCGCTCCGGGTGACATAGGTGACCGTCTTTCCGAAATGGTAAGTCCGCGGACCGCTAGTTTCCTTGAGCACGATCGTATTGCCCGGGGTGTACTCCGTGATCGTACCATTGCCTTCAGTTGTCGTTGTTGTGGTAGTGGTTTCCGAGACTTGTGCCCAGGCGAAGGGAGCTATAAGTGCGAGGGCCAAGCTAAGTAATGTCGTTTTCATTCCATTGTTTCCTTTTTTTGGTTTTCACAGGGGCCGTTACGGCTAACGAGATTCTCTCGACGCCTCAAGCGCCCCCGGCTTTGTTACAAGGAGTAATCGGACGCACACTGTTGTTTGGTTCTGAAAAGAAGGGTAATTTTACTGTGTCGACGGGCGTGGATGTTATATGCCTTGTATCCAGTTTCTTAAAGCCAGAATGGGCATGAAATTGACGATTTGTCGTGCTGGAAGTTGTGCCCGTAACGCGGCGGCGAGACCAAGCTCGATGAACTCTAGTTGCCACGGATGATGCGCATCCGTTCCTAATGAGATACGTGTTCCGTGCTCGCGCGCGACTTTGAGCAAGTCAACATTCAAGTCTTGGCGATCAGGATAACAGTCAACTTCCAACGCCTTATCGAGCCTGGCAGCCTCAGCAAAGATACGGGGCCAGTCTGCTCTCAGGCCGATGCGATAGTTATAGATGCGTCCCCGTGGGTGTCCCAGAAGATGGACGTGTGGATTGCGTAGCGCTGCAAGATAACGCTCCGTTTCGTCTTCAACGACCCGCAGGGAAGAATGAAAAGAACCCAAAACCAAATCCAAAGCGGATAGGGACTCAGGAGACATGTCGCCTTCGCCGCGTCGGCTGAGGTTCATCTCGACAGAGCGAAGCACTACCAAGTCTTTGCCCGATTTTCGATTTAACAGGTTAAGTTTCACGATTTCTTTTCCCTGTTTTTTCAATGCGCGCTCGTCGATTCCGCCAGCAATTTTTAGACCTTGCGAATGATCAGTGACCGCAATGTATTCATACGATCTTTCCGTTGCCGCTTCCGCCATTTCAGCAATAGTGCCTGACCCGTCGCTCCAGCGGGTGTGCATTTGCAAATCGCCGCGCAGCTTCTTTGCCCATCCAGGTTTTTTCGCTAGTGCTCGTCTCGCTTCGGCCATCGAAATGAAGTCTCGGCGAATCGTCGGGGTTCTTTTAGGCATCCGAGGGAACTTATCGAGCCAGTGCCGAATTCGTTTCTCGATAAACGGGCCAACCGCGCGCAGCTCGGTCAGCGATCTGTTCTGTGCTGCAACTTGAGATATCTCTTCCGGCCACAGAAAAGCGCTGCGAGCGGCACGGCGAAATGCACGTGAGAGAATACCACTCTCGCGCTCAGCTTGTCGGGCAAGTAACTCCGCAACGTCGGTATTTGAGAGCACATATGTGAATCGATTCCGATCGGAACTTCAGGCGGCTTCCAACCATGCTGTCCGATCAGCAGTATTGTTGCACCCATTTCTTCGCCGAATGCGATTTTAATAGTGATGGCCGAGACGGCGGAGGAAATCTCAAAAAGACCCGAAATTCGCAAAGAACTCCAACGGGCCACTGGGGAAAAACGCTCCGACACGGTCAAGGCGCGAGGAAGAGACAAGCTCTGGTTTATTATCCAGGCACTTGTCTTACTCGGTTGCGTCGCGGTGTATTTTCTCGTCGGCTCAAAGCTGATCCCGCTGCCGCAGGCAACGGCCGGTGTTATGGTGCGAATTCTGCGCGGCACAGCACTGATCGTAATCGTCCTAGCCATCACACGAGCGATGTCGATCTACTTGCTGGGCCGAATCGAGGACTCGTCCACTCGTTTCACCCTTCAGCGCGTGATGCATTTGGTCGTTGCGCTCGTTATCGCAGTCATCGCTATCTCGATCATTTTCGTCAATTGGTATGGCGTGCTTGCCGCTCTCGGCATAGGCTCAATTATCATCGGCCTGGCTGTTCAAACGCCGATGAAAAGCTTCATCGCCTGGATCTACATTCTTGTTCGCCAGCCTTTC
>DASSFL010000273.1:0-5145 GCA_035694525.1 Candidatus Udaeobacter sp. | reverse complement strand
ATTGCAATGACTGCATCGGCTGTTGCCTGTTCGGCTTGCTGAGCCGACGCGTTCATCGTGAAAGCCGAGCAACAGGCAGACGCGACTAATACCAACATTAGTTTTTTCATTTCTACTTCCTCCGGGGAAACCCCCGTGTGTGAGCTGACCATGCTCAATCCTTAGACCGCTGCGGACAACGGTCTTGTTAGCTATTGCCGCCGAACCGGCTGAGAAGCCGGATGCTCGCTTACTTGCGTTACACTGGCTTAGTCCGCCGACACTCGTTAGTCAATGCATTTCGCCGGACCTTCTGACGCTGATAATCGCGCGAAGCAACGATTTGAAAATCTTCAGTGAGATCGTCTGGATAAATTGGGCACTGGCGTGGGATGTCCAGTCTTCGCAATCCTCCTTCGCTTAGCTACCGCGTGGCAGGCAAGTGAGACTGAAGTGTTGACGGCCGCCGCGATCTTTGTGACAAGGGGAGAGGGTATGCCGGAAGTCAGCGACTCTCCGATTCCTTTAGAACCGGCACGCCCGCGTCTCGAGAATATAGACGTCTTGCGCGGTCTGGTCATGGTGCTGATGGCCCTCGATCACACCCGTGATTTTCTTAGCAACGACGCGGTCTTGTTCCGCCCGCTCGATCTGACCCACACCTACGCCGCGCTTTTCCTTACGCGGTGGATCACTCATTTCTGCGCGCCGGTCTTCTGTTTCCTGGCCGGCACCGCCGCATTTCTCTCGTTGACGCGCGGCAAGACGAAAACCGATCTCGCGCGGTTTCTCGTCACCCGCGGGCTGTGGCTGGTGTTACTCGAGCTGACGGTGGTGCAATTCGCATGGACGTTTAACTTCGATATCCATTCCCTTGGCGGAGGTGTGATCTGGGCGCTGGGGTGGTCAATGGTCGCGCTGGCCGCGCTGATCTATTTGCCGGTGTGGGCGATCGCTGCATTTGGGATCGTCATGATTGGCACGCATAACCTTTTTGATTCGGTGCCGCCAGCGGCGTTTGGCTCGCTCGGCTGGCTCTGGAATGTGCTGCATGCCGGAAATCCCATCCACCTCTCGCCGACATTTACCTTCTATATCGGTTATCCGCTCGTACCCTGGATCGGCGTCATGGCCGCCGGATACGCCTACGGTGCGGTGGTGAAACTCGACCGTGCGCGACGTCGTCGCCGAACACTATGGCTTGGCATCAGTTTGTGTGCGGCCTTTGTCGTGATCCGCGCGACGAACATCTATGGCGATCCTTTCCCGTGGTCGCGGCAGCAGAGCCTCCTGTTTACCGTTTTCTCGTTCATCAAATGCGAGAAATACCCTCCCTCTTTGCTCTATCTGCTGATGACACTTGGTCCTTCCTTCATCGTGCTCGCCCTGCTTGATCGCGACCTCGGCAAATTCTGGCGTCCTTTCATCGTTTTCGGCCGGGTGCCGCTCTTTTTTTATATCGTTCACATTTTTCTGATCCATGCGATCGCCTTGGTCATCTCCTACCTGCGGTATGGCGGCCCGAGTGGGCTTTTTGTCGGCCCGCTGTTCCAGGGTGAAGGACGGTCGCTGTATCCGCCGGACTACGGGTTCGGCCTGGCCGGAGTCTACGCAGTGTGGCTGCTCGTCGTGATCGCGTTGTATCCCGTGTGCCGCTGGTTTGCCGAGGTGAAGCAGCGCCGACGCTGGGGTTGGCTGAGCTATCTCTGATCGGCTGGGCATCCCGGCGTCCGAAGTTCTACGCATGTCAACGATAACGCCAACCCTGGTGATGTGGTGATGTTGCGGCTGTCGGAGCGGCGTGATCCCGGCTGCGCCATGGTATTCGCGATCGAGCAGCCGACCGATCTCGGCCGGGCCGAGATTATTATCCGTCCTATTCAGGAAGCGCTCGACGGCAAGGTGGTCGATTGGATGGAGAAAGTCAGCGACGAACAATATTAGAAGTGACCAGTGATCAGTGAGGAGTGATAAGAAAGGTTGAGAGGTTGAGGCGATTTCTTCAGATTAGGAAAGGATGAATTATCCGGATGCTTCGTCGCCGATTAGGATTGTCCAGGCAGATTTGAATTTGCGTGCGCACCAGGAGGCAGTCCTGGCGATGGTTGATGCCTATTCAAGAGACGCCATGGGTGATGGCAAGCCGCTTGATCAGACTGTTCGGACCCAACTTATACCGGGACTAAGGAGACACCCGACGACGCTGATCTTCCTGGCATTTGATGGTGATCAACCGGTCGGAGCGGCGGTCTGTTTCATCGGTTTCTCGACCTTCGTTGCCAAACCGCTCATCAATATTCACGACTTCGTGGTTCTACCCACATCTCGCGGCAAAGGCATTGGGCAGCGGTTGCTGAAGGCGGTCGAAGCTAAGGCAAAGGAACTTGGTTGTTGTAAGTTGACGCTGGAGGTGATGGACAAAAATCATCAGGCGGTTCGCATGTATCAGGCAGCCGGTTTTGAGCGTTACGCTCTGCAAGCAGAAGCGGGTGCAGCAATTTTCATGTCCAAGCAGCTGCAGTGACCGGTGATCCCGACTCGGACTGATTGACACTCAGTCCCTCGGCGATATGGTCGGCCCCGTGCCGGAGAAGAAGGAGACCCGCGCGACAACTCGATACGAAACGTTCATCGCGAGTTTTATTGCATTGCTGGCGGTGTCCGTTGCCGGGTACACAGCTACATGCAGCGCCAGCAAGTGCGCGCGGCCGTCTGGCCAATTCTGGAATTCGAGAGCAGCAACGGCCCCGACATTCATTTTAGCCTTTCCAACAAAGGGGTCGGCCCGGCGATTATACGGCATGTGATTATGAGGATAGATGACCAGCCGGTGAAGAACTGGAATGAAGTGCTCGATAAATTTCTGGGACCGGGGAAGCATCGGTATTCAGAGAGCGACATTAACGGACATGTCCTTGCGCCTAACGAAACGATGACTGTCTTTACTCCGCGCGATTCGGAAGGCAACGCACTGACCGACAGATCCAATCCGCTCTGGGTGGAGTTGAATAAGGATCGCGGACGCATCTCGGTCGAGATCTGCTATTCCTCCACGCTTGGGGACTGTTGGACTTTGCGCGCGGCGGGATTGACGCCCGGCAATACGACCGAAACCCGTCGTTGTCCTACCCGGTCAGCGGTTACATTTCAGCAGTAGCTACGGAAAGTAAAAAGGCAAAAGTAAGAATTAAGAAGGTCTCACTGACAGCTCACCAATTGACTGGCTACTTGCCATCGGCGTTTATGGGCGCGGACATGCCGCCAAGAATTTGCCACGTGCCGTTAGTCCTGATCCAGGTGTGCGTGATCCGCATTGCGTCTGTTCGCACTACCTCGCCGGTGTCGCTGCTGGCCCAGTTCGTTTTGATTCGATAATGATCGATCGCGATGTCGCCGGTTACGCGAACGGCCAATTGCTCAATTAAGTACGACTGCAGCTTCAGGCCTTTTGATGTGTTATTTGTAATCCAATCGGTGATGTGATCTTTTTGAACGGGCGCTGCACTGACGAAAGGCCAGCCGACGAAATCGTCGTGCCAGAGCGCACGATACTTCTCCAGGTCGTTCGTCTTTACGTATTCCCAATACGCTTTCTCCAGGTTCCAGATTTGCTCTTCGGTCCGAGCCGGACTGGCGATTAGGGCCCCTGCCATCGTCACTGCGAGCAGGAACGAGATTGTCTTTAACATCGCGCCATCGTATCCCGAAAGGAAGAAGGAAAAAGGTAGAAGTAAGAATTAAAAAGTAAAAAGATCCTAGGTGCAGTCCGTAACACAGTTGCGACTTGACCGACTATTCTATTGTGTCCGAAGGTGTTTACGCGCGAAGCTGTTAGGCAACTGCACTTAGTTGTTGACCTGCTTTCCGCCGGGAGACCGCGAACGTTGGGTCCGTTCGTACAACTGGAAGTTTCAATGTCACGCAGACGAACGGCGCTCGTAAAAGAAGCAACGAGAGCGACACTTCGCCCCCATCAGCCGGGCCTTTCATTGCCGAAAATCAGATAAGCCATAATGAAAATGGAGGAGAACGTATGAAAAAAAAGCAGAGCAAACATAAAAAGGCGCCCAAGGTTTCCTTCGCGCGTGATATCAGGCCATTGTTTCGCGCTGTCGATGTTTCACACATGAAGGCGCACGGCATAAATTTGGACGATTACACTTTCATGTCGGAGCCGGATAATGCTGACAAAGTGCTTGAAACACTTTCGCCGCACGAAGGCGACCCACCAGCCATGCCACCTGGGGGGCCATACTGGACCGCGGAGCACCTTGCGTTGTTCGCCCGGTGGCAGAATGACGGATACCAGGCATAGGCTTGATGATGGTTGCCGGGGAAATTGCGATATCTGCATTCGAATCCAAACCTCCTGAGTAGATGAGATCTGACATTGTCCCTGGGGCGAAGTTTCCCGATTACGAACTTTCCGATCATGCCGGGAGACATCGCAAGCTTTCCGAATTGCAGGAACAAGATCCGATGATTGTCGTGCTCAGCCGCGGAGCTTTTTGCCCGAAAGATCGCCGTCAACACGAAGGTCTGCTTCAGCTACATCGCGAGATGGAAGTTGGCTATTGCCGGCTCGTGACGATCAGCACCGATAACATTACTGAGACTAACGAGTTTCGCAGTGGAGTCGGTGCGCATTGGCCGTTTCTTTCCGATCCGCGGCGCATCATTCAAAAGGATCTCGATATTGCCGAGTACACCGATCCCGATCACAATCCGATGATCCCACACACGATTGTCCTCCAACCAGGTTTGGTGATTTACATGATCTACATGGGTTATTGGTTTTTCGGGCGGCCGACCGTGGAAGAATTGCGACAGGATCTGCGCACGGTGCTTAAAAAATGCCGACCCGATTGGGACATTACAACGGCTGAAATGAAGGCGGCGTGGCAGGAAAGACGAAAGGAACGCTTTTATCCCTACGGAAAAACGTTCGCCGAGACGATCCGCGACCAGGAATAAAGGAACGAGAAGTATGGCAACGACAAAAATCGCAAAAATTGAACCGGTGGACATGAAGCTCGAAGTCGTGGTGATCGGCGTTTCCGATGTCGATCGCGCGAAAGCGTTTTACGAAAAACTTGGCTGGCGGCTCGACGCCGATTTCGCAAAGGGCGACGATTTCCGTGGCATTCAGTTCACGCCGCACAACTC
>DASSFL010000272.1:0-3172 GCA_035694525.1 Candidatus Udaeobacter sp. | reverse complement strand
ATGCGCCGATTTTTGCGGATGTGAGGGAGCCGATGTTCTGCGGGTGCATGCGATAATGAATTCCTTTTTCGCGCCATGGTGTTTCAGCCGAGGTGATGGCGGTCTCCAGGTTTCCGATTCGCAAATCGACCTGGGCCCGTTCCAGTTCGCCCAGCGCATCGCCCCAGATGTAATCGAAACTCAGCGGGCGCGGTATCGGTCCATTGGCCTTCTCGGCGAGAGCGACGTACTCGCGCGCATCCCGCACATACGGCTCAAATAAGATTGGATTTACCGGGTGCGGCAGCGCCTGATCAATTCCGCGTCCCGTCATCACGTCGCCGCAGAGAAAAATGCGCAACGACATGCTTCAAACTTCCCTGGGAGCGAGCGCTTTGCCAAGTTGGGCGGCAAACGCGTTTTCTAAATTGTGAGCCTTTCGAACGGCGTTATGCTGCGCGCAACGATGGCTTCTTTGCAAGCAGCCGCCGGCGAAAGTGCGCGCAGTCGAATCGCGTGGCGGCTTCTGCCGTTTCTGTTTCTGCTTTACGTCGCGAATTACCTCGATCGCACAAACATCGCGTATGCGACGCTTGGAATGAAAGGCGACCTGGGTTTAAGCGATTCAGTGTTTGGCACGGCCAGCGGAATTTTTTTTATTGGATATTTTGCGCTGCAAATTCCCGGGGCGCTGCTGGTGGAACGCTGGAGCGCTAGACTTCTCCTCGCGACAACGCTGATAATCTGGGGCGCACTCACGACACTCACTGGTTTTGTCCGCACGCCGCTGGAGCTTTACGGCGCGCGTTTCCTGCTCGGCGCAGCCGAGGCAGGCTTTTTCCCCGGTGTGATTGTTTATCTTTCGCACTGGTTCGTTTATCAGGATCGGGCCAAGGCGGTGGCGCGGTTTATGTCGGCTATTCCCATTGCTTACATCCTCGGCGGGCCTCTTGCCGGCATGATCCTGCGTGTTCATTGGCTCGACACTGCCGGATGGCGATGGCTCTTCCTGCTGGAAGGCGTGCCCGCGATCTTACTTGGAATCGCGACACTGTTCGTGCTGCCGGATCGGCCTAACGAAGTGCGATGGTTGCAGCCTAACGAGCGCGATTGGTTAAGTGTTCGTCTTGCTGAAGAGCGGCGCGCCAAAGCACATGTAGAACACGTTACGATTTGGCAAGCGCTTCGGCATCCGGCGGTGTTGATGCTCACTGCCGGGTTGTTCTTCTGCTATACCGGCGGCTACGCCTTTTGGTTTTGGATGCCGACCATGCTTCAGCGGCTCACCGGTTGGACTGATGTTCAGCGCATTGGCTGGATCGGCGCGATTCCGTTTGTTGCGGGTCTCATCGGAATGCTGCTGCTTGGCTGGAACTCCGATCGCACGCGCGAGCGCCGCTGGCATGTTGCCGTCCCACAATTAACCGCTGCGCTGGCGTTGGGCGCGTGGTTCCTTGCTCCGCATTCGATCGCACTGCTAATCGTGGTGTTCACGCTGATCGGCTTCGGAACGGTGGCATATCTGCCATCGTTCTGGGCGCTCCCGTCTTCATTTCTCACCAGCTCGGCGGCTGCAGCAGCGGTCGGCTTCATCAATTGCACGGCCAGCATTGGCGGATTCTTTGGTCCTAAGATCATTGGCGATCTGAGCCAGCGCACCGGCTCATTCCGCGGCGGGTTTATTTTTATGGTCGCGTGCTGGATAATCGCATCACTGCTGGTGCTGCTATGCCCGCGCGGGCGGACGGCGTAAATCGTAATTTACACTTCCGGGCTGCAGCGACGGGAAAGAGGGAGAATCGTTTACGCAGAGGGAACCCGCAATATCCCGTCGTAGAGAACCGTCGGGAACCGTCGAGAACGTAACCACAGGCCAGTGAAAAGGCTGGTGAACGTTTTTCAGGTTTTCGTTCCGCTATCACCGACTCAGGCCGACAAGTAAACTGAGGAAATTTTGGCGTTCCAGCCACGCGACGCACGGTTTAGAGCGCGCCTCAAGTCAGAGTGCCGCTGAATATTCGCGAAGTCAGCCTTGACCTAGATTCACGGAGCCGAACTCCGTTGGGACCAGATACGCACTCATACGTGCTCGGCCCGTGACAATCAGCGAGTCTTTACAAAGCGACCATAACGCTACGAGTTGAAGAACACTCTTCTGGCAACAATGGCGAAACTGGGCATGTCTCCGTCTACCGAAAAGTAAAGAGTCGTTTCGTTTCGTTCGCATACCTTCCCTAGTTTTGCGCCCGCAGCCCGTCGGATAGATAGCTTCCGGCGTGCGCCCCAACAATCGGCCACCCAAAGGCCAAATACGCGTATGCTTGGACGTACTGCCAGGGAGATCAAAACAAAACAACGGTTGTATTGAAATTCCCGCCGCTGGGACTCCCCACGAACCGCCGTCAAAGTAGCGATTGCGAGCCAGGCAAGGAAATGAAGCGTCCTGCTAAGAAACGAAGCAGCAAAAGCTTCGATCAGGTATTGCGTGAAAGGGCGGTCGCGCTAGCTGACCGCGTGCGCGAAGACGATAGAAGACCGGCAGCCCGCGCCAGACGGCGTGAACAAAGAATCAGGAAACGCCTACTCGGTTCAAAGTAGGACAATTCCGACCAATCGGCACCAACGCCGCAAGGCCCGGAGCTAGACCTTCCAACCGTGGGTCAGACCGCCGATAATTATACCGCCAATCGCTCCAATAATAAGAATTGGAGCATAGGCTTTCGTGATAATTGCATCTGGCAAACTAAGGAGCAGACCGAAAGTGACTCCGATAAGCCAGCCCGACCACGAAGGCAGTTGGATGAGCGGGATTACTAGTCCGATAGCAAACCGACTAAAGAACGCCCCGAGCAAGGCGGTTTTCTTATCTGGAAATGACATTGGCAGCATCAAACCAACGTCTATCGCTCCGAAGATCAGGCCGCTAACAACACCGGACAAAAGAGGTGACACGGCAAGAAGGATTAAAAATCCGTCGCCATTCGGTCAAGAGGATTCAAATTAGGACACCACCGACAGATGACCCTCGCGAAGCAATCGCACTCAGGCCGGGTGCCTTCAACAGCGCGCGCAACCAAGCGGAAAATTTACATAATGCGACCGCACCGCACTCGTGCTGATTTCAGCAGTCATACGGTCGGGGCTTGCGGCTGCCTGATCTGATTTCCTATCAAAAATCTTATCACGGCTGCCG
>DASSFL010000271.1:0-12411 GCA_035694525.1 Candidatus Udaeobacter sp. | reverse complement strand
CTCCGACCACGCGCTGCTGCACGTTTCTTTGCCGTCGCTGGGCGCGGGAACCTACAAAGTAGTCTGGCGTGTCGTTTCCGTCGACACACATGTTACAAACGGAAACTTCACATTCCGGATTGTTCGTTAGGCACTGGTGCGGAGCGGAAGCAATGCTTACGGCACAGCTCATCATCGCTCGCGCAGTGCATATCGGCGCGTCGATTCTGCTTGCGGGAATCTTTACCTTCGACCTCGTTATCCTTGCTCCGGCTCGTCGCGCTGGAAGCGACGATTTCTACGAGATTGAACACCGGCTGTTCCGCCTTGCCGCTTGGAGTATCGTAGCAGCACTTCTTTCTGCTCTCCTCTGGTTTTGCCTGGAAGTGGCGAGCATGAGTGGATTGCCGCTCAAGAGTGCTTTCGCGACGGCAGCGTGGCGGACCGTTTTGTTTGAGACGCAATTTGGTCGAGTATGGCAGCTTCGTCTCGGCTTGATCGTAGCCGCGTTTGCGCTGGTCGCTACGGGGCTGGCGAAAGTTAAAGCACGAAGAGTCGTGACCCCGGTTCTCTGGCTGGTAAGCGTTGTTTTCCTCGTGTCGCTGGCCTGGATCAGCCACGCTGCAGCAGCCAGCGTGCGTTCACTTGGCCTGCTCGGCGACATGCTTCATCTTTGCGCTGCAGGTGGGTGGATTGGCGGACTGGTACCGCTGACAATTTTCCTGGCGCGCGTGCGTGCGCCGTTCTCGTTAGGCGAAACCGTCGCTCAGGTGGTCCACCGTTTTTCCACACTCAGCTTGTGCTGCGTGAGCGTTCTCGTCGTCAGCGGAATTTCCAATAGTTGGCTGCTGATCGGTTCGATTTACGCCCTTTTCACGACGCCTTATGGCGGACTTCTGCTTTTGAAGCTCACGCTCTTCGCCATTCTCATTGGTTTCGGCGCACGCAACCGGTTGCTCGTTAGAGCAAAGCTGCTACAAGCCCCCGCTAGGCCAGACTTGCTATTTCAACTCCGTCGAAATGTGCTCTGCGAGGTCTCTCTTGGTGTTGCGGTGGTCGCAATCGTTGCGTGTTTAGGTGTAACGCCTCCCGCACGACATCATGACCTGTCACAGGTGCGTCGCTACAGCATTACGACCAGGTGATCAACCGCAGTTCGTGTGTTTGCATCAAGCAGGGATGCGTGGGCACGACGCGCACGCTAAAGCCGTAGGTGCCGCTTTCAGACGCGGGAACGGTGCCCTGGTAAATGTAATTACCGTGTCCATCCGCGCTGCCGGTTTGATTGAGGACAGTCGACGCAGGATTGCGAATGTCACCATTATCCACTTCACCGTTGTAAGCTTCCACTCGCACATGTTGCGGATCGACCGCGCCCAGGTGAACTCGCGCCGTGATTTGCAGCGATTCACCGACCAAAATGCTTTGTCGATCTTTGTTGCCGATTTGAACATCCGAAATTTTTACCGCCGGCCAATCCTTTCGTATTTGCGTTTTCCATTGGCTTAAGTGTGTGGCAGCGCCGCAGCCGTCACGGGAAAAATTCTCGTACGATTTCGCTGCCGGGACATAAAGTTGCTCGGTGTATTCCTTCACCATGCGCTGCGTGTTGAAGACCGGCGTGACGCTGCGGATTGATTCGCGCATCAATTGCAGCCAGGCGAGAGGAAGTTTGCCGTCCGGTTTCGCGTAATACAGAGGAACGATTTGGTTTTCCAGTAATTGGTAAAGACTGCTCGCGTCCACTTCATTCTGAAATTCCGTGGTGCCATTATTGATCTCCGCGCCGATAGCCCAGCCATTGCTGCCGTTGTACCCCTCGCGCCACCAGCCGTCCAGAACGCTCAGATTGATTCCGCCATTGGGGGCGGCCTTCATTCCGCTGGTTCCGCTCGCCTCCAGCGGGCGCAGCGGATGGTTTAGCCAAAGATCGACACCCTGCACCAGGCGGCGCGCGATGTAGCTGTCGTAGTCCTCCAAAAAAACGATGCGATTTTCCAACCCGGCTTCGTGGCTAAATCTATAAACTTCCTGGATTAGCGCTTTTCCTGCTTCATCGCGTGGGTGCGCTTTGCCTGCGAAAATGAATTGCACAGGCCGGGTGGTATCATTCACCAATCGCTTTAATCGTTCCTTATCGCTGAACAAAAGCGTACCGCGCTTGTAAGTCGCAAAACGGCGCGCAAAGCCCACCGTCAAAATTTCCGGGTCAAGGATACGGTTGACCTTGCGGATTGACTCCGGGGATTCTCCCAGTCGCTCACGGCGGTGTCGTTCCCGATCGCGGATAAAGTTAATCAGGCGGAGTTTGAGTTGTTGATGCGTGTCCCAAAGTTCCGTGTCGTGAATATCAATGACTCCGCGCCAAAATTCCGGTTCGGTAAGATGTTCCTCCCAGTCGCCAAGGTGCTTGCGATAAAGCGCTGCGAACTCCGGCGCCATCCAGGTTTTGGTATGGACCCCGTTTGTGATGTTGGTAATGGGCACTTCATGGACTGGAACGCCAGACCAGACATCCTTCCAAAGCGATCGGCTGACCTCGCCGTGTAATTTGCTTACTCCATTGGCGTGCCGGCTAAGACGCAATGCGAGGATGGTCATGCTGAACGGATCGTCTGGATTAAGGCGTGTCTGACCGAATGAGAACAGTTCGTCGAACGGAATGTTTAGTTCCTTGGCGAAATTACCAAAATATTTACGCATCATCTCGCGCGGGAAGGAGTCATTGCCGGCAGGGACTGGAGTGTGCGTGGTAAAAACGTTGGCGGCGGCTACCAGCTGAAGTGCTGAATAAAAGTCGATCTTCTTCTCCGCGACATTGAGACGAATGCGTTCCAGCGCCAGGAACGCCGAATGTCCTTCGTTCATATGAAACACGGCTGGCTGAATGCCGAGCGCGGCGAGCGCTTTGACACCGCCGATTCCCAGCATCATCTCCTGGCGCATGCGCATCTCAAGGTCGCCGCCATAAAGCTCGGCAGTGATTAATCGGTCCTCGGGGCTGTTTTCCGGGATGTCCGTATCGAGGAGGTAGAGGTTTACCCGGCCAACGCGCAATTCCCAAAGCCGGGCAAAAACTTCACGTTCCAAGATCCGCACTGAGATGAGAAGTCTGTCGCCGCGGTGCACCTCGCGGATCGGCAGATGATAGAAATTTTGATTCAAGTTGATCGCCGCCTGAACGCCGTTTTTGTCGATCTGTTGCCGGAAATACCCGTGCCGATAGAGCAAGCCAATCGCAACGAAATTTAGGTCCAGATCGCTTGCGGACTTGCAATGATCGCCAGCGAGTATTCCGAGACCACCGGAATAATTCGGGATCGATTCGTGAAAGCCAAATTCAGCGGAGAAATAGGCAATCGGATTCTTAATCGCACTTCCGGCGCCCGTCTTTCCGTAAGTGTCGTGTCGCCCGAGATATTTCTCGAATTCCTCAAAGACCTGCTTCAGTTCGCGCAGAAATGTTTTGTCTTGTGCAAGTTCTTCCAGCCTGGATTGCCGCGAAAGCTGAAGCATCCGAACTGGATTATGATTCGTCCGGTTCCAAAGTTCGGGATCGAGATGTCGGAACAGTCGGCGCGCAGCCGGTTCCCAAGTCCACCACAGGTTGAAGCTCATCTCGCGCAACGGCTCAAGCGCCGCCGGCAGGATGGGAGTTACGTTATACGTTTGAAATGTTGGCATGCGAAGGTGCGGTGCTATAGCCGGGGTCGGCGACGCCGGCCAGTCACATTATACGTTTGAAAGGACGACATGCGAACGCGGCGGAGTTAATCGAGAAAACCTGATCCGGCAAGTTGCAGGCAGATTTCCGACCCACTACCACTGGACCTAGTGAGTCGCTAGTGACGATCAGGTTACATCCGGTTATCTGTAGAATCTGTGATTGGATTTCTTGGAGCGTTGGGCTCTTGCAGGGGTCAGCGATCCTCGGCTACTGGCGTAGCGCGTGGCACGAGGACGAGTCCGAGAAAGAAGCCGGCGATTAGTCCGCACAGGTGCGCAGCCATGCTGACCTGTGGCGTTGAAAGATCGAAGGCGACTTGAATCACTATGATCATCACGACGTTTCCCAGGCGTTGTTTCGCCTGCGGCGCATGACGATGTCGCACTAGTAATCCCGCCCACGCACCGACGATTCCCATGATACAACCGGACGCACCGACGAGCTGGGAGACTTCTACGAAACCGAGTACCGTCAAACCCACAACACCCGCGCTGGAGGCAAGACCTGATGCCAAGTAGCACACGGCGAATCGGATTGTGCCTATGGACCGTTCTAACGGCGGGCCAAGAATATAAAGCGCGAAAATGTTGAAAAGCAGATGGGTAAAACCCCCGTGCAAGAAGAGCGCAGTGAAAAGCCGCCAATATTCACCCTGGAAGACAACGGCATAAGGTTCGAGTGCACCGACTCGATGCAAAACTTCCGGATCATTCAGATCGCCAGCGAAAATCTCGAAAAGGAATGCGACCGCGTTGAGCAGAATCAACGTGAGAACTGCCGGCGTGGTTCGGAGCTGGATATGCCGAACACGGTCCGCGATTGGAGCGGTTCTGAAAGCAACCGGGCGGTTTTGGTGAGACTCCAACTGCCGAAACAATTGAACCTGATCGCGCAACTCGCCGCTGGGATGCAAGATTTGAAGAGTTGTTCCGAGTCTCGCAGCCGATTTGTAGTCTCCCTTAGCGGCGAACTCCGTCATTTTGCGCAATCCAATCGCCGGGAGGAGCAAAAGCGCGAACCACGCGATGCCGCCGATGTATCCGGCAGCGCTGCGCAAAAAAATCCAGGATACACAGCTTATTGCCAGAACAATTAGTGCAGGGATACGCCAGCCGCGATAAGGTTGCCCCGGACGCCATGCACGGGCGAGCGCTAGCAGCGATGAAACTACTGCCAGGAAAAGAAAAATATGGTTCAGGTCCACAGACAAAGTTGGCGCTAGCCCCAAGTGACTCGTTAAAGCGTTGAAGCGTTAACGGAGCAACAAGAATCAACTGCTTCATCGCTTCAACGATTAAACTTTTCAACCTTGTAACTTTTCAACCCTTTTTAACATTCAAACATGCGAATCACTGTTACCGATTATCTCGACGTTATTTCATCCTGGTGTTTCTGGTCCGAGCCTACCTGGGCGGAATTGAAAAAGCGTTATGACAGCCTCGTCGAGTTTCAGTGGAAGGTCGCTTTAATGGATCCCATTGGTTTGCCAACTTCGCGCGAGCAGGAGCAATGGTTCTATCGGCGCAGCGGAATGATGATGCGTTCGCCGTTCATGCTCAACACCGATTGGTACGATCCCAGTCTCCCGGAATGGCTCGCACCGAACTGCGTGGCCGAAGCCGCCAGGGACCTTGGTGTTGTCGATGATCGCGTTCGCCTTGCGCTGTCTCACGCCGCGCTGCGCGAAGGGAAAAAGGTAAGCGATTGGGAAGTTGCCGCCGAGATTGGAGCTGGCGCCGGCAAGATTGACAAAAAAGAGCTGCTCGAGCGCGCGCATTCGCCCGAGATCGAGCAGCGCGTTCGCGCATCGACCGCGGAATTTCATGCGCTCCAAGTCACCCAACGCCCGACGTTCGTCATCGACACGGAGATTGGCGATCGCGCGGTGTTTTCGGGTGTTGTAAAGCTCGAGCCCTTGACAGCCACGCTTGATTCGATGCTCGACGACGCCACTGCGTACGCGGCGCACAAGGCCCATTTTGGCGAGCCGCCGGCAAAATGAGCGTTTGGAGGATCGAAACGTAATTGTCACGAGATTCGCCTTGCCAGCGCAAGATTGTTGCCTACAACTTCCCTTCGGCTCGCGATATTAATGCGAGCTCTTCGTCGCGGTGAATCGCAGCCGTGGCGAAGTTAGAGTGTCCGAGCGTTTGCCAAGGGGTGGCGCCGGGAATTGCGATAAATGGAAATACGGCGGCGCGGCGCACTCCCGCTCCGTCGGCCAGGAGCTAGTTCGAATCTGCAACCACAAATTCGTGTAAACGGTCGGATCCGCGCCCGAGACGTTCGGGTCATTATGGGGTCTACCGGCGAACAGCTTGGCGTTATGAAGCTAAATGACGCCTTGCGCAAAGCTCAAGGTCTTGGTCTCGATCTGGTGGAGATCGCCCCAACGGCCACCCCGCCGGTCTGCAAGATCATCGACTTTGGAAAGTTCCGGTATGATATCTCCAAGCATACCAAGGATAAAAGGCCCTCCGGCTCGAAGCTGAAGGAAATCAAGTTTCGCGTTAACATCGACGAGCACGATTATCTAACGAAAATCCGCCACGGCGAAGAATTCCTGGATCGGGGAAATAAGGTGCGAGTGCAACTGCAATTTCGCGGCCGCGAAATGGCGCACCAGGAATTTGGCATGCAGCTCGTGCACAAAGTTCGCGATGATCTCGCGGGAATGTCGCAGGTGGAAATGGATCCAAAAATCGCCGGACGCAATATCACCATGACCCTGGCACCTCTGCCGGCTAACCGGAGGAAGAGGCGGTTCACCGCGCCGGCAAAGACAGCCGAAGACCAGGAAGCCGTTGTTTCACCGACGGACGCCTGAACATCGAAGATTATCTTGCGCCTTCGGCGGCTTATTCGCCATCGGTCCGGGCCAAACTGGCGTTTTCTGCGAGGCTGATCCACGAAGCATAGGTGGAACGTGTTGTCCTCAACACGTTGGCACGAATTGCAGCCCCTACCGCTAAAAAACGATTACGGCTTATGCGGCGAATGCGCGGCCGCGGGGGAAGTCTTAGTTGAAGTGGGCGGCGCTGGAGGAATCGGCGTTGCTCTCAGGGATTGTAGCGTTTCCAACCGTTTTTTGCGGCTGATCGCTTCCTGATTTTTCGGATCGAGTTTTAGCACCTTGTCGGCGTCAGCCATCGAATTTTTGATGTCGCCCTTAACCTCGTAGATATAACTGCGGTAACCGTAGTACCGAACTTCGGCCGGCTTAAGCTTGATCGCCTCGGAATAATCGGCCAGCGCTTTGTCCATATCGTTCAGTTTCATCTCGACCGCTGCGCGCTGTTCGTAAATTCGTGCGTCTTGTGGAGTGATCTTGAGCGCCTCGCCGTAGTCGGTGATCGCATCCTGAAATTGCTGGTTAGTCGCCGCAGCGTATGCACGCTGTTGATAAACCGCGGCGAGATTTGGCGCGTATTTGTGGTCGAGAGCCGTGGCCTTGCGAAGCGAGTCGATCGCTTTGTCCCACTCTTGATTCTTGGAAGCCTCTGCGCCGTCTCGGGCAAGCTTGTTTGCTTCTTTTGCATCTTTGTTGGCTTGCGCCTCGGACAACTGCGGAGCACAAAGCGCCAGGGCCGCGACGAAAATAAAGACAAAGGTTTTTTTCATAATTTCTTTTGGACGTTGATGTTCCTAAACAATTCGAAATTCAGGTCGCGAACAGTTCGTACATTAAGTCTGCTCTGGGGATGGCGTCTGTTCAATGTCAATGTCGATCCTTGGTTCGGGCTCCGATGGAGCAGCGACATTGAGCGCAGGCTCATCCACACGTGTAATTCGCATTGCGCGACCGGTGTTCTCGTTGATTTCAATTAACGCTCCATGCAGACGTACCTCACCGCCGGCGACAGGAAACGACGCCGGCAGGTTCGAGATGAACCGGTTCATGATTGGATTAATGGCGCGTCCCAGGATCGAATTTACCGGACCGCACATGCCCGCGTCGCACAAGAAAGCTGTGCCGCCGGGAAAAATTTGCTCGTCGGCGGTTTGAACGTGGGTGTGGGTTCCAATGACGGCGGAAACTTTTCCGTCGAGAAACCGGCCCAGCGCGATTTTTTCACTGGTCGTCTCTCCGTGTACGTCCACGATGATGTTCGCCGTCTCGTTGCGCATCTTCGTCACCGCTGCATCGACCGAGCGAAACGGATTTTCCAAAATCGGCTGCATAAACGTCCGCGCTTGCACGTTGATAACACCGATTTTTCCCTTGGTTGTTTCCAGGATGATCGACCCGTTCCCCGGCGCGCCATCGGGATAATTCAACGGGCGTAACAAGCGCGGCTCGGTGTCGATGAACGCAAGAATTTCTTTCTGGTCCCATATGTGGTCGCCTGTCGTGATGACTGAGACGCCGGCGCGCAACAGATCGATGGTGATTCTTCCGGTTATGCCGCGACCGCCGGCCGCATTCTCTCCGTTAACGATGATGAAGTCCAAGGCGTGCCTTTCTTTCAGTTCCGGCAGCCTGGTAATCACGGCGGTGCGTCCCGGCTCACCAACGATGTCGCCCAGGATAAGGACAGTTAGCATTCTGCGACAGTAGCCACGACAAAAGCTGTTGTCATCCCGACCCGCGAAGACGGCGATGGACCTCTCGTTAGACGACGCGTGAGACAAGCCACATTGCGTGATGCTGCCGTTGTACGTAAGAGGCTCCGCTCAGGATGACACGCTACTGGTATTAAGGAGCGCGAAACCCAGCCATCAATGCTTCATTGGCTGCGAAATGATTCTTCGCGTCGTATTGCTAGCGACCTGCTTGTCGATCTTCCCGGGTACGGGCAAAGCGGCGGACAATCTCGGAATTCTCGGCGCCTGTCCGCGCTGGAGCGTGCTTGAACACTATCAAGAGACAATCACCCACGATGAATTCGCGCATTTAATTTACGATGTTTATTGCACACACGGATTCGCTCCCGATTTAATTGAAGTAAACACCGATACAGCGCGGATCCTGACCAACCGCGAGTCGCAGAATTTCTTCACCTTGCGGTTCGCGAAGGACGACACCTCGCGCAATCCGGTGCCGCGTCTTTGGCATTCCGCTAAATCCTTGCCGCCCGCGAAAGCGGACAAGCCGCTCTCGGGCTTGCGAATTGCGTTTGACCCGGGGCATCTGGGTGGCGAATGGGCCAAGATGGAAGAGCGCTGGTTTCAAGTCGACAGCACTCAGCCAGTGCAGGAAGGTGATCTGACTTTGAAAGTCGCGCGGCTGCTGGCACCGCGATTGCGCGAATTAGGGGCAAAAGTTTTTTTTGTTCGGAATAGCAACGAACCGGTCACAGCAAAACGTCCCGATGATTTTCGGGATCTGGCCAGGAAAGTCCTGATTAGAAACGGCGTGCCACAGCCCCGTGCCGACGTTCTTGATCCAAATGATCCCGAGAAAGAACAAACGGTTCGCTGGCAGAGCGAAATCTTATTTTATCGCTACAGCGAGATTCGCCGTCGGGCGACGCTGGTAAACTTCAAGTTGCATCCTGATCTCGTTCTTTGCCTGCATTTCAATGCCGAAGGCTGGGGTGATCCAAATAATCCAATGTTGACCGACATCAACCATCTTCACCTTATGGTGAACGGTTCCTATTTGCAGCAGGAGCTTGAGTTCGATGACGAACGTTTCGAAATGATTCGGCGACTTCTCAGCCGCGCTTACCACGAGGAATTGCCGCTGGCGGACACAATTGCCGGCACAATGGCCCGGGAAACTCAACTACCCCCATACGAGTATCCTACGACGAACAGCACAACAAGAGTCGGCACGAGCGGTTACGTCTATGCGCGCAATTTGCTAGCTACGCGGCTTTATCGTTGTCCGGTGGTTTATTGCGAGCCCTACGTGATGAACAGCAAAGACGGCTTCGCCCGTATTCAGGCTGGCGATTACGAAGGAACCCGCAACATCAACGGCTTAGAACGCAAAAGTATTTTCCGCGAATACGCTGACAGCCTGACGGATGGATTAGTCGAATATTACTCAAAGGCGCGAGGTCTGTAGCTGGGGGCGCTGACCCCGGCGGCCGCGGTCAACGACCGCGGCTACAGCTCTATTGTGTGAAACGCCATGGCGTCTGATACAGACGCCCTACAGCGCGTCTACCGCCTCGCGGATATCGTCGAGCATGACTTCGGTCGTGAGATAGGCGGCCCCGATGCGCGGCGTTACAACGAAATGGGTTCTTCCGCCTTCGAATTTTTTATCGAACTTCACAGCGCTAACGATTTTGTTCCGTGGCAAATTCTTTGGCAAACACGTCGGCAACTCAAATCGTCGCAGAAGGTCGATTACCGCATCGCGCTGTCTGGGCGGGAGTCCGGCCCTTTTAATTGAAACAGCGCATGCGGCGACAATTCCGAGGCTGAGCGCTTCGCCGTGAAGAAATTTCCGGTAATTTCCCGCGCGCTCAATCGCATGACCCACAGTATGACCGAAGTTGAGAATCGCTCTTTCGCCGGAACGGTCTCGCTCATCGCGAGCGACAACCGCCGCTTTGATCTTGATATTACGCTTGATCAACGATTGTAGGGCAACCGCCTCCCTTGCCTTCCAGGGCTGAAGCGTCTTAAACATTTTCGCATCGGCGATAATCGCGTGTTTGATCACCTCCGCGAATCCCTGATTGAATTCGCGGGGAGGCAACGTTTTCAAAATGTCCACATCATCAATCACAAGCAAGGGCTGGTGCACTGCGCCGATCAGATTTTTTCCATCGGCAGTGTTCACCCCAGTCTTTCCGCCGATCGAGCTGTCCACCATAGCAAGCAACGTCGTGGGAATCTGGATGTGAGGAATACCGCGATGATAAATCGCCGCGACGAATCCGGAGATATCACCGATCACCCCGCCTCCGAGACCGATGACAAAAGATTGCCGGTCCAATCCGGCGACGATCATCTGCTCGCAAACTGCGCCGGCTTGCTTGAGTGTCTTCGATTTCTCGCCCGCTGGAATCGTGACCAACGTCGGCTTAAAGCCTGCTGACGTCAGACTTCGTTTTACTCGACTAGCGAAGAGCGGCCCAACATTGGTGTCCGAAATGATTACGCAGGTTCTACGATGCAAACGTTCGCGCACACGCTTCCCGAGTTGCTCGATCAAGCCCGAGCCGACGAGCGCCGGATAGCGCACTATGTCGCCGTGGATTTCTACGGCGGCTACGGATACGGAACGTATGGTGTCCACTGATCCGGCTCCCCTGGATTGGCCCCAGTGCCCGTGAAAGCAGACCAAGTCATGGTTTCGCAATGCAGATCGGCAAAAAGCGCGTTGATTCGTTTACGGCTGTTGTGCGTACCGCCTGCGGCCAATCCGCCAGGAGTGCTAGTGACAGTATTGTTAAACCCGAGAAGATTAACGCCTGGGGCAGCCGTAGTGCCAGCGCCTTGGAAGGCGACCGTTGCTGAGTTATCTTGCGCCGGCGCGAACAGTATGAACGCCGTCGGCTTGGAAATTCTCGTGGCGGGTATCGGCACGCTATTTACATAAACCTTGACGTTGATGCCATAGCTGACCGGGGTTGCATCATTGCCTGCTTCCGATCGTGGGCGCTTATCGAAAGGCGACTGAAAAATACCCCAGACGCTCGTGTATTTTAATAGTTGCGACATCCATGTTCTCGGAGGGGTTATCGAGCCAGGCAGAACACCGTCGCTGTCATTCAAATACGTCTGTGTCGCGAGTCCGATCTGGCGCAAGTTGCTCATATCTTTGGTCGCTTTGGCGCGTTCCGAAATGCTCGTGTACATCGGATACACCATGGACATGAGAATGGCGATGACTGCCAGCACAACAATCAACTCGATCAGTGTAAAGGCGTGCGCAAAATGGGAATTCTTGGCCATTGATCTGCTTGCCTGGGGACCCATGATATTTGGTAGGCTGGGGAGCGAAAGCCAAAAGAACTGCGCAAAAGGAAGATGCTTGACAATACACTTTCCAGTTCGTGTATGTAGATCATGCCAGACGAAGTGCCTACTCAACCTCCGCCTCCAAGTGCTGAACCCGGGACGACCGCAAAATCCGGATCGACCGGTTTGCCTTCGAACGTGGCTGCAGCCATCGCCTGCATTCCCTTGATCGGCGGCGTCATTTTTTATATCCTCGAAAAGCACGACTCTTTCGTTCGCTTTTACGCGATGCAGTCGATCATCTTTGGTTGCGCGTGGTTTCTCTTCAACATTGTGTCGGCGGTCGTGCATGCGGTGTTCGGGGCGATTCCCGGTATTGGTGGCATCCTGGTATTTTTTTGGGCAATCATCGCGGCGCTGGTGCATCTCGTGTTCCTGGTAATAATGATCATTACGATCGTTAAGGCGTTTACCGGCGTCCGCTGGGACATTCCTTATATCGGTCCGGTTGCGCGGAGACAAGTGGAAGGCGGCGCGTAATTCCGTCATTCCGAGCGTAGTCGAGGAATCCCGTCAACAGCTTCGGGTGACGCGGCGGGCTCCTTCGATTTCGCTCAGGATGACGATTGCTGAAGCAGCTTAACGACCACTTCAGTCAAGATCAGTTCGTGATCGAGCTGCGTCGTAACCAATTGAACATTTGCTTCGAGACACGCTCGCATAGCCTGAATTAACTGGGTCGTTTCGAACCGGACCGCTTGTTGCGCGGCAATCCCCAACGCGTAGGCGTTGATCGAGCCATCTTTCTTGCGCGGCAAATGATCTGTTGCCTCGGTGGGCAG
>DASSFL010000270.1:0-1661 GCA_035694525.1 Candidatus Udaeobacter sp. | reverse complement strand
ATTCGTAGGGGTGGTGCAGGCCAGTACGGTGAGATACGGACCTGGAATAATATCGTCTCCTTTGTTTTTGGTTTTCGCATCGTAGACTTCTTGGTCATATATTGTAGTTAGAAAGTCTATCATGTGTGCGGAGTTGGCACCTAAGAAATGACTGAGTTCTGTTAGGCATAGGGTTATTGGTGTGTATTCTTTTGTTTTGTCGGTGTTCGGGATAGTAAAGTTCCGCATACATTGGGTTGACATATACCGGCATAGTGCTTCCTTGGTCATGCACGTTGCTGCAAATGGTATAGTGCCCAACTCGCGTAACATGTCTTTGCACATGGTCATAGCAGTGGTCTTGCGACCACCTGGGGCACCAACCAACACAATGTATAGGTTAGGGTAGATTATGTAATATCCTTGGTTTATCCAAACCCGTCTAGAGACGACGGATGAGAGTGTGGCTAATGCAGACCATAAATCGTAGAGTTCAGGAGTCTCGCAACCTTCTGCATAGGTTATGAAGTTGGATATAAAGTTAGGCATTCATTAGAGTTGGGCTAGAATTTCGTCTGCAGTGGTGGGGGACGACTTGTGTTGGGGTTTGGAATTTTCTACTTCACCGTGTGGCCCCCACGACTTCTGATAGGGTTCCTTACGAAAGCACCAGTCTTCGTCGCGGACCACGAAGAAACCGTTGCCAGTCACATCACTGTAAGTTATCTGTTCTTGACTCAGATTGCAACAACTAGCACGCTGTGCCGCTGACAGATCGTTGTCATCCCATAGGGTGATGAACGAAATGCGACCATTGTAGATGGTGCAGAATTCATACTCATACTGTGGGGTCTTCTCGTTGCATGAGGGCGGTGCCAAAGACGGAATAGGACTGGTCCGGCTCGATGAGGACGGATTGAAATGTGGGATATCCGACAAGTCTATACCCTTTGGTTTCGGCGGTGGCAAGTTTCCGCTCGAAGATTCTACGTCTGTGTTTGTCTCTGATTGGTTCATGAACTATAATGAACTTTCTATTGTAGGTTTGTTTCATTAGTGAATTTGAATTATTCAAAAGGACTGCGCTGCCTATAAAGAACAGCGCAGTTTTAACGTGTCAATGAGGTGGGTTGTTTCGGCCATCAATAATGACGTCCCACCACATTGAAATCCAGCCAATTAGTAAGAAGCTGGTTGTTACAATTACTGCTATTACTTTACGCATCGTCTACCTCCTTTCTTTTGAAATACTCTTTCAAGAATCTTTTGAACCTGCCTAGATCGCGGTTGTAAATCGCTCCCAGTAATCCTTCTGTGTCTCTCACGTGATAGGTCTCTTCCTTGAGTGCTTTGTTATACTCGGCGCGACTACGGATAAGCTTACTGAATCGTAAGTAAAGCCACATAGCAGATGCGCCGCAAAACCATCCGATGCAAAACGGTATCATCCCCTTGTGTGCCACCCGACGGCAATCCCAATTAACATTATTGCGATTAGTGTAAGCATTTATAGTCCCTTTCTTTAGATTGAGTTTGTTAAATCTTCTGGTCCCCAACTTTCTCCATATGCACCCTCAAAAGGGATGACCAAAGATTCCCCTGCGACGACGATTGAATCGTTAAAGTAACTTCTAATTTTAGTTCGTGCCCATTCAACCTGAGGAATTGGGAATTGTCCGACA
>DASSFL010000269.1:0-1493 GCA_035694525.1 Candidatus Udaeobacter sp. | reverse complement strand
CATTTAATGACGTCGAGGTGGGTGTTTCTGAGTCGTGAGGCTAGCGCGAGGAGTTGCACTTGTTGTCGGGAGTTACTTTGTCTTCACAAATCGCTTCGGGGAACCGCTTTCTGACCCTTGCCATGGAAATCGGCGCGCTATCCACTGCAGATGATCTTGTGAAACTTCAGAATGTTGTGAGTCATGCAGATCAGCGCCCACTCACCGCGTACTTTCTCCAACCCGCGTAAGAGAAACTGTCGGAATCCCCGCGCCTGTTTGATCTGTCCGAATACCGGTTCAACGATGAATTTTCGTGTCGCATAGACCGCTGCCCCAACCTGGGTCTGTAGCTTTCGTTCCATCTGCTCCACACGGCTGGCCCCTTTCGGTAACGGCCCTGGTTTGCAGGGTTCCCTCCGCTGACCGTGTTTCTGCTTTCTCGTCGCTACGAATCCTTCGATCTTCCGCTTCTTCAGGTACTTCAGATTCTCATCCGAGCAATATCCACTGTCGGCCACAACTTCCTGTGGTTTTTGCCCTGACTGTTCTTCGATCTTCTCCACTAACGGCACCAGTTGCTGTTTATCATTCGCGGCTTGCGTGACCTGCTGCCCGACGATCAATTGAAGGGCTGGTTCGACGGCGATTTGCGCGTTGTAGCCCTGCACAAATCCATCCGCCCCTTTCAGAATGCGCGACTCCGGATCGGTAAAGCTGTATTGCGCCTTCGCTGCGGGCTGCGCTTCCTGTGCATCCTTGCCCTCGCTCCTGGCTTGCTCGCGCGCCCGTTCTTCCAGCGCTTGCTTGGCTTCCCGAATCCGCGCGATCCGCGTTTCCCGTCGCTGCAACTCTTCCGGTAACTCGTCTCCCCGGCGATCCCCACCGTAACGCTGATCCTCTTCTTTGTCCGTTGCCTCTGCTTGCCTCAACAACTTGCGCACTTCCTCCCGCAGCCGCTTCTCCGTCTCGCCCATCCGTCCGTAACTCATGGCCTTGTGCTTGCTCGCGTTGGCCTTGAACTTACTCCCGTCCAGCGCCACCCGCCCCAGCTTCATCGTCCCCGTCTCCAGCGTCAGCCGTAACAGCTGCTGGAACAGCTCTTCCAGCGCCTTCAGGTGTAGCTTCCGAAAATCGGAGATGGTCCGGAAATCTGGTTGATTCCCGGCCGCCAAGACACGAAAAGCAACGTCTTCCACCAAACGCTTCTGGATCTTGCGCGACGAAAATACCCCCACGCAATATCCGTAGAGCAGGATCTTGGTCATCATCCGCGGATGATACGGCGGTTGCCCCCGATCATCCTCTTCATACACGGACTCGATCGCCGAAAGGTTCAACTGATCCACTACGTCGGACACGAAATAAACCAAGTGGTCATCCGGCAACCACTCGCGGAGGCTCGGAGGCAAAAGTAAATCTTGTTCGGGAAGGTAGGTTCGGTAGGTTTTCGCCATGGTTCCGAATAATTCGCACACCCTTGCGCTCTTTTTCAAGTGAATTCAGCAGAACCA
>DASSFL010000268.1:0-1683 GCA_035694525.1 Candidatus Udaeobacter sp. | reverse complement strand
GCTAGTGGCATTTCACAGTGATTTTGACCGGTTGGGTCAGGCGGTCAGATTAACTCCGGCAGAGTTTTGGGATCAACGAGGAGTTCGATACTGCGAGCTGTCCTTGGCAACCGCTTGATAAGGCCGGCTCTCTCGAGCGATCGCACCATTTGGTGAACCGAAGGCGGACTGACGCGGAAATATTCCTGCATGTCGGCTTCTGCCGGAGGCCTGCGGTGAAGCTTCGTATAGAGGTGGATGAAGGCGAGGTATTGCCCCTGCTTGGGCGTGAAGGTTTTTGCCGAAGGACTCACGCCGGCCATCCGATTCAGTTGTTCGTGCGTGCCTCCCAGGGAGGCAGGCATGAATGTACGCTATCGGGTCGAACTCAGCCAAGTCGAGCGCAGCGAACTCAAGGCGCTGCTCAGCGGCGGCAGGCATCCGTGCCGAAAGCTCAAGCGCGCCCAGATTTTGCTGGCCGCCGATGCCGGGGCCGGCGACGAGGAGATCGCCAGGAGCGTCGGCGCGAGCGGCTCGACCGTGTACCGGACCAAGCGCCGCTTCGTGGAAGGCAATCTGGAACGGGCGCTGCGCGAGGAGCCGCGACCCGGGGCGGAGCGCAAGCTTACGGGCAAGGAAGAAGCCTTGCTGGTGGCGACCGCCTGTGCGGCCCCTCCAAAGGGCCGTGCCCGCTGGACGCTCGATCTGCTGGCGGGTGCGCTCGTCAAGCTGACCGAACACAAAAGCCTGTCGCGCGAGACGGTCCGGCGACGTCTGGCTGAGAATGACCTCAAGCCCTGGCGCAAGGACATGTGGTGCATTCCGCAGATCGATGGCGAATACGTCGCCCGAATGGAAGACGTGCTCGATCTCTATGCCGAGGCACCCGATCCGAACAGGCCGGTGGTGTGCTTCGACGAAAGCCCCGTGCAGCTCATCGGCGAGGTCCGTCAGCCAATTCCGCCAAGGCCGGGCCGGCTCGAACGTTACGACTTCGAATATCGTCGCAATGGGACGGTCAATCTCTTCGTTCTCCTCGACGTGCATCGCCCCTGGCGGAAGGTCAAGCTCACCGAGCGGCGAACGGCAAAAGACTATGCCCAATGCATGCGCGACCTCGTCGACATCCATTATCCCGACGCCGAGATCATTCGCGTTGTGCAGGATAATTTATCGACCCACTCTGCCGGCGCTCTGTATCAGACGTTCCCACCCACTGAAGCACGGCGCATCCTGCGGCGGATCCAGTTCCACTACACTCCCAAGCACGCAAGCTGGCTCAACATGGTTGAGATCGAGATCGGCGTCTTGCGGGGACAATGCCTCGGCCGCAGGATCGACGACCCCAAGCGACTGCGCCGCGAAGTCTCCGCCTGGAAACGGCAGAGAAACGCCGCGCGCTCCCGCATCAAATGGATGTTCACAATAGAAAAGGCCCGCGCCAAAATGGGACGAGCCTTTTCTCATGATGCTATCCTCTCCAATCACGAACCTCGTCAGGACGCCATCTCATCTCAGTCGGTGCCGACAATCTTTCCGGACTCCATGTCGACGAAGACGTCCTTCTCGCCCTGATCCGGCGACTGGATTTCAATGACGTAGACGTTCTTGCCGCGCTTTCGTTCAATCGTTACGTCGGTGACTTTGCCGTGGATCTGTTCAAGCGCGATCTTCGTCGCCTGCTCTTTCGTAATCTTTGTCCCG
>DASSFL010000267.1:0-8472 GCA_035694525.1 Candidatus Udaeobacter sp. | reverse complement strand
TCTCGAGACGAGTGTGCATCGCTGTGCATCTGCATTTCAGGTTGGTGATCTGAGTGGGCAATAACCCGACGCCGGCCCTCCGAAATGGTAATATTGCTGGACAAGAAGTCCCCGAGCCATGTTTGGTGCGCGTCCTTGTTTGTATGAATGAAGACTGTCATCGAGAGCTGGTTCTGCTCTGTTTCGTTGGTGCAGAGAGAAGGGGCCGCACCCGCGGTCGATTGGCGCTGCAAACGTTAGCGAATGAATCTACACCCGCAATGCCGATCGCCTAATGTTATTTTGGCGTTGTACAACTCTGTAAGAGCTCACGGTCAACAAGGCACACGAATCAGAGCGAACAAGGCGCGGTTCGGGAGCCACATCTTTATTGGGCCTGCCTGCGAGCCATAGCCACAAATCCAATCGAGAAAGACGTCGTGGATGGGCCAGCGTCGATCGAGATTCTCGCTCGGGTCGGTGCCCAGACAGAAGAGCCCGATCGCGCCGTCGCCGCCTGACAGCAACTGCTCTCGATACTGTATGAGGGCACGCTACCTGTGGGCAACGCACCACTTACTGCTGCCTTGCTCCGACTCGATCCAATGTTTGATCCACTGCGAAATGATCCGCGCTTCCAAAAACTCGTCGTTTCACCTGCGTTCTGAAAGAACGATCAAGCTCAACCCCGCTCCTATATGAAAGGGAGCTTCACTCAACACAGTTCCACGCGCTCGCGCGAGGACTCCTTTTTCACGGTCTGTTCTACGGTCCGCGAAAATTTTGCTGCAAAGCCGTGCAACTCTGCGCAATGCACTGCGAAAGCGAAATTACGAATTACCTAGTGCCAGCAACGATATGCAAAGCAGTGAAACGCTGCGCAATTCGTTAGGTTTGAATTAGAAATCCGTTGCTCTCTCCAGCTGAGCTACGGGCGCATTCAATAGGTAGATCAATGTAAGAAAGTTGGCGGGATGAACGGACTGTCAATCCGTGACTGATCTGACAATCTCCATGTGAGACACTTCCACGCGCACGCGAAGGGACACAAATACGAGCCTTGAACAACTCCACGCACGCCCGAGAGGAGAACGTGAGCAAGCGGGAGAAAGCGCCGTCTTGGCGTCGAAACGCTCAGCGCGTTGCTATAGCTCGCGCCTTCACGAAAGCACGCACAGAGCGTTCGATCTGTTTTGGCGTCGTCGCCCAATCGCAAACACTGATTCGGATGACCGCTCTTCCATGCCAGGTTGAGCCGCCACACCAACATTCACCGGAACTCTGGATGTTCTGCAGCGTCGCCTTCGTAAGGGCGTCGTCATCACATGAGGCAAGCACCTGGTTAAAAACAACATCGTTGTGGATCTGAAACCCTTGCGCTGATAGAAGCCGGGCAAAGCTTCGCGCGTTTTCGCAAAGCTGTTCGACCAAACGTCGGACTCCTTCCCTGCCTAAGGTTTTGAGAACGGCCCAGAGTTCTATCACACGCGCCCGGGCGGACATCGACGGCCGAAAGTTCATGCTGTCACGATGTTCGCTCCACTGAAAATAAGAAGCCGAAGCCTTGAAGGCGCTCATTAATGCGTCGCGATGCCGGCAAAGAACGATACCACTGTCGTAGGGAACATTGAGGGTCTTGTGCGCATCGAGCGACCAGGAGTCCGCCGTTTCAATGCCCTCACAACTTTTGCGCATCGATGGTAGCACCCGCGCCCAAAGGCCGAATGCGCCGTCGACATGAACCCACGAACCCGAAGCGTGAGCGCGGTCGCAAATTTCGCCGATGGGATCGATACCTCCGGAATTTACGTTGCCAGCCTGGGTGACGACTAACGCCGCTTCATCCAGTTTCGGCATTTGGTCCGCTCGCATGCGTCCCTGATCGTCCACTGGAACAAGCTCGACGTTTTCGGATCCGAGTCCGAGCATCGAAATTGACTTGTGGACCGCTGCGTGCGCATCGGCGCTAGCGACGACACGAATCTTCGGCGCACCGTAAAGACCCTTGCGAGCAACGTCCCAGCCGCGTCGACGAAGCAATTCGTTGCGACCCGCACATAGTCCTGAAAAATTGGCAATCGTTGTTCCGGATACAAAACCGGCTGCAGTTTCTTCGGGAAAACCAAGTAACGAGACGATCCAACGTTCGCAGATTTCTTCGAGGCGCGAATTGATCGGTGACATGACGTAATGCGCAGTGTTTTGGTCCCAGACATCGGCCATCCACCTGGCGGCGAGCCCGACCGGAAGGATGCCGCCGTTCACGAAACCGAAGTATCGGCCGCCTGTTTGAGTGACGACAGCAGGCGCGCCGATCTCCTGGAGTTGATCAAGAACTAGCAATGGGTCACTCGGATTTTCAGGGAGCGGTTCGACGAGGGCATGCATCGCTCGTAGCGATTTTTCGCTGGGAAAAACCGGACGTTCTTCAAGACTGTCGATATACTGCCCGGCAAACTGACGCGCCTTGTCGAGCAACAATGGAAGCTTTTCACGATCTGCGACTCGACTCACGGACGTTTGTTCGTTTGCCATCATATCATCGAAAATAGGCCGGCTGGGCCGAGATACAATTCCACGAGGGCGCGTGATGGAGGCGGCTGAACTTTTCACGGTTCGTTCTACGGTCGGGCAAAATTTTGATGCAAAACTGCGCAATTCTATGTAACGCGCCGCAAACCCCATTCGTTAGGCATACCTATGATTCGCAACGCTGTGCAACACAGCGAAATCGTGCGCAATTCGTTAGGCTTGAATTAGAAATCCGGATTCTATCTAGGTAGAGAAAGTCCGTTGCCATATCGTTGCCGTCTTTCACAAGCGAGTAGGATCGCGCCTTACCAAATTACCGCTATGGAGTAGGCCGAGGGTGTGCAGTCGGTCGAGGCCTCAGTGTACGCGGACTCGATGCGTGAGGACAATACACTGCCACCACTGTGCCCGTGCCGGGATGGCCCGGATCTCGGCGGTAGCCTGGGTTTGTCCTGACAACAACGATGTCGGGCACATCGCCTGAGATGGTCGATCCTGACTGGGTAATGCTGCTGGAGACGACTACACCCATGTAGGGGGGTATCGTGTCCGGCGGATTTGAGCTGTTGCCCGGCCTGCTCGTCCAGGTGTCGCCGCAGGCGGGCGGACTAGTACTGATGGCCGAGGCGAAACCCTTGAAGCTGTCCGGGGCAGGCCCACCACTCAGCGCGTTGTCACGGGACCAACTGTGGCCCCAGAACTCGACCGACCCCGTGTCTGTCTCATCTCCAACGACGAAGGAACCGTGATCAAGGAACGCGAAGATGAGCGTGGCCTCCGACGCGGAGGATGGCAAGTAGAAGGCGTCGCCGGCAAAGTTCGCCGCGACAACGCCCGGGCCGGGTGGCTGGTTCACCGGGAAAATGGTGCAGGCGGCGACACCCGCGGCGTCCGTTACGCCGCTGCAAGTCTGCGCAGTCCCGCCCGTTCCTAAGGTGAAGTCGACAGTGCGTCCAGCGATGGGCACCGTACCGTCCTCGAGTAGAACACCCGATAGATGCGCTGTGGTGTTATTGGCAATGACGGTATCGCCCGTGTAGTTCAATGTAGTTTCCTCACGAGTGATCGTGAACGCTGTGGATGCACTACTCGGTTGGAAGAGGCCAGCACCGGCGAAGTCCGCGGTGACCGTGTAGGGACCGGGAACTTGATTGAGCGTAAGGTTGCACGAGGCCGCGCCGGTGGCGTCGGTGATACCTGCGCAACTCTGTGCGCCGATGGTGAAGGTGATTGTTTGGCCAGCCACTCCCGCGGAAGTTCCGCTAAGGGTAAGTACAGCCGAAAGAGTAACATCGTCGTGGTAGTCGCCAGTAATAGCGCCAGTGTAGGTGAGCGTGGTGGGCGTTGATGTTACCACAAAGGACTGGAAGAAATTCCTGACGCTCGTTAGACCGACACCCGACGCGAACACTGTGTAAAAACGTCCGAGGACGCAAGCGTTGCCGTTGTAGTCACCATACTTGGGGGCGCCACCTCCAGTTTGGCAGGTTTCGCCCATGGGACACTGAGTTCCGTCGCCACTAAAATCGCAGCGTATATTCGTGGAGACGCTGCATCTGCCTGCATTCTCGGGCTGAACCGAACAGTTCTCCGAGTCCCACGTGGAGCGGGGGGAGGCCGGCCAGAGGTTGCATTGCGGGTCCGAGGTTGTTGAAATCTGGAACTCGTCGTTGTTGGGAACAAGATTGCCTCCGGAAAGGCCGGCGCTCGCCGCAAAGTAGTCGGTTAAGTCATTGTTCGCATTGGTTGCGGCTCGCCTGTCGTACCAGGTAACAAAGGCATTGCCACCTGAGGCGCAGGCCCACGGCATAAAGCGGCGTGCCGTGGGGTTCGTATTGATAGTAACAGGCGCCCGCCAGTTCGCGCCACCATCGGTAGAGTCCGCCACAAGTATGTTCTCGTTATTAGAGGCCGTGTTATTCGCCCAGGATGCGTAGACGTGGCTCGCGTTGGTGTCGTCTACAGTGACCGTTGGACTCGAGAGAATGTTACCGTCGTTGCAACGGTCGAGTCCGCCAAACCCGTTCATTACCTCGCAGCCGGCGAAGGTTGTGAATGCGCTCACTGTTTTGGGAAAGCCGCCGGGAGCTCTCGTCATCTGGGACCCCGAAGTCGTGCACGCGTTAAACTTGTCGATCCTGATGTTCCCACCATTTCGATATACCACGTACAGGAATCCGTCCTGACCCACAGTCACCCTCGGAAAGTCAGAGCCGCCCTCCAGTGGAAGCCGGGGCGCCCAAGTCGCGCCGCTGTCTGGGGAGCATGTGACATCGGCCTCTGCGCCACACCCGCCCTGGCAGTTCCTGAATGCCATGTAGACGGCATCGCCCCCCGGGGCCGGATTGACCCGGTCGGAAGCGATGTGTTCCTGATCGACGCTACAAGCTCCACCGCCCGAGTTCGGACACACCACGGCGTTGACCAGGGCGCCGAAGCTCTGGCCGTTATTCGTGGAGGCGGCTATCTCGATGCAGTTGTTGTTGGGCGGACAAGGGGCGGCACAAGAAGCCCCAAAACACGCCAGCGCTGCGTGATAAAAGTTTCCGCTCTGTCCGAACCCGAGCGAGCTATCACCATCACTGACCGGCAGGGAACCGGAGAACGGGAAGCTCTGGCCGCCGTCGTTAGAGGTGACGAATCCGCTTTGCTTGGCGACCACGATGTTCGCGCCATCGTTGGAGACTGCAATCTCCAACTCGCCGTTGTTCCCGAGATTGTCCAGTCGCACCGGAGGAAAGATAGGCGCGTCGGCGCCGGCGGCTTTAACTCGGGAGGAGATCGTTGCGGCTGCAGCTGGCGAAGCAACGCGTGCTTGGGGAGAGTCTCGGCGTTTCGGCAAGCTTTGAAGCTTATTCAGTTCCTGCTGGACCTCGGCTGGGTTGCCGACTGTCGGAAACGTGAGGCTCCGGCCAATGGCGAGCACCAGGTCCTTGAGCTGCTGGTCAGCATTCGACGGCAGTTGCGCCTCGAGACGGATCAGCAGTTTATCCGCCGCAACTGCGGTCGTGATTTGCACCATGTTACGGTCCGGAAAAAGCGGAGCGTTGCCCGGTTGAGGTCTTTTGACCAGCTGCACTCGCTCCAAGGCAGGCCAGCCACCAATGGCAAGGAATGTTGAGGGTTGACTGTATTCGTTCGCGTACTCTGCAAGCTGCTTCACCGCATCGGCGTGATCGGGCCTCTCCAGGTAACTAATCAGCACTCGAACCGTCGGGTTGGCAATGTTCAGCTGGGCAGCAGGCACATTTAGGATAACCCATGAACTTAAGGTCGGCTCACCTGTAGACCAACCTTCCGGATACCTCACGGTGATCCCCTTGGCCCCAACATTTAAAGTTTTCGTAAGCATCTTGCTTGCCTGCGCAGGCTGACCCTGACCGATGAGCGTCTTGATTGGCACTACAGCCGCTAATGTCAAAACCACGCCAATGCTAAGGAATATGTTCGCAACGATTTTTCTTTTCATAAGATGTCCTTCTTTTCCACGTGTTCGGGAAATTTTGCGCCACGTTGCAGAACAACGCGCTTCGCTGCAATGACTCGGTTAGTTGCAGGCGATCCGGTGGAGCGGGACCTGTCCATAACGGTTTGTTCTTCTTGGCAAAACCTCGCTCGAGAAAGCGAGTCGCTTGGCTTTACGTGCGGCTGGCTAGACGGGAGGGGTTTTGGAGTTGACTGGATGCTGCGCAGGTTGCCTTTCGCTTGTCAAGAGAAAATCAATGTCGTCCAATGCGGGCGAACGTGTGTGATTGGGCCTAACAGTTAGACACAGATTGAGACGGCTGAACTTTTCACGGTCGCTTCTACGGCCTGATAAAATTTTGCTGCAAAACCGCGCAATTCTATGTAACGCGCCGCAAACCCCATTCGTTAGGCATACCTATGATTCGCAACGCTGTGCAACACAGCGAAAACGTGCGCAATTCGTCAGTCTTGAATTAGAAATCCGTTGCTCTCTCCACCTGAGCTACGGGCGCAAATATCTCGCTCTTGAACTGCAAAAATCCAATGAGAACGCTGCACGATCAAAACACCTAGCTGGTCTAGACTAGGTCGTTGAGTAATTACGGGGACGCGGCCGGCTCGATCTCCAGTGGGTCAAGGTAGACTCGTTTGATCTTGTTGAGAGAGCCATCGGCCCACATTTCTTTGAGAACGCCGTCAAGGGCTTCGCGTAGCTCCTTCGCGCCCTTCCGTACGGCGAACGTTGCGCGCATCGGTTGGAGAAGCGCGTTCTTGTATCCACCGCCGTCTTTGTGTTTCAGCAAGACACCCCTCTGCCGCGTGTAGAACCCCACTTCGACGTCGGCCTGACCGGTCCGCAGCCTGTCGTCCAGCTCGGCCAATGTGCCGTCCACTGGGAGAATGATTGCCGTTGGAACGTGCTCCCGCGCCCACGCCTCTGGGTAACTTCCCTTCAAGACGGCGATACGCTTCCCGGCCATGCTGGCCGCGGTGTCGAATGGTCCGGTCCCCTCGATCCACAATGAGCCCACTCCCCCGCGCACGAAGTACGGCATGGTGAAGGCGTAAAGACGCTCGCGATCGGGTGTCGGCCAATAGTTGTTGGCGATCAAGTCGATTTTCCCGTCCAGCAAGGACGGGCCAAGCTTGCTGAACGTTATCGTCTTGAAGTCCACCTGCTTGATGCCCAGGCGTTTCGCTGCCGCACGGATGATCTCACGATCCATACCGGTGAGCTGACCGTCAGGACCGACGACATTAAACGGAGTGTATTCGGATACGCCACCGACGACGAGAGGGCGTGCTCCGCTGCGGAGCAGAGCCAAGGTGGGTTCGGACTGCCCTTGGACGGTCGCGACAATCCCTGCGAGGAAGATGGCCAGCAGCACCCAGCCGGAGTCCAAATGATGACATCTCCTCATGGCGTCACCCCTTTCGTGTCGGCGTCGCAGCCGAGCGGCAAGCGCGCTCGCTGGCCTAACGAGAATTCGCCTTGAACTTGAGGTTTGGAAGGACAAAATCGCTATCTTTGCAGATAGACTAGTGAGAACGCCGGTCGCGGCCAAACAAAAACTGTTGGATCAGGTGCGGCAATGTGGCGATTAAAACACGTCTTGAACTGGGATCGGAACGCGTAACGCGCGAACGAAGAGGATTGAACATTCCGCGTGTGCGAGGGGATTCTCTTTCTACGGTCTGTTCTACGGTCGGATAAAATTTTGCTGCAAAACTGTGCGATTCTGTGCAACGCGCTGCGAAAGCGAAATTACGAATCACCTAACGTCAGCAACGATATGCAAAGCAGTGAAACACTGCGCAACTCGTTAGGCTTGAATTAGAAATCTGTTGCTCTCTCCGACTCAACTCACCGCGCCGGCATTGCATGGTTCGCCTTCATTTCCGGCCCCGCCGCTTTTGTCGGTGGTGTGCCTCTGACGCGAGCTATGAATCCGTGGGCAATGCCGGAAGCATCAAGGTAACGACCAGTGATATTTCCCTGCGAACTGATTCCGTTAAGCGATGTAAAAGTTGACCCGGGGAAATCGAACGTGAAAAAATTGTTTGGCGGGACAAAGAAGAGTCCATGAGTCACGCCTGAGGCGTCCGCATACCTGCCCACCACCCAGTTCCTGTTGTTATCTCCAAACAGGATTGTCCCAACGGAGCCCGTAGGATCGATCGGGAAGTGCAGCGTCCCGTCGCTATCCCGGTAGTAGCCGTGAAGGATTCCTGCGGCGTCTATATAGTATCCCACCACCAACAGCTTTGAATCGCTGATCGAGTAAGCAAGGGTCGCGGGAGCTCCCGGGACGCTAAACGATGTTAGGGTTCCGCCAACGCTGACGAACGCCTGCTGGATCCCGCTGTCGTCAACAAACGTGCCGGTAAAGTCGCCGGGATTGTTTATCGAAAGCACAGCCGTAAAGCTCGCGCCGGGAACATCGAATCCTGTAAAGGTGCCACCCGACAGGAAAAACCCGTGAAGGTTGCCAT
>DASSFL010000266.1:0-21730 GCA_035694525.1 Candidatus Udaeobacter sp. | reverse complement strand
AAGCGCCACAGCGTTGGCAAAGATCAACGCCTGGCGAGATGCGCGTGGTTTGTCGGACGTGGATGCTTTCCAAATTTGGCTGCAAATGATACATCGCTTTGTCGCGCTGCTGATTGCGATCGGTGTAATTACATTTTGTTCGCGCGTTTGGAGAGACGCGAGCCAGGTTCCCGCGCTCAGGAAATTGTCGATGTGGTGGATCGCATTTCTTCTGGTTCAGCTGACACTGGGCGCTTGGACAATTTGGAGCAACAAAGCTGCGGACATCGCCACGGCGCATGTCGCAGTAGGGGCGATCATGCTATCTTTTGGCGTGAGTATTTCGGCCATTTGCTTGCGAATCCTTGCGTTGTCGCGACACGCTACGTCTGGCGAACGCGCCCTCCCAATCCCGGCATGAAAACCGTCGCAATCGAAGTGGAAAATGCGGGACACGCATTCGCGCGAAAAAGGTTCATTGCGGATCTCTTCGAATTAGTCAAAGCGCGGTTGACGTCGCTGGTGTTGCTGACTACCGCGGTCGGTTTTTATGTCGGCTCGGGACCGTCCGTCGATTATGCCGCTTTGTTTCGCGTCGTGTTTGGAACAGCGGCTGCAGCTGCCGGGGCCGCCGCACTCAATCAGTGGTGGGAACGCAAAGCAGATGCGCTGATGAATCGGACCAGAATGCGACCAGTGCCGGCGGGCCGAATGCGACCAGCCGAAGCGCTCGCACTCGGCCTTGTACTGTCGATCTTTGGAGTTGGATATCTTGCGCTGGCTTGCAACGGGCTGAGCGCAGCACTCGCAGCGATAACGATCACAATTTACATCTTCGGTTATACGCCGTTGAAACGAGCCAGCACCGCGAACACGGTTGTTGGTGCCATCCCGGGGGCAATCCCGCCAGTGATTGGCTGGGCGGCGGCCCGGGGAACAATCGACTCTGGCGCGTGGAGCCTGTTCGCAATTCTTTTGCTGTGGCAATTGCCGCATTTCTTTGCGATTGCCTGGATGTATCGCGAAGATTATTCGCGAGCGGGTTTTCGCATGATTTCAAGCGATGACTTCACCGGCGAACGCAGCGCCAGCCAAAGTGTGTTTTTCTGCATTCTGCTCCTTATCCTGGGAGGCCTGCCTGCATTTGTTGGAATTGTCAGCTTTGCGTATCTGGCGATCGAGCTGGTGCTTGGCGGTTTGTTTATTGCCGTTGCCATGCGGTTTTTGAGACTCCGCACCAGAGAAGCCGCGCGTTTATTGTTCATTACATCGATTGTTTACCTGCCGCTGTTGCTGGCTGCGCTTGTTCTGACAAAATCATGAATACGACTTCTATCGCAGTGAATCGCACCTCGTCTAGGCCTTCGACTTTGTGGAAGACCACGCTCATCCTGATTCCGTTTGTTACACTCGGCCTATTGCTGTGGTTGCGTCACATCGAAGTGAATGCACTCAGGCAGCGGGCCGTTTCGTCGTATGGCACGGTGCCATCTTTTCAGCTGGTCAATCAGAATGGGCAGCCCTTTGGTTCCGCGCAGTTGGCCGGGAAAATTTGGATCGCCGATTTCATTTACACGACCTGCCCGGGACCTTGTCCAATGATCAGCAGCCGGATGAGTGAATTGCAAAAGCCACTGGAAAAGACCGACGTGCATCTGGTTTCATTCAGCGTCGACCCGGAGAAAGATACGCCTAAGGTTTTGCGCGGTTACGCGGACAACTTGCAAGCGGATCCTGCGCGCTGGGATTTCCTTACAGGACCAAAGAGCGCGATTTACAAACTCTCGCACGATGGTTTTAAACTTGCCGTCTCGGACGGTAGCGGCGAACAGGGCATTCCGGTTCACAGCACGCGGATGGTGCTGGTGGATCGGCACGGCGATATCCGCGGCTACTACGACGCAACTGAAGCGGACGCGATAACGAAGTTGGTGGCGGACACAAGTCACCTGCTGCGCGAGCAACCAAAATAACTGTAGCCATGGTCGCTGACCGCGGCAGCCCGGGTTTAACGAACTCCGGCTACAGGTTTCTTAGCCCACCGGTTCCGGTCCAGCGCTGGGCCCTTCGTCGCAGACGATTCGCAGATAATCTCGATATTCCCCCTTCGGTAATCGATCGATGGTAGCGGCGAGTTGAGACTCCGTGATGAATCCTGTCCTAAGCGCCACTTCCTCCAGGCACGCGATCTTCAGTCCCTGCCGGTGTTCAATCGTCGCGATGTAGTTGCTTGCTTCGAGCAAAGCTGTTGTTGTGCCGGTATCGAGCCAAGCCATTCCCCGGCTGAGCAACTTCACATGCAATTGGTTCTCCTTGAGATAGAGCAAATTCAAATCCGTGATCTCCAGTTCGCCGCGCGCAGATGGACGTAGTGCTCGACATAACTCGACGACGCGCTCGTCATAGACATAAAGCCCCGGCACCGCGAATTGACTCTTTGGTTCCTTCGGTTTTTCCTCAAGGCTGATCGCCTTCCCATTCGCGTCGAATTCGACTACGCCGTAGCGTTCCGGGTCGCGGACTTGATACCCGAAAATGCAGGCGCCACGCTTGATGGCCAAAGCGTCCCGGTAAAAGTCGAGTTTTCCATAGAAAATGTTGTCACCTAGAATCAGTGACGCGCCGTAGCCCTCGATGAATTTTGCCCCGATCAGGAAAGCTTGCGCGATTCCCTCGGGCTTCGGTTGTTCGGCGTATTCAATCCGAATTCCAAGGTGCGCGCCGTCGTTCAAGTAATCGCGCAACATCGGCAAATCCTTTGGCGTGGAAATGATCAGCACCTCGCGCAGGCCACCCAGCATAAGCGTAGCCAGCGGGTAGCAGATCATTGGCTTGTCGTAGATCGGGAGCAGCTGCTTGCAGACAATCTTCGTAAGAGGGAAAAGACGAGTCCCGGCGCCGCCAGCGAGTAGGATGGCTTTCTTCATTTTCGATTTTCGATTTTCGATTTTCGATCGCTGCCGTTCCAAGGCGTGAGCAGATCCGCCCATTCCTGCCAGAAACGGGTCCCAGCAGTCAAATCGATCCCGCTTCTTTGACTGACCAGTCCAAGCGCCTGCTGCGGAGCTGAACGGAACGTTGTCTTATCAACAAGAAACGAACTGCCGCGGACTAATTGCCGATCCTTCACACGGCCGCCTACGCACTCTGACAAAGCGTTCTGGATCCACTCTCGCGGTAATGCTGGTCGCGCCTCAATCGTGGCGCTCACGGTAACATTGAGAAGTTTCTTCAAAATGAGCGCGCACACCAGGGCACGGGAACTCGTTGCGTGGACATGCGACACGTTTTTCCGCAGCTTGGTCAATACGAGAGCAAAACGCGCCTGGCGCAAAAAGATGGCGCTCGGCGCCCTCACGCTCTGCTGTACGCGATCTTCTTCCAGTTTTTGCGCGACTGCCTGGTTTGCCCGCCATTCCGCCTCGATAACCATCGGATCCGGCAGAAATTCGAGCGACGGCGCCATTTTCTCCATCGCTCTTGTGTACCGCGTCGGAGAATTCAATTCGCACACAATTGGTATGATCGGCACATTACGTCGCTTCATCTCTTCAAGCTCGCGGTCAAGGAGCGGCAAACGTCTATCCGGCCACCGATCGATTAGATATGCGATTTGATTGCCCGCTCTCGCTGGGTCTGCGGTAGCCGCGCCCCAGTGGGTTGCTTTTCTTTGTGACGCGCCCGGTGTTTTCTGCACGAGCTCGATAAGTGGCGTCACAGTGTGCTCGATTCGGAAATGTTGTTCGATTCGCTCGCGCCCGGCCCGACCATAATGCAATCGCAATTTGGGGTCTTGTATAAGTCGTGCCAGCGCTTCGGCCAACGCCATTGTATCCCCGGACGGAACGAGCAAGCCTGTTTCGCCATGCACAACGGATTCAGGAATCCCGGCCAAATGGGTGGATACAACCGGGCGTGCAGCAGCCATCGCTTCGATGATCACAGTTGGAAAAACATCGCTCGCCCCTTGGCTGTCTGTCACCGAAGGCAGCGCGAAAATATCGGCGGCGCAGAGTCTCTCCAGAACAGCGTCCTGCGACAGTGAGCCGAGCAGGTGAACCCGATCTGACAGATTCAGCTTTCTAATTCTTGCTTCGAGATCACCGCGTAGCGGGCCATCGCCAATGATTTCACACGTGAAATGGAGACCCCGGCGCGCAAGCTCAGCGCAAGCGTCGATGAGGTACTCGAATCCCTTAAACGCAACCAGTCGGCCGATACCGATGATGCGCGGCACTGTATCCTCCGACATTTCGTAATGCGGCGCGGGAAACCGGGTCAGGTCCATCCCGTTATAAACACGGTGAATTCTGGCAGCAGAATCTGGACAACGTTGGCGCAGCAGATCGCGGCTGTAATCCGTTTCGGCCGCAACGAACTCCGCGGCAGCGCAGATTTCCCGCAGCAGATCATCATTGCCGAGGTCCTTCATGAAATCCTGTCCGTGTGCCGTTACGCTAAATGGAATCCCTGAAATCTCTTTCAAGAACATCGCGGTGTGCGCCGCTCGATTCGCGAAGTGTACGTGAACATGACCCACGTCGCGGCGCTTGAAATGGTCGGCAAAGTAAAGGGCATTACGCGCACGCTGTTCTGCCTTCACACCCGGGCCATACTTTTGTTCATGCCGGTCAACCAGATCGCGTGGCCAGTTGCCGTTCGTTTTCGCGGTCTTTTCTGAAATCTTCAAGATTTCTTGCGGCGGCGCGTAGTGAATGGGCGCGCGCAAACAGGCTATATGCTCGTGGCGAAGGCTCGTAAGCGGTGGATACACCGACCCGATCTCGAGTTCGAAACCGAGCCGTTCCAGCGCCAGCATCTCAGCGTCGCAAAACGTCTGCGAAAGCACTGGATACCGGGAGTAAAGATAGCCGAGACGCATCGAACCGGATGATTACGCGTTCCGCGCCAAAATAGCAACGGCAGGGCGTGTTCTCCGAGCGCCCCAGATGACCGTTAGTTCCTACGAAAAGCGAACGTCCTTGCCCGGATCCATCTCAAAGTCCAAGTCCAGGGAATCTTCCGTGTTTGGCTTGATTACTTCCTCCGTGAATTTCACGAAAATGGGATCTTCACGAAAGATTGCGTACTTGTCCATCGACTCAAAATCGATGGCGATGAAGAACGGCCACGGCAATTCGGGGTCGACCCGCTTTCCACATTTAATGTTCAGGACCTCGGGAATTTTCAGAAGCTGCATCCGCGTATTCATCATCATCGCCTCCACGCGGGCAGGGGTCACCTCGGGTTTGAGTTTATAGAGGACGACATGATGAATCATGAGGGTAAAGCTAATAGGCGTTTCCGATGAGGCGCGCAAGTCCGAATCCGCTGCCCCAGCGAAGCAAGATTATCGTCCCCGCGAACGCCCTCGGTATTTGTCGCAGGGCGAGATCGAATGCAACATACTCAAGGAGTTTGACCGTTTCTTCGCCGAGAACAAATTGCCCTACCCAACGTAAGGCCGAAAGAAGAGATGATGAGCGATGAAAACGCACATGCGCCTGATCCGGTGCCACCGGTAAAGCCGCCCAGTAGGCAATGGTGGTGCTTTTTGCAAAGAGAGGATTGGATCGTCGTCGGTTCGGTGTTGTCGATCAAAATTTTGCTCTTTATCTTCGGCGCGAAAAGCTTCCGTATTCTGGAAAATAGACCGCTTCCCGGTAGGTTCGGTTGGCTGGACATTTGGAATCGCTGGGATTCGCTTCACTATTTGCAAGTCGCCCAATTTGGCTACAACGCGGCGAGCGTGATGAAAGTATGGTTTTACCCGCTTTTCCCTTGGTGCACCCGCTTGGTTACCTATATTGTTGGCAACAACTATCTTGTCAGCGCCTTTATTGTTTCCGGCTTTTCATCTGTCGCTGCGGCAATTTTGCTGCGAAGAATCGTCGAGTTCGACCATGACACTGAGACATCGCACTGGTCGGTTTGGTTTTTCCTCATCTTTCCGACCGCTTATTACTTGCATATTGCGTACGCGGAAAGCCTGTTTCTGGCTCTGGTTTTGGGCTCGATTCTGGCTGCAATTTCGGGGCGATGGTGGCTGGCGGGAGTCCTGGGCGCTCTCTCCTGGATGACTCGGGCTAATGGCATTATCTTGCTTCCGACCTTGGCAATCGAAGCAGTTCATCAATGGGTCGTCACAAAGCGTTGGAATTGGCGATGGCTTTGGATCGCGATTGTGCCCGCAGGTTTTGCTGTTTACTTGTTCATGAACTGGAAAGTCACAGGGGATCCTTTCACTTTCTTGCGAATGCGAAAACAGCTGTTCAAAATGGAGGGTGCATGGCCGTGGGTTGGGATTCGTAATGCTATCGGAAATCTCCGCGGCACCCCGAATTATGCTGAGACAGTGGGTGCGCAAGAGCTGTACTTCGCGGTGCTTGGTTTTGTTTGCATGATCCTCAGTTGGATCAATCTGCGTCCGGTCCATGCCGCATGGATCACCGGAAACTGGTTCCTCATAGCTAGCGTGACCTTTCTCGTAAGTACGCCACGCTACACACTAACAATGTACCCGGTATTTATGTTATTTGGGCTGGTAGGTCGGATCCGCTTATGGACCGTCGTTATCACCGTGTGGTCTTTGTTATTCCTAGCGCTGTTCAGCAGCGTGTTCATACGTGGCGGGTGGACGTTCTGAATGCGAGCTCGTCGCACCGTGCGAGTATGAATAGTTTGAAGAGGCAGATGACTTTGAAAGAACCAGCCGCAGAGATCTCCGAAAATCTTGAATACCCGGCGTGTCCATTGTGCGGGAACGAACGGCGCGAGTTTTCGTTTCGTTTGCATGAACCTTACAGGGTGGCGCGCTGCATGGAATGCGGACTGTACTATCTCTTTCCGCGGCTTACCGAGACAGCGATGCAGGAGGTCTATCGTCAGCCTTCCTATTATGAAGGCGGCGCATGCGGATATGCAGACAGCAGCTACGCTGCTCAGGAACTCGCGCTGCGAGCAACGTTCCAACGCCTGCTAGATAATCTCGCCAAACGCGGATTGACTGGTAGCGATCTTTTGGAGATCGGCTGCGGCTATGGTTACCTGCTTGATGAGGCACGCTCGTTCTTTGAACGACGCGTTGGGACGGATTTCTCGCCCGAGGGTGCGGAAATCGCGCGCGCGACGGGCGCCGAAGTATTTATAGGAGGGATTGAGCAAGTCCCATCCGAAGCAAAATTTGATTGTGTAATTGGGACGCAACTGATAGAGCACGTTTACGAGCCATTATCATTCGTTAAAAGATTAGCCGGCCACACAAAATCGGGTGGCCATATTATCCTCGCTACTCCTGACATCGGAGGTGTATTGAGAAAGGCTATGGGCCACCGTTGGCCGTCTTTTAAAGTTCCTGAGCATGTTCTCTACTTCGATTATTCCACGTTAAGTTCATTGATGCGTCGAGCGGGTCTAGATGATGTTCGCAGACTTCCTTATCCGCATGCTTTTCCCTTGGGCTTGATCGCGGCCAAATTCGGTTTCACACTTCCGCCCTCGGTGGGGCACTTCAAGGTATGGGTGCCGGCGACCACTGTTGCTGCTTATGGAAGAGTCACAAACGCTTAACACCAAAATAGAGCAGTCCTTCCTTTCGGTCGTCGTCCCTGTCTTTCGCGAAGGCGTGCAGTTATCTGCCTTCCTCACATCGGTGCGCGATTTTCTTTTTCAGTGCAACCTGCCATACGAGCTGGTGCTTGTTGACGACGGTTCGCCTGACGAGACCTGGCGCGTGATAGTAGGAGAAGCGAAAAGCTGTCAGGCCATACGCGCCCTGCGTCTAAGCCGAAACTTCGGCAAGGAATCGGCGTTGTGCGCAGGGTTGGAGCACGCTCGCGGTGACGGGGTGATCGTGATGGATGCCGACGGGCAACATCCACCGTCGCTAATTCCGGACATGGTGCGCATGTGGCAGACCTCTGGGGCTGATATCGTGGAAGCAGTCAAACGCAAGCGAGGCCGTGAATCGTTACCCAGCAAGGTAGGTGCGTTGCTTTTCTATTTTATCTTAAACAAACTGTCGGGATTCCATTTCAAAGGCGCCTCGGATTTCAAGCTGATGAATCGCAAGGCGCTCGATGCTTGGCTAAGAATGCATGAGCGTAACGTTTTCTTTCGAGGAATGACAGTCTGGATGGGGTTCACGACCGTGCAGATTCCTTTCGAAGTCGTTCCGCGCTCCGCAGGCCAATCAACCTGGTCTGCATTGAAACGTCTAAAACTGGCTCTTGTTGGAATAACAGCCTTCTCGTCCTTCCCATTGCATCTAGTCACATTTGCGGGTGTGATTTTTCTCGCGTTATCAGTTCTTTTGGGGTTGGAGACCTTATATCTGAAACTAGCAGGACAGGCAGTTAGCGGTTTCGCGACAGTCATCCTGTTGGAGCTCATTATTGGAAGCCTGCTGATGATCAGTCTCGGTATCATCGGCGAATACCTGGCCCGGATTTATGAAGAGGTTAAAGGCCGACCCCGATACATAGTAGCCGAATCGATTCAACCTGACATTGATTCGTCGCCGCGTTAGAGGCGCAACAAAAGAGCAGCTGAATGTGTCGCTCGAAGTTAGTTGAGGCTGAAACGGGGTGTAGAAAATAGAAGTATAGACTATTGCGGCTACCGCTTACTGCTTCCTCCGAGGTTAATCTGGCTCACACGATCCGAAAGCGTGCAAACCACATAAAGTTTGTCACGCCACAGCGCCATGGCGGATGGTCCGTCAAGCTTATCTGGAGGCATGGGTCTTAACGCTTCCATTCTGGTTCCATTTAGATCGAAGCTCAGGACGCTGTCCGCAGCAACCGCTGACGCGTACAGACGATCTCTGTTTGGGTCAATAACAACGTGTTCCAGTGGCCAGATATTGTTTTGCCACTCTGGCACGATCCATTTCCAAAGAAATTTCCCGTTCGAATCAAACACTTGGATGCGCTTATGGAGCGGATCAGCCACATAGACTCGGTTGGTCTTTGGATCGACAGCGAGACTTGTATGGTTGGCAAATTGGCCATCGCCCGCACCCTCCGATCCCCAGACGGTGAGCACATTACCGTTCGGGTCCATTTTAACGATCCGGCTATGGCCCTGGTCTAGCACGTAGATCGAGTTATCGGGACCAACCGCAATGTCGCGGGGAGCGTAAAACCCGGGGTCGCTCCATTGAGCAATAACGGTGCCGTCCGGAGCTAACTTCTGGACTCGGTGATTCCCGGCATCAGCAACATAAATATTTCCGTCTCGATCGATCGCAATTCCGTTTGGTTCCTTAAATTGTCCATAGCCCGTGCCTTTTACACCTAGACTTGTAATGAACATGCCGCTTGGCGCGAACTTCTCGATCCGTCCATTGCGACTATCAGCAACCAGCACATTGCCTAACCTGTCCACAGCAATTCCAAGCGGCCCGTCAAACTGTCCGTTGCCTGTTCCCTTGCCACCTTCGAACATACTAGCAGTAACTTCCGGAAGAGAACCGAACTGTGGTGGAGTCGCGTCGGGAATTTTGTAGATAGTTAGCGAATTATACCTGCCTTGTTTGTCCTCGAATACCTTCGGAAAATATTGGGCGTAGATTTGTTCGTTCGGCCGTTTGATGACTTGACTGTGGCGGATGCCATTATCGAATGCCACGTAGCCGATGTTATTTTCCTTTAAAAGCCGATACACCTTACGAGGATCTCTGCTCTCGAACAGTTCCCGCTGAGTAAGTTCGCGCTTCGCGATGTCGTATCCGGCGCCCCAGGCAAAAAGTGTGTAGCCGCAGAACAGTTTGCGACCAGCAAAGAGAATTGGGTGATACATCAACCTATCAGTTAAGAAGGCCTTGTCCGCCTTAGTTTCCGAGAGCACCCACTTCACCAACGGATCATTCTGGTAAGCGAATTCCGCAAGGTGACGATTATAAATGGGAAAGAGGTCGATAGCTCCACCGGCGACAATAGAAGCTGTCAGCGCGGTGGCAACGACCGGGCCCAGTATCGGCGCTGTCTTTAGCTTCCAAAGCCACCATACGCCATAGGCAGCGAACAGGTTGGCTAGAATTACCCAAATGTTCAGGAATTTGTGATTGGCCGGCGTTTCAACGCTGAATCGGAATGAGAAAGCAACCAACAACAAGCTGCAGATGGCGATAAAGAACCGACGCTGAAACCATGAAACTACGAAGAGTGCCAGGATTATCACAGGCCACTTCAAACCGAACGTATAGCCGAGATACTCTACGACTTTAGCTATAGTCGGATCCTGGATGGTATATCCCCATTGAAAGAGCGAGTAATTTCTGGGTCCGCCCCCGGAAGATAAATACCATACTTGTGGCAATGCCACAACGGCAGCGGCGAATCCCAGCATGAGCATGTATTTGCGCTGCGGAAAAAGAAGGAGAAAGAAGAGTAGGATCGCAAACGCTGCGGTAAAGACGAGAGCATTCCAGAATGGTAGAGCACCCAAGAGCAATCCGGTAAAAATAAAGCTCTTACCAGAAACGATAGCGTCGCTGACAAATGAGGTGACTCCTGAAGCTTGCCGCGGTTCAGACTTGACGAGTGCCACGCCATCAGGTACTTCGCTACCGCTTGAGCCGCCATCGACAGGCGCAGAGATCTTATCCGTTTCTGCGGAGGTTCTTTGCTGGTAGCGATCGATCAGGAAGATCAGTACAATGAGAAGTATCCCAATCCCGCTGGCTAAGTGTCGCTGGTTTATGTAAACGCTCTGCGTCCATATTCCCCAGTCCTCGCCCCGATAGGGATAACCTGAGCGAAGATATCCCCTCAAATTCAGTACAGAATGCCAAGCCTGTATTACCGAGGGTTGAGACCGAAGGAATGAAATGGAAACAAGTGAGCCGCTAAAAAAGAAGAAGGCAGAGCCAATACGTCCAACAGCTCGCGAATTGAATAGCAGTTGACCCAGGCTCATAACGAGCGCGAGCATGCAGACCATGGTAACGGTGCTCAAAATGTTCAGGCTCCAAGCTATGTTAAGACCCAGAAATTCGAGGTTTGCGGCCTGAAGAAAGAAGAGAAAATGATAACGAATAGGCGCGCCCGAAAAAAATGGATATTGAGTGGGGAAGTTATGGCCCGTGACAAAACTCTGGATCAACGCTGTGTGTGGTCCAAAGTCGGTCCAAACCAGGTCGCTTATCAGCAGCTTACCATCCTTATAACCGAAGGTGGTAAACATCATCCAGCACGCCACCGCGAAGTACATGGCTAGCATGGCCCAATCCCATGTTTGGGATCCGGGAGCACTTGGTTCAATGAATACCGGACGGCGTTCTGCCCAGCGCCTTGACCTGCGGATTAATAGGAAGATTGCACCCACCGCGGCGGCGAAAAAGGTGAAGTCCGCCCAGAGCAATGGCTTAGCCGTGTGTGCGAAAACCAGGGCCGCCAGGTAGGTGAACCATGAGCTAGCTAGGAGCCCTACCAGAACAGCTGCGGCACAGCGGTGCGGAGTAGATACGAACCGGTAAAAGCGCCGGCAGAGAAGATCACCAAGATAAATCGCGAGCGCTAGATAAATCAGAGCGAACATACCCAAACCCTCGTTGGTTTACCCACTCGCACAGGCGCGAACCCTAAGCACCCAATCTTCTCTGTCAAACGCACTAGCGCTGTGCCGTCGGGCGACGCGGCGGCGTCGGGCGAGGCCTCGGTGTCGGAGTAGCTCTTGGTGTTGGCGTAGGCGTCGTCGTTGGAGTGGGCGTGATCGAGGGCGTAGGTGTAGGTGTGCATGTAGGTGTCGGTGTCGGCGTTCCTCCCGGCAGGGCAAAGGCATATACTTTGTTGTCGTTGGCGATGTAGATGCGCCCGCGAGCGGCAATGCCAGCATTAAACCGATGCGTGCCTTCCATTAACTCGTTCGGCCCACCGCCACCATAAACAACTGCGCCAGTAGCTCCATCGAAACCGTGCAATCGTTGATCGCCGCCGGCATCTGCACCCACTATCCAGACAATCATGTTACTGGCACCATCAGTGGAGGTAACGAAGGGGGAGCCACGACCGTTCTGGATTACGGTCCATTCGTTGATGATAGCAGGCGGATTGGCTGCAGTAATGCGAAAAGCGGAAAGGTTACTGCCTTCGGCGTGGAAAGCGACAAAGGTGCCCTGATTGGTGCGGTAGGTGACAGCCGCCTGAAGGATAGGGCTGTTGCCAAGCTGAGCAGATGCCACAGGCTGGGTGATGCCACCAAGGTTGTCGCGATTAACCAAATACACTTTGCGGTCCTTACCCATTGCAACCACAAGGTGGGAAGGCGTTGCACCAGGCACGTCCACCAGCAATGGCCCGGAGGCGCCTAGATCCGAGTCGCTTTGATCGAGTGACTGCCAATTGGTAGGGGCCCAGTAATCGCTTGGCGATCCGCTAAAGATCGGCCCGGGCTGGAAGCGAATCACCGCTTCGCCGCCACCCCACGCGGGGGGATTGCGGGTGTTACCTGTGGTGACGAATGGGTTCTTGCCATCACTGGCTACGCCGCCAACTCCCCATATAGCGCCGCCGATGGCGTCGGTGGCCCATGCTGTTACGCTAGCTGGATTGTCGATCGGCACGCCCACGAGCCAGCCATGATAGTCACAGTGATCTCTCATGCTTCCATAGCCAACATAAAGAATGTTGCTCACAATGCCGAGTGCCGGTCGTTGCTGCTGAATCTCTGCCGTGAAGTTGATGCCGTTGTATGAAGCTGTCGCCTCGACGTCCACGGGCCAGCCGGGATTGATATCGCCCGTGTCGACGTTCAGCGAGAAGATGAGGTGTTTCTTGGTTTTACCGCCATCGGGTGTGATCATTGCATCCAAAAAGAGTGCGCGTGAAGCGAGATCGACAATGGGCGTGCCGATTATACCCACGGGATCAAACTTGGGATCGCAAGGTAGATCGTCATGATCCACTGGAGCGCCAGCATTGCGTTCCCAGATAACGCTGCCGTCGACAGCGTCGAGCGCGTACACGTTATTCGATAACGTTACAGCAATGACCATCGCCCTACCGCATGGACCGTTCTCGATGAAAAGGGGCTGGGCATAAACGATGCCTTCAATTGTGCCGTCAAAGTTCAAATCGCGCGTCAGACTGGCAGCGGCGTCGGGCGTGAAAGCAGAGTCTATGTAAAGACCGTCCCGTGAATCGTGGTTATGAAACTGCGTCACGTTCACCTGCCCATTCGCTGTGTGGATTGCGCTCAGGACAGCAATGGCGAGTGAGCAAATGGGAATTCGAAATTTCATACGCGAGAATTTGATAGTGGCGGCTTGCCTTCTACACAAAGCGCCGCCTTCTTGTCAAGTATCCCGACGAAATCAAACCCGCGAATCACCTGGGTGCGCCAAAGCTGGCACGACAGGCGTGAATTCACGCGAATAAAAGGATGAAATGAGTTTTACTGTTTGAAGTTCACGCGATCGCGTCGCTGTCAGAACAATTAGGTCATGCCTTACCAATCACCGACTTGTCGCGCCATCCTGCTTGCTAAGACTTTCGGAGTAGCCTTGGCATAGACTGATCACTGATTACCGATCACTATTCCTATCAGCGCGGTGTCGGGCGGATACTCGGCGTCGGGCGCGATCTTGGTGTTGGAGTAGGTCTTGGTGTGGCGGTAGGCGTGGGCGTGGGTGTTGGAAGTGGCGCCACAAATGCATATACTTTATTATCCCCTGCGACATAGATACGTCCACGAGCTGCAATGCCAGTGGTACTGTAGTTATGCGTGCCAGCCATCAGTTCGTTCGGGCCGCCACCGTCGTAGACAACGGCACCAGTAGCTCCGTCATAACCGTGTAACCGCTGGTCGCCCGGATTGCCACGATCCTCCGTGCCAACCACCCAGACAATCACGTTATCAGTGCCATCCGTGGAGGTGACAAAGGGCGAGCCGCAATTGCCGGCGCCTCGGTTCACGGTCCACCCGTTGACAATGGTGGGTGGGCTGGTTCCGGTGATGCGAAAAGTCGATAGCGTGCTGCGATCGGCACGGAAAGCGACATAGGTGTCCTGGTTGGTTCGATAGGCTGCTGCTGCCTGTCTAAGGAATTGAGTGCCGGCAACCTGAGCCCATGCTACCGGGGCGCTAATCCCACCGAGATTATCTCGGTTAACCAAATACGCTTTGCCATCCTTACCCAGGGCAACGATAAGGTGGGAAGGCGTTGCATCAGGCACGTCCACCAGCAATGGCCCGGAGCCACCAAGATCCAAGTCCGTGTTGTCGAGGTCAAGCCAGTTTGTGGGTACCCAATAATCGACAGGTGAGCCGCTAAAGATCGGACCTGGCTGGAAGCGAATCACTGCTTCGCCACCTCCCCATACGCCGCTTGTTTGAAAGGTGTTCCCAGTGGTGACGAATGGGTTCTTCCCATCGCTGGCGACGCCACCGACTCCCCATATGCCGCCCTTGGCAGCGTCGGTGGCCCATGCCATTACACCGGCTGGATTATCGATCGGCACACCTATGAGCCAGCCATGATAAAGACTGCAATCAGAGAAACTCGCATATCCAACGTAAAGAATGTTACCCACGATGCCGAGCGCGGCTCGTTGCAGTTGGATCACTGGGGTGAAGTTGATTCCGTGGTATGAGACTGTCTCAACGTCCACGGGCCAACCGGGATTGATGTCGCCTGTATCCACATTAAGCGATATGATGAAATGTTTCTTGGTTGTGCCGCCGTCAGGTGTAATCATCGCGGCCAAAAGAAGCGAGCGTGAGGCCAGATCGACAACAGGCGTGCCTGTGATGCCCAGCGGATCAAGGATAGTGCATGGAACATCATTTGCCGGCAGCGGATCGCCCACATTTCGCTCCCAAATGACACTGCCATCGAGCGCGTCGAGCGCATACACGTTATTGGATTCGGTCACGGCAATGATCGTTGCTCTGCCACCTGGGCCGTTATCGAGGTAGAGCGGTTGCGCATAGACGTTGCCGACAATGGTGCCGTCAAAATCCAGGTCGCGCGTCAGATTTGCGGCAGCGCCTGGCGTAAAAGCAGAATCAATGTAAAGACCGTCCCGGGAAGCGTGATTGTGGAATTGCGTAACGTTGACCTGCGCATTTGTCGAAACAAGTGCGCTCCAGAAACAAACAAGGACGACTGAGAAAACGGAAGGTAGGAGCTTCATATGTCGGTGTTTAAGAATTTCCGCGGGCCCTTTTACCATGCTGTGCCCCCTTTGTGTCAAGCGTAATGATCAATCGCTGACTTGTCGCGCCGGAGCCTCGGCGTAGGTGGATCACAGATCACCAACAGATCACTATTTTCTTTCAGCGCGGCGTCGGGCGAGGCGGCGGATTTGGACGAGGCCTGGGTGTTGGGGTAGGTCTACCGGTCGGCGTTGCCGTAGGCGTTGGAGTGACAGTCGGGGTCACTGTTGGCGTCGGCGTGGTAGTGGGTGTGGCTGTGGGAGTAGGTGTAGGCGTTCCTCCCGGTAGGGCAAAGGCATACACTTTATTATCTCCGGCGACATAGATGCGACCCCGAGCTGCAATGCCGGTAGTGCTATAGTAATGTGTGCCTGCCATCAGTTCGTTCGGGCCGCCGCCGCCGTAAACGAGTGCACCGGTCTCTCCATTATAACCGTGCAGCCGCTGGTCGCCCGCCGTTAGGTGATCCTCCGTGCCAACTACCCAGACAATCATGTTATTATTGCCATCAGTAGAGGTGACAAAAGGAGAACCGCAACCGCCACTGGCCCGCGTCACATTCCAACCGCCAGGGATGTCGATTGTGGGCGGACTGGTGGCAGTAATGCGGAAAGCGGAGAGGACGGTGTTGCCGTCGTTGTTGGCGCGGAGTGCGACATAGGTGCCCTGTTCGGTCCGATAAGTGACGGCTGCCTGGAGAATAGTGCTGCTGGCAACCTGAGCTGATGCTACAGGCTGGCTGATCCCGCCAAGGTTATCTCGATTAACCAAATACGCTTTGCGGTCCTTACCCATCGCAACGACTAAATGGGAAGGCGTGGCACCGGGCACGTCCACCAGCAATGGACCGGAGGCGCCCAGGTCCGCGTCGATTTGATCCAGCGATTGCCAATTCGTAGGGGCCCAGTAATCGGTAGGGTCACCGCTAAAGATCGGCCCGGGCTGGAAGCGAATCACTGCTTCGCCGCCGCTCCAGATGCCGCCAGTGTTAGAGGTGTTACCGGTAGTAACGAAGGGGTTCTTTCCATCGCTGGCGACGCCGCCGACGCCCCATATGGCACCGCCGCGGGCGCCGGCGGTGGTGGCCGCGGCCCATGCCGTTACGCTGGCCGGATTATCTATGGGCACGCCTACCAGCCAACCATGCCATTCACTGCAATCCCTCATGCTCCCATACCCAACATAAAGTATGCCGCCTACGATGCCGAGCGCCGGTCGTTGCTGTTGGATCGCCGCAGTGAAGTTGATGCCGTTGTACGTGGCTGTTGCCTCCACGTCCACGGGCCAGCCTGAGTTGATGTCGCCTGTATCCACGTTAAGCGAGAAGATGAGATGTTTCTTGGTCGTGCCACCGTCAGGTGTGATCATTGCGTCCAAAAAGAGCGCGCGCGAAGCGAGATCGACAATGGGCGTGCCAGTGATGCCCATGGGATCAAACTTGGTGCATATGAGATCGTCTGCTGACACCGCCGGGCCAACGTTACGCTCCCAGATAACGCTGCCATCGAGAGCGTCGAGCGCATACACATTATTCAATTCGGTTGCCGCGATAACCATTGCCCTGCCGCCCGGGCCGCCTTCGATGTACAGCGGTTGCGCATAAGCATTGCCCGCAATTGTGCCGTCAAAATTCAGGTCGCGCGCCAGGTTCGCTGCGGCGCTCTGCGTGAAAGCAGCGTCAACGTAAAGACCGTCATGCGAAGCGTGATTGTGAAACTGGGTCACGTTCACCTGTGCGTTTACGGGAAGGATTGCGCCACGGAAATAAACAATGCCAATCGAAAAAATGGAAAATAGAAACTTCATGTAAGTGTTTAATAACGCCCGCGACCCTTGTACCATGTGACACTACCTTCGGGTCGAGCCGGATCAGCAATCACCAGTCGCTATTTCTTTCAGCGCGATGTTGGGCGGATCCGCGGAACGGGACGGGGCCTTGGTGTCGGGCTAGGTCTTGTTGTTGGCATTGGAGTCGGAGTTGGAGTGTTTGTTGCCGTTGGTGTCACAGTCGGGGTCGAAGTCGGAGTTGGCGTGGGCACGATGCGCCGCTAGTGACGCCATGGCCGCCACTGGCCCGAGTCCACCGTACCGTATCACCGATCGAAATATTGAGTTCATCTGGGTTAAACGCGAAACCCGGTCCGACGGTCACATCGCAAATCTGGCCGGCCAGTGCTGAAACCCCATTGGGCACGGGCCGTCCATTTTGATCAACAATTCGGATGACTGCGTCGCTCTTTTTCAGTGTCGTGGCAAATGTGATGGGGCTTGCGTGCGCGCAGATGGGGATTGCGCAAAACAGAACGAGGCAAATGAGAGTGTGCAGCTTGTAGAGCGGGGATCGCGAAGTGGATTTCTTTTTCATCGGTGGAGCTGGCTGAAGAAGGACGTTCTTACTCGAAGCGCGTTGAAGATGTCGAGATATTTTCTTGCGTCGGCCTCGCTGCCAATCGACTTCACTCAGGGCGAGATTGGTGAAGCGTTCCGTGGTTTTTGACCACGGCTGATTCAAAGACAGTTGATTGTCGAGGGCCGATCCTTCTTCGCCGAGGCTACGGCGGACGGCCAGCTAATGGCACTGATCCGCCGCTCTTTGTGCCAATTAGTGTTTATTCGTGCTTTATGGCTGAATTTGGTCGGTCCAGAGAAATAGCCAGGCGGCTAGGGCGTTGATTGCTACTGAGACAGCGAATAGCGAGATTTCGGGAACAGATAAGTTGGCAGGCCCGTTACCGGTCAGCAGAAGGAACATCCAGGGAAGCAAGATCATGGCATAGCGATAGGAGAATTGCCAACTGCCCGGATTTCCGTGCAACCAAAGCACAAGTGTTAAAACGCTGATAGCTACCCATGCGACTACTTTATATCGTCCGCCTTGGCGAAACAGGAAGCATAGGAAAGGGCTAGCCAAAAAGATCGAACAGCCAAAGCCGTTTGGCCGAATATAAGGAAAGTAATCAATGCTTTCAAAGCCTTGAAATAACATGGTGTAGATATTCCACGGGATAGCATGTATTGAGAATAGACCGTGCTGATACCAAGGCTCGTCGCGCACTTCCGGGATGTGGATGTAACCAAAATCGAAAATGGAATGGAAACGCGCGAAGTTATAAGCAGCGGTTGCGAGCGCGAGTATTACAGGCAGGATCAGAAAACGAATGAGCATCTGTCTGTTTTCCTGAACGCCTCGCTTTAGGTTTTTCCATGTGAACACTTTTCCGTTTGGCTGATGCCAGAACAAGTAAAGGTAAAGGGGCATTGTGATCAGCAACTCGGTGCGATTCCCAAAAGCCAGAGTGAAGAACGCTCCTGCGATAAACGGTGATGGTCGGGCTAAGGTGAAATAGAGCGCTGCGGTTTGCCCCAGCAAAGCCAGACCAAGAGCGATTTGCCAGGCGCCGCCGAATCCTAGGTTACACCATGTCCAGCTTCCGAAAATCGGCAACAGGGCCAACATAATCCTGCGAGCTGTCGATTTGCTTTTGAGGCTGGAGTAATCGGCTCCGAATGCCTTCGCGAGTCCGAACAAGAAATAAACGGATAAGCCGGCGATCAAGGCTGCTAAGACACGCCCAGGAAAACTCTGGATCAGGCCCATGTTTCGCAGGAGCGCTACGGGAAGCATGCTAAGTACTGCTCCCAGAGGAAAGGCTGAGTAGTATCTGCCTTCCCACGGAATCATCTCGTTAAGCCAGTCAGGCGGTTTTTCCTGAAGACCCAGCTGGCCGTGGAGCAAAACTGAAGCAATCTGATTTGTGTAATCCAGGTCGTGGAGCGTTGCCTTGGTCGAGAAGTAAAATGCGATCACTGCAAACAGCGCTAGTCCAAGTGCAATCCAAAGGTCGCTGTCGCGAGCCGCCCGTAATTTGTCCTTAGACATCACAGAGGTTTTTACTTCCATTTCTCATAGGAATGGCGGCCTACCAACCTTTCCCAAGAGGCCCTTGTTTCGGGCGGCACGTTTTGGTCGGCATCAACTAACCAGGAAACGGTTGCCAGCGAGTTTATGACAACCGATAGAGCGACCAGTCCAATTAACAGATGACGCGATCTTAGTAAGATTGTTCCGCCTGAGCCAAGAAAGACGACCAGACAAAAGATCAGGAAAGGATAGAGATCGGTGGCGTAACGTTGGGCGAGCACGAAATACGATAGGATGCAAACAAATTGGGCAAGGAGAGCCACGGTCGCCCCTCGCGCAAAGAGGTTGAATCCTTTGCGGCGAAACAAACATGTGATTCCCATAAAGGCGGCAAAGACCATCCAACTGGACGACCACAGGAGAGAGATATATACCTCGCTGTCAGGGTTGGAAAAGAGAGAAGGATAATTATAGGAATGTCGATTGGCCATGAGAAAGGGCGGCTGACGTTCGGTGCCTGGAAAGCGCAGGCTGAAATAATCAGCAAGACTAAAGGGAATACGACGCAGGCTGAACAGACCGTATTTGTGCGCGAATTCGTTATGGACCGGGTTGACGTAGTAGTCGTAGTTGACTCCAACGAAGCTGCCAAATCTTGCGTAGCTTAACCAAATATAAAACACAAAGGCAGCGCCCAGTGGAAGAAGAAGGGCCAACAGATTACCTATTCGATTCTCTCGCGGCAATCGGAGAGCAAGAAGTAGAGCGATTAAAATGAACGGTATGCCAAAAGTGACTCGGGAAAGTAAAGTTCCGGCGGCGCACAGGGAGAATCCGAGTAATGAACGCGTTAAGGCATGGGTCTCGACCTGTCGCGAGCGAAGAGCGAAGTACAATGCGGCAAGCGACCAAGCCAGGCCCCAGATAATCGCTTCGTCGTAGATAGAAAGATTTCCAAGTAACAAAAGCAACGGCGAGCCGAGCGCGAACCCGACAATGCATGCGTTTCCCACCCAGTTGCGGGCCCGTAAGGAAAGTGGAGAGAACTGCAAGGCTGTGCGCATCAGGCCTGCAAAGGCACACAGCGCAATGATTCCCGCGCAAAATCCCGAAACTCGCGACCATTTTCCATGTCCCGCCGGGTAGACGAAATTCAATGGAATTCGAAGGAAAGCCGGGAACGGTCCAAAGTACATGCGCACTTTGCTGTCGACGATCATTGCTTCATGGCCGATCGCCGCAGTATCGACGTCCACGTTGCCCTGCAGAAAATGTTCCGCTTGGGAATCGTACGCGCCACCTAACACCTCCTTAACAAAAATCTGTCGCCCACCGGTCGTGGTATAGAACCAAAGAAGGACGCTCAATACCACCAGAACCGGCAGAAATCGCGGAGCGGCGTCAGGACCTTCCTTCGCCAGGACGGCGACGGCTGCGAGAGTTCTTGCCATCGCGCGTCCGTGCTTTAGCGACTCAAAAGGCTCCGGATCGTTACTCGATGAGAAAATGATCGTTCGCAATTTCACACCCAGGGCTTAATTCCTAAAATATCAGAACGCCCATTCACCACGGGCAAATAGCGGGGCAAACAACGCGCAAAACAATAGTGACCAGGCTGTGAGGAGGCCGGCCCAAAAGCGGTTTCTACCAAGCAGTGCGAAGAGGATGAAAATCGGAAATATCGTTAGTGTGTAACGTGGCATGCTCCGAAAAAAGTTAACACTCGCGGAAAGAATCCAGGACCCAACCACCCACATGGCGAAGCCGGACGCAGCTTGATCCAACTAATGATCGTGCAGACAAAACCGAGCGCTACGAAAAACAGCTCCTGTGCCCACCATTTCTGCTTCGTGAGGAGTAGGGCAGTGAGCCCAAATTGCTTGCAGAATTCCCGTTAACGGCAAGGCGAACGACTGGTCAAAAAACCTCTTTCGGGCTTGCAGGAAGACGAATGGGTCTCCGCTCACGCTCCAGTTAATTAGCAGATAGACCGCAAAGCCAGCGGGCACGGTGGCAATCCACCGCCATAGGGCTTTCCGCCTCTTGGGAGAGGAACAACGCGAGGAGAAATGTGGAATCGCCTAATTGAGATTCGCGGCGAGAACACGTCGCGAGCATTTGCAGACGCCGATTCTGTTCGTCCTTACCTTTTAAAATCCAAGGCCCCTTTTTTCACCGCGTAAGCGTAGCCGACCATCAGGATTGTGATGAAGCTGAGCATGCTCCAGAAAATAACGCAGCTCTGTCTGATAGCGTCGCGGTACACGACTGCCCACGGATACATGAACACGATCTCGACGTCGAACAGGATAAAAAGCATCGCCACCACGTAAAACTTCACGCTGAAGCGCGGCTGGTGTTCCCCCTGGGGAATCATGCCGCATTCGTATGGAGTATCTTTGGCAGGCGTACGTTTTCCACTCTTGCCTACCAGCACACTGACAGCCAACGCGGAAGTAGCGAAGAGGGCGGCTACGAGGATTTGCAGGAGAACCGGCAAATATTCGCCTAGCATCCGGAATTCCCTCGAACCAGCAGGGTTCGGTTATTTTACACCAGCAAGATGGCCATTCTGCTGAGCGATCGCGTTGGCCAAAGCCGAAGGCAACCCCTTGTATTTCTTGCCGTTCTTCTTGACCGCGCCCCGCGCCACGAGATTCTGCAATTTTTCATAAGCTCGCAAGCGCAGCATTTCCTCGCCACCGCTGGCGGCGTTCCGGGCCCGAAGAT